>JADMIM010000099.1 GCA_015478585.1 Thermaceae bacterium | reverse complement strand
ATGTGACCCTCGAGCCCGGCATCAGCGAACTCCCCTTTATCCGCAGCAAGGTGGCTCCGGTCTACACCTGGCGCTACCAAGGGGGTTTTCCCACGGCTAAAGAGCTTGACTTGGTGCGCGGCTACCGCTTCCAGGCTCCCGGAAATCTGGCTGCTGGAATCGTGAGCATCCGTGACCAGAAGGTGTTCGTAGGCCAAGCCAGCATCGGCGACACGGCCCAGGGCAGCGATGTAAACCTGACCCTGGGAGCCGACCCCCAAGGCCGGGCCCCGCGCCGCATCGAGCAATTAGCCAACAACAAATACCGCGTCACCACCACCTTCAACAACCCCAAGATTTATGCCGTGGAAGTCGAGCTGAGCGAGTTTTTCCCCCAGCCCTTCACCCTCGAGTTCCCTCAGGCCGAGCGCACCCCCGAGGGCTACCACCTGAGATTCACCCTCAACCCAGGGCAAAGCCGCACGGTGGCGTATAGCGTGACCTTCCCACAGCGGCAGTAGGGCATTCCTACCGACCTCGAGCCCCACCCCACTGACCCAGCGGTCAGGTATTCTAGTTGGCATGACCCCCGACTCGATCTATCAACTCAAGTTTCTCTCCGACCTAAGCGAAGGCCCCCATTCCAAGCCCCTTTTCGTGTATACCGACATCGAGAAGCCGGAGAAAGACTCCCCCAAATACCGCTCACGCCTGGCTACTTGGGATGGAAGCCTGCGCTTTCTGACCCAGGGAGAGGCCAAAAACCCCTGTTGGAAGGGCGAGTTTATCTACTTCTTGCGCAAGGTAGACAATCTCCCGCAATTGTTTCGGTTGCCGCTAGTGGGGGGCGAAGCCGAGCAAATTACTCATCTGAAAGCCGGGATTGAAGGCTACAAAGTGAGCCCGGATGGTACGAAAATTGCCCTGCTGAGTAGGGGCGACTGCGACGTGCCTAAACCCGATGCCCCCAGAGTCTATGAGGATTGGCCGGTAAAGTTCGACGGGCGCGGGTTGTTGCCCACCCAGCCCAGGGAAATCTGGCTCTGGCAACTGGGACAAACCCAAAAGTTGCTGAGCTGGCCCTTGGATGTCGAGGAAGTGGTCTGGAACCCCAGCGGTGAGGGTCTGTACTGGGTGGCCTCGAGCAACAAGCAGGAGCGCTGGAACTGGGTTCAACGGGCCTACTGGCTGGATTTGCAGGGCAACACCCAAGAACTCTTCGGCGGAGCCGGGCCGATTGTGGGCCTCGAGCCTACCCCGGACGGCGGCCTGGCCTACCTAGCCCACGCCCACGAACACGGGGGTGGCACCGAACTGAGGCTGTACCACCGGGCTCTGAGCGGCGAGATTCGCTTGCTGGCCGAGGGGGCTTTTCTCAACACGGTCAACTCCGACGTGCGCATGGGCAACGGGATACAGACCCCGCGTATGGGGCCAGAGGGCAACTTATATTTGGTGGTCACTCAGCAGGGTACGGCCCGGCTTCTCGAGGTCACGCCCCAAGGCCACAGCGAGTTCGCCAGTGGGGCCGAGCACAGCGTTCTGGGCTATGCTTTCTGCGCCGACGACCTCTACACCCTGTCGGAGTCGTTCGTCCACGCTGCCCGCCTAACCCGCAACGGTGAGGTTATCTTCGACCCCAACGCCGAAACGCTGGCCAGCTTGCCCCAGCCTCAGGCGGTGAGTTATGCCGCGCCTGAGGGCCATCAGGTGGCCGGATGGGTGCTTTTACCCGAAGGCAGTGGGCCGCATCCGCTCGTGGTGTACATTCACGGTGGCCCCCATACCGCGTTTGGCAACGCCCTGATGCTCCAGTTGCAGTTGTTTCGGGCCGCGGGTTTTGCGGTGGCCTATGCCAACCCCCGTGGCTCCACCGGCTACGGGCAGGAGTTTGCCGTGCTGGGCACGCGCTGGGGCGACATTGACGAGGCCGATTTGTTGGGGTTTTTGGATAGCGTGCTGGCCCAGTTTCCGCTCGACCCCCAGCGCGTGGGGGTGGCGGGAGGCTCGTATGGGGGCTACATGACCAACTGGCTCACTGCACGGCATCCGGAGCGTTTCAAGGCGGCAGTCACCGACCGCAGCATCAGCAATTGGTTCAGCTTCTTCGGGGCCTCCGATATCGGGCCCAGGTTTACCCGCCTCGAGCTGGGTGCAGAGCCCTGGAACAAGCCCGAAGTGCTGTGGCAGAAAAGCCCTTTGAGCCTGGTGCATCAAGTACAAACCCCCACCCTGGTAGTACATTCCGAACAAGACCACCGCTGCCCCATTGACCAGGGCGAAACCTGGTACACCTTGCTCCTGCAAAAAGGCGTACCCACCAAGTTTTTTCGGGTTCCCGAAGAGGGCCACGAGCTTTCCAGGGCAGGCCGCCCCGACCGCCGGGTGGCAAGACTGGAGGCTTACCTCGAGTGGTGGAATAGCTATTTGAAATAGAGCGGTTTGCGTCCCAGAGGCAAGGCGTTAGTCGTTCGACGTTTTGCGTTCAGCCCTCTGCTTTCTCACCCCTCACCACTCCGAAGTCTGGCGGATATCGCGCTCCTCGGTGCTGGAGCCTGGGGTAACTCGGTATTTGGAGCCGTAGGAACCATAACCCCGGCTCGAGGCGGTAAGACCCTCGCCCGAGCGTAGATTGTTGACGGCTACGCCAATCACCCGTGCCCCAATACGTTTGAGACTGTCCAGGGCGGCATTCAGGCGGCGGCGGTTGGTCGAACCCGCGCTTACCACCACCACCAGGCCAGAGACCTGGGGGGCGATGATGAGCGTATCGGTGACCTCGAGGATGGGTGCAGTATCAATCACCACCACATCCCAGTCCTGCACCTCCAACAAGCGGCGCAGGAAAGGGCGGAAATGCTCGGCCAGCAGCTCGGCAGAGTCGGGCAAAATTTGCAGACAGGGCAAAACGTGCAAACCCGCCTCGACCTGATGAGCCGACAAGGTAAACATCGGGTCGCGCAAAACCGAGATGATGTCGGCTCCCGAGGTAAGGCCGAACTCCTTGTGCAGTACGGGCTTGCGCAGGTCGAGGTCAATTAGCAAGGTGCGCTTGCCCGCCCTGGCATAGGCTTTGGCGAGGGCCAGGGAGACGCTGCTCTTGCCCTCCCCGGACTCGGGGCTGGTGATAGCGACCACTTTGGGATGCTCGTCCATCAGGCTACGGTTGACATACGTGCGCAGATAGCTGGCGGCTTCGCGGGGGAGGTCGCGCCCCTGAAGGCTAGGAACTCTGGGAAACTCGCCCAAAACGGGCAGCCCGCTAATTTCGGCAGCCTCCTCCGAGCCTCGCACCCTGCGGGTCGTGGCTTCGCGCAGCAACAGCACCAAGAAACCCAAAACCAGGGCCAGTATCCCAGCCAGGATAGCGGTAAACAGGGGTCGGGGAGCGACAGGCTTGCTGGGCAGGTCGGCGGCATCCAAAAGGCTGAGCTGCCCCGTAGCACCCTGCTCGAGTGCCCGTATCAAGTCCAGGTCGCGCTGCACACCCGCAATCTGAGTCCGGCGAGCGTCTATATCCTGAGCGGTAGCTCCAGGACGAGAAATATCGGCATTGAGCACTTTCAGTTGGGCTTCCAGAGCCTGCCGGTTGAGCCGGAAGGTCGAGCGCACCCGCTGGTCGTCCCAGCGCCGCAGGGCATCGGCCCAGGCGTTGGCAAGTTTGGTGGAGTTGGCGGGGCTGGTATCTCGAGCATTGAGGATAATTACGCTGGTTTGCCGACCATCTATAGCCCGCACCCGCAATTTCTTGCGCAAGTTGTCCAGAACTTGCTGGTTTTGTGGCCCCGCTCCCAGGTTGAAGGTATCCGCGATTACCTGAGTGCTCAGGGCGGCCTGGATATAAGCCTGGCTATCGAGGGGACTGGCGGTAGGAAGGCTCTGAAACTGACCAATCGCAAACCCCGACGACTGCGCAGCCAAAAGCCGCGCAGTGGATTCGTACACGGGTTTCTGGCGCTTACTTATGAAGTAGCCTGCTGCCGCTACAAATACAAAAATCAGCAGCAGAATCCACCAATAGCGCACCACCGTCCGCCATAGCTCGGCCAGGTCTACTTTGATGTAGGAAGGAAATTCTCTCATCTAAGAGAGGATTGTACTACGGGAGTGGGCCTGCTCGGATATTAAGCTCACACCAGGGGTTATGAGCGATTTGTGGCTTCCCGGTGCGGGGTGGGGTCGCTGCGTTATGGGAGTATGAAATGGCTTTATGAGTAGATTACGCAGGGCATAACAAGGAGTTTGATGTTCCATGTAGGTAATAAAGCCACGCCAAGACGATGTTTTATTCCCCTCGAGGGCACTACTGTAGGCCCGCTTGGGCTAATTCCTTCTTGAACAAATCCATGTTCACCGCACCAGCCTGAACACCCACCACCTTGCCCTCGGCGTTGAGCACGAATGTCCATGGCTGACCCAATATCTTGTAGCGATCCGCCACGTCCACCGCCTGATCGCCGTTCCTCAGGCTGATCAGTGGGGTAAACGCGGGGTATTGCTTCATATAAGCCCGCACCACTTGTTGGCTATCGGCGGGTTCGCGGCTAATCACGTAGTAGTCAATCTGTTTCTCCCTGGCCAGGGCGTGCAACTTGGGCAGTTCGGCTTTACAGACCGTGCACCAACTAGCCCAAAAGGTAATGACTGCGGGCTTACCCTGAAGTGACATCAGCGTGACGATGTTGCCGTTAAGGTCGGCTAGCTTGAAATCGGGTGCAGTCTGCCCGATGCGCTGAGCTAAGGCCCCCGAGAGCAACAGAGCTACCATCAAGCCTATGATTTTCATATCCAAGACTCCCCCTTCAAAATAGTTGCGGTTTGGAGAAAGTTACGTCATCTATACGACATTTGCCTATCGGTGGGGCCGCAACAAGCCTGCCATGAGGGAAATCAGAAGGGCCAGAGCAGCCACCAGCATGAAAGAAACCCGCAGCGAAGTGGCGTGCGCTACCAACCCGATCAGGGGTGGCCCGGCCAGAAATCCCATATAGCCCAACGTTGCCACGGAGGCTAGGGCGATGCCGGGAGAGACCCCTGGAGTGTTTCCGGCAGCACTAAATACCAGGGGAAACAGCGTGCAGTAGCCCAGGCCCACCAACATGAAGCCCAGCATAGCCAATCCAGGTTGGCTCGAGACCAGCGCCACCACGAACCCGCTCGCAGCGAGCAGGCCACCAACCCTTGCCAACTGCACCGCCCCGAAACGGTGATTCAGCCAGTCTCCACTCAAGCGCCCCACCACCATTGCCACCGAGAAAGCTGAGAAAGCCAGCGCGGCCACGGCTTCGCTGGTTACAATCACCTGCCGCATGAACACCGCGCTCCAGTCGCCCACCGCCCCTTCGCCCAGCCCAGTACAGAACACGATTAGGCCGAGGCCCAGCAGAATACCTTTGGGCCAAACGAACAAAGGGCCGCTGGGAACAGGCGGTGTAACCAGCAAAGGGCCGATAGCCCACCCCAGCATCAAAAGTGCAATAAGGGCGATCAGGCCAAAAAAACTCGCTGGTTCCATGCCGATGGCCGCAGCCGCTCCCCCCAGAGCTGCGCCAATCAGACCGCCCAGGCTGAACAGGGCATGAAAACTCGACATGATGGGGCGGGCATAGCGCTTTTCCACTTCGACGGCCTGGGCGTTCATGGAGATATCCATTGCCGCGTTGAAAAAGCCGAACACGAACAGGGCCAAAGCCAGCAGCCACCCCATAGGCGCGAGGGCCAGCAGAGGCAAAGCCAGGGCACACCCCAAAGAGGCCACACTAACGCTTTTGCGGCTGCCCAGGCGGGCAATTGCTGCGCCAGTGAGGGGCATAGCGCTGACCAGACCAGCTGGGCCACCCAGCAAAATCAGGCCGAGTTCACCCGTGTCCAAGCCCAGATGAGTCTTGATGGCCGGGATTCTCGAGACCCACGCCGCCAGTAGAAACCCGCAGACGAAGAAGATGGTATAGGTAGCGAGCCTGGCCTGGGCCAAGTTTTGTACGGGTTGAGCCAGACTCATTGCTTTACCGAGAGGGGTTTACCTTTTTTAGCGCTTTCGTAGGCCGTGAGCACCAGCCGCACCGACTCCATGCCGTCCTGGCCAGTGCAGACCACCGGTGTGCCCTCACGGATGGAGCGGATAAAGTTCACGATTTCCCGGCTGTGCCCACCCTCATCCACGAAGTTGTAGAGGGTTTCGTCGAGCTTGTCCCAGGTGGTTCCCGGCGAACTGCGATAGGCATGGCGCAGAACCCGCTTTCCCAGGCGATTGGTGCATTCCAAAGCGCCCTCGGTGCCATACACCCAAAAGCCCTCCTCCCAGCCGGTGGCCGTCCAGGCGTTTTCCACGCTGCCCAAGGCCCCCGAGGCAAACTCGAGGCTCGCTACCGCAACGTCCTCGACCTCGATATCGAATCCCAAGGTGGCCGTGCGGGCGAAGACATTGGCCACCTCACCGCCCAAAAAGCGGGCCAGGTCGAACATATGACAGCCGTTGTCGAGCATCGTCCCGCCGCCGGAGTTGGCCAGCAATCCAAACGAGGGGGCTACAGTTTTTCGGCCGCCCCAGTCGTGGGCCTGGCGTAGCCGGATGAAGGTAATTTTCCCCAGAGCACCTGACTGAATCAGGCTCCGGGCTTTTTCTACCAGCAAGTTCGAGCGCAGGTGGTGGCCGGTTTGCAGCACCACTCCAGCTTTTTGGGCAGCCTGAATCATGGTCTGGCACTGCTCTAAGCTCATCGAAAGGGGCTTCTCGCAGAGGATGTGTTTTCCGGCCCGGGCAGCTTTGACGGTAGCATCGGCATGGAAAGCATTAGGCGAGCAGACCGAGATGGCCTCCAGTCCTGTGTGCTCGAGCAGCTCATCCACGCTGGCATAGCCGGGGATGCTCCACTCCTTCTCGCGGCGCTCACGGGTAGGGAGGTAGGGGTCAGCGAAAGCTACCACCTCGGCCCCCGCCGTGGTGTAGCCCCGGTAGTGCTGGTTGGCGATACCGCCTGCCCCTACGATGCCCACCCGCACAG
Source organism: Thermaceae bacterium (assembly GCA_015478585.1). Taxonomy (GTDB): domain Bacteria; phylum Deinococcota; class Deinococci; order Deinococcales; family Thermaceae; genus Meiothermus. Next base: position 6,089 of record JADMIM010000099.1, on the reverse strand, counting down.
GAGTACCAGGCACTGTAGCAGAAGGGCCGCCGTAGGCGTTGGGCTCGGCTTTGAGGGCGGTTTTCTTGGGGCGTTTGGGCATAGGGTCTCCGCTAAAGTTAGAAAGGCTAAGGACAGTTAACTGTTATCCGATTCCTGGGTCGGGCTGATTTCTATACCGTCCAACTCGCTCCGCCCGCCGACTCACTCAAGATAGCGCTCTTCAACACGCTGATGGCTTTCTTCACCCCCTCGACCCTCGAGGCCAGCGCGTCTTCATGCTCGATGGAGAGCACGTAGTCGTAGCCGCTCGTCCTGAGGGCGCTCACGATGTCGCGCCAGACCTTCTCACCCATGCCATAGCCCACGCTACGGAAATACCAGGGACGGTCTTTGAGGTCTTTGGATAGGTCTAGCACGCCTTTGACCGGCAGGTTCACCGGGTCGAGGTAGGTGTCTTTGGCGTGAACGTGGTAAATCATGCCTTCCAGCACCCGTATCATCCGCACCACGTCTACCCCCTGCCAGAACAGGTGCGAGGGGTCGAAGTTCATGCCTATGCTCTCGCCTACCGCCTCACGCAGCCGCAGGAAGCTGCCCAGGTTGTACACGCTAAACCCTGGATGGGCCTCCACCGCGATTTTCACCCCGTGGGCCTTGGCAAAGTTGGCGGCCTTCTTCCAGTAGGGAATGAGCACCTGCTGCCACTGGTATTCCAGCGCCTGAGCATATTCTGGCGGCCAGGTGTAGGTAATCCAGTTGGGGGTCTTATCTTCTGGTGAGCCGCCCGGCGTGCCGGAAAACACCACCACCACCCCGACTTCGCTGGCTTCGGCCAGGCGCACGCTGCGCTCGAAAGCGGCATGAAATAGCTCGGCCTGGCTGGGGTCGGGGTGGACGGGGTTGCCGTGGCAAGAGTAGGCGCTAATCTGGATGTTGGCGACCCTGAAAGCCTGTACAAACTCGTCGAGCTTGCCTTTATCCGCCAGCAGCACCTGGGGGTCGCATTGCTGTTGAGCTGGATAGCGCCCGGCGGCAATCTCCCGGCTGTCCACCGGCCCACTGCGCATCTCGACAGCCTCGAGACCCAACTTGGGCAGGGTTTCCAACAACTGCTCGAGGCTGAGGTTGCCAAAAATAGGGTTGAACACGCCCAGTTTCATATTCCGAAGTTTACCGCTTTATCCCTACAAAACAGAACCCGCTCGAGTGGGCACACCCAAAGTTAGCTCGAGCCAGTTTGGGAGTGAGCGTTCTCGGGTCTGTCTCTGAAATAGGATTAGCATCGTCTTCACGATAACTTCACCCGCTCCCCCTAAGCTGCGAAGCGAAGGAGGCAGTGAGAATGGCTAAAAAAGCAAAGCGCAAACTAGAAGACACAATGGGTCGCCGCGAGGTTCTCAAGGGCGCGCTGGGTTTGGGTCTGGCCCTGGCGACTGGACAGGTATTGGCTGAGTCGGCCTCGGTGGTCAAGGCCGGGGATATTCTGGTTCATGCCACCGGTGACATGGCAGGCAAGCCCATCTTGGCTAAGGATGTTCCTGCTGAGAGCTTGCTGATGGCCTACCCTATGGATGCCAGCAGCAAAAATATCAACAAAGACCGCAATGCCATGATCGTGTTGGTCAAGTTAGACCCCAAAACCCTAGATATGGATACTGCTAAACACGCTGCCGAGGGCCTGGTGGCTTATTCGGCAATTTGCACCCACCGGGGGTGTGCGGTGGGGTCACTGGCCCAGGGAGATATCGTTTGCCCTTGCCACGGCAGCATGTACGACCCTCACCACGGGGCCAAGGTAGTGGGTGGCCCTGCCCCCAGGGCGCTAGCAGCCTTGCCCATCAAGCTAGATGCTGGGCAGGTGGTGGCGGCTGGGGGATTCATTGGGCAAGTAGGGGTTTAGTCCCACTTTGCAAACATAATCAGGATCCAATAAAGTGCCCCTCTCTTCAAAGGAGAGGGGTTCTTGGTTATAGCATTTCCCGCAGTTACGCTCCTGAACTTGGTATAACCCGTACCTCGGGTAATTCGACCATACAGGGTATTCGTGGAAAACCCTGTAAAGACCTTCTCCTTGGGGTAAAGAGGTGGAATGAGGGAGGTGTCCCTTAGCTGCTGGATGAGGGATGGGGCATCCACCAATCGGTGGATTGGGAGATAAAACCTCGCCTGGAGCAGTGTTTTGCCTGGCCTGGGAGGAGGCTTGGCATTGGCCAAATTTGATTGGGATGCTCATGTGCCTATAATGGGAACGGCGATAAATGCCACAACCTTAACATCCCAAAAGGAGGCTGAATGAAACGCAATGCACTCGTAGCCCTCGGTCTAGCGTTAGTTGCTGGGGCTGCTCTGGCGGGGCCAAGTGATAATAGCCTGATTATCGGGGCATCGCAGGAACCCAAGCTGCTGATGGGGGATTTTCTCAATGTTGTCTCTAACCAGGTGATCAAAACCGAAGTGGAGCAATATCTCTATACCCCTTTGTTTACCCTCAACCTCAACTCCGAGCTAGTGCCAGTAGCCGTCACTGAGACACCAACCGAGGCCAACAAGCGCCTGCGGGTCAGCGATATTGGGGGGGGGAAGAAGCGCCTCGAGGTTGACCTGACGCTCAAGAGCGGGCTCAAGTGGTCGGACGGAGAACCCCTCACTACCGACGACATCGCTTTTGTCTTCGATGTCGCCAAAGCTAAAGGGATGGCCGTGCCCAACCCCGATTTCTGGTCGCGGGTCAAACTTAGCGTCAAGGACAAGCAAAACTTCACCCTGACCTTCGAGCCTGCTTACTACTACGACGCAACCGTTTCATTGGTAGGGGCCAGCCCCAGCTTTATCGCCCCGGCCCACATCATGAAGCCTGAATGGGACAAAGTAAAAGCTGCTGCCGCCGCTCTCAACCCCGATAAAGACGCGCAAAAACTCAACGACCTCTACCGTAACTTCTTCCAACAGTTTGGTTCGCAGCAATACATCAACTCGGGCAAGATGGCCTACTCGGGGCCTTTCAAGGTAAGCCGTTGGACGGCCAATAGCGCCATCGAGATGACCAAGAACCCCAATTTCAGCGCTGTCACCCCGGCAGGTGGGGCCGATAAATACGTACAGCGGGTGGTCTACCGCATTATCCAAAACACCAACTCGCTGCTGGTGGCCATCCTGGGGGGCGGCATTGACGCTACCTCCTCGGTATCCATTACCGGCGACCAGGCCAGTAGCAAACAGCTCCTGGCGCGTGCTCCGGGGCGCTTTGATGTATGGGGAGTGCCAGGGCCGGTCTGGGAGCACATTGACATCAACAAATTCCCCAACGTCCAGCAAGTCAAAGACCTCACCCTCGACGACAAGCGTACCCGCCAGGCCCTGCTGTATGCCCTCAACCGGGATGCCTGGGTCAAGGCGTTTTTCAACGGAGCCGAGCCGGTGTCCAACACCTGGGTAGCCTCGACCAACCCGCTCTTTAATCCCAACGTCAAGAAATACCCCTACGACCCCGAAAAAGCCAAGCAACTGCTCGCTGAAGTAGGCTGGAAACCCGGCCCCGACGGTGTTCTGGTGCGCAACGGTAAAAAGTTCGAACTGGATTTCACCACCACCTCCGGTCAGGCTATCCGCGAGCGTACCCAGCAGCTTTTCATTGACCAATGGAAGCAGATTGGGATTACGGTGCGGGTTAATAACGCACCCAGCTCGGTGGTCTTTGCCGATGACTTCATCCAACGGGCCTCGGAAGGCAAATGGCTGATGTTCATGTTTGCCTGGGTCAGCAACCTAGGTGAGAACGGAGCCCTGTTCCAGTACAAAAACCTCAACAGCGGGGCGATTTCGGTACCGACCAAAGACAACAACTACGCCGGGCAGAACGTGGGTGGCTGGAAGAACGACGAGTTCGACAAGCTGACCAGCCAGGGCGTAGTGGAGTTCGATGTGGCCAAGCGTAAGGCCCTTTTTGCTCAGGCTCAGGAAGTCTGGGCCGACGAGCTGCCCGCCCTGCCCCTACGTTTCCGCTCCAATTACTACGTCGTCCGCAACGGGCTGGTCAACTTCGTGTCCTCGGCCTATTCTGGTGGCAACGGCTATCCAGGCTGGAACCCCTGGGAGATTGGCTGGATCTCGCGGGGAGCACAAAACCTCTACGACCAGGCCAAATACGGCGGCATTAACCTCTCTAAAAGCAAGTAGACCAGCGTGGTATCGAGCTGCCAGGGGTTTTCCCTGGCGGCTTTGTTTTTCCACCCTTTGGCGGATAACAAGGCATGGCTAGACAGTAGACTGTGGAGCATGTTGGCCTATACCCTACGGCGTTTGTTGCAAATCATCCCCTTGATGTTTGCAGCTTCGGTGGTCATTTTTACCCTGCTGGCCTTGCAGCCTGGCGACCCACTGGACGAACTGCGCCAGGCTAACCCCCGCATGACCCAAGAGCAACTCGACCAACTGCGCCACGCCTATGGCCTAGATCAACCCATCTACGTGCGCTACTTCAAATGGTTGGGGCGGGCCATCCAGGGCGATTTCGGGCAGTCGCGCACCTATGCGGTTCCGGCGGCGCAAAAGGTATTTAGAGAGCGCCTGCCCAATACCCTGATTCTTTCTGGTGGGGCTTTTTTGTTGGCCCTGTGTGTAGCCATACCAGCGGGAATTTTCAGTGCGGTGCGGCAGTATAGCCTGGCCGATAACATCATCACCACCCTGGCTTTTCTGGGGTTCTCGGTTCCGGTGTTCGTGCTGGGCATTCTGCTGCTCTATACCTTCGCGGTATGGCTCCCTGACCACATCCCCGGCTTTCCGGCCTTTCCGCCGGTGGCCCAAGTACCCTACACCACCTTTGCCGAGGTAAGAGCTGGAACCACCAGTTTCCTCGAGTTTATCCGTAATTGGGCCTGGAATCTGGCCCTACCGGTTTTTGCCCTTTCGCTGATCCAGATGGCTGCCTGGACGCGCTTCATGCGCGGGAGCATGCTCGAGGTGCTTTCACTGGACTTCGTGCGCACTGCCCGCTCTAAGGGCTTGGGGGAGCGGGTGGTGCTCTACAAACACGCCCTGCGCAACGCCCTGATACCCATCGTGACCCTGGTAGGTCTGAGCGTGCCCGGAGTACTGGCCGGGGCCGTCGTGACCGAGGGGGTATTTTCCTATCAGGGTATGGGGCAACTGATTCTGGAGTCGTTGGTCAGTAAGGATTACAACGTGGCAATGGCTGCCTTGGCCATGCTGGCCCTCATTACTTCAATCTTCAACCTCATCGCCGACCTGCTTTACGCAGTGGTAGACCCGCGCATTCGGTATAGCTGAGGTACGCTATGGCAACCAGAGCCCTTACTCAACCTCCCAAGTCGCAGTCGCTATCGGCCCTGGCCTGGCGGCGCTTTCGCAAGCACCGGTTGGCCTTGGCAGCGCTGGTGTATGTGGTTGTGCTGATTTTTGTGGCGATTTTTGCCCCTCGCCTGGCCCCTTACGACCCTACCGCCCTTCCTATCAGCGGCGACCTGGCCTCGCAATACTTTCAGCTTCCCTCAGCTAAACACTGGCTGGGCACCGACGAGTTGGGGCGCGATGTGTTCTCGCGCATTCTCTACGGCACCCGTATCGAAATCCTGGTGGGCTTCACGGCAGCCCTGGTGAGCTTGTTCATCGGCATGGTAATGGGGCTTGTGGCAGGCTATTTTTCGGGCCGCCCCTTCAGGTTTTACGCTGGCCCCCTGGCAAAAACCTCCTCACAGGCCACCCGGCTTACCGGGCTGGCCTGGGTTTGGCGGGTGGGGGTTTGGGTACTTTTTTATGGGCTGCTGTACTTTATTGCCAACCTGGCCTGGGTGCTGGCGGGAAGCAACGTGCAGGCTTTTTTGGCCGGTGCGCGGGGCTTTTCCAACGGGATTTCCCTGCTGGGGCTGGCCCTGACTTGGGGAGTGGTGCTGGCGGTAGCTATCTGGGGGCTTTTTGCCCGTTTTGGCCTAGACCTGGACATCGTGGTCTCGAGGCTGATTGACTTCATGCTGACCATCCCCAGCTTGCCGCTGCTCTTGGTGCTTTCGGCGCTGTTACGCGACACCCAAGGCGCGGTGGGCCAGTGGGCACAAAATACCCTGGGGCCGTCGGCCTCGGTGCTGATT
>JADMIM010000191.1 GCA_015478585.1 Thermaceae bacterium | reverse complement strand
ATCCTCCACTGCCCGAACCTGATAAACTTTACATAATCATCCTGTAGCCACTTCGGATTCCTCTCCCCAAGCGGCTGCCCATCCACCTTGTAATAATCCCTCACCAGCGCGCTAATCCACTCCCCCTTATTAGCCGAATGCCCCGAATAAGGCGGATTACCCATAACCACCATAATCGGCAAGTCCCGCTTCACCCTGTTCGCCGCGTTCGTCTCGTCAGCCACAAACTGCGTCAGCAGTGGCAGCCCCGTATACTCGTGCGCCCCCTCCAGCGTATTCGTCAGATACACCCCAAGCCGCTCCTCGCTCCCAAAGTCATACGCCCACTCCCCACGCTCCTCCTCAGGCAAATCCCGTCCCGCCAGCTGCAACCCCAGCTTAAAGTGCGCCACCGCGTAAGGAGCCATCAACAACTCAAACCCGAACAGCCTCGGCAGCAAATGTTCCTTCACATACCCCGACCACATCCCCGCGTCGTTCCTCGCCATAAACTCCGCCCGTATATGGTCCACCACCGAATACAGGAAAGTCCCCGTCCCGCAAGCCGGGTCCAGCACCAGCACCCTGTGGCTCTCCACCGTCTTACGCATCTCATTCGTACCCTTCACCTTCAGCCCAGGGTCCCTGTTCGCCACCGTCACCTTCCTCGCATCCGCCAGCCCATCCGGGCACCCAAACCTCTCCTTCAACAGCCTGTCCACCGACCTCACAAGGTACGACACCACAGGCTCAGGCGTGTAATAAACCCCACGCGCCTCCCTCAGCTTCGGATCATAAGCCGCCAGAAACGTCTCGTAAAAATGCACCACCGGGTCTTCCTGCCGCGTCCGCTTCCCAAAATCCGCCAGCACACTCTCCATATCCGTATGCGCCAGCAGCGCCGCCAGGTCATCCACAAACCCCACAAACGGCTCATCGTTCAGCCTCGGCCCCGAAATCTCATAAAAGAAATCTCGCAAAAACGGGTTCGTAGGCGGAATCAAATACTGCGCTTCCTGCCTGCTGAAATCATCAGGCGTCTTGTCCATAATCCGCGCCGAAAACAACCCGTAAGCCAGCGTCTGCGCGAACATATCCGCGAACTCCGCCGCTTTCTCCGGCTGGTTCAAATCCGCGATCAACACCTTCGCCAGCGTTTCCCGCCAACCCCTCAGCAGTGGCGACGCCACATCCTTCTCGAACGCCTCCACAATAATATCCCGAATAATATGCGTCAGACGCGCCATCCTCAGCGCCAGGTCCTCCGGCTTGCTCACCTGCTGCACAGCGTGGTTCAGGAAGTTCTGCAACAGCTTCAGCACTTCCCCCTCCCCATCTCTCTCCCGCACCAGCGTCCTATTCGCCCCCACGCTCGCCAGCCGCGCCCTTTGCCTCTGCATCCCCTCCGTATACCACCTGAACTCCAGATAATCCGTCAGCACCAGATTAGGCAGCGCCTTCAGATATCGCCGCATCTGGTCGCCCTTCTCAATATCAGGCGTCAGCTTACCAATATCCTTCGCCTCCATATACCCGATAGTCAGCGACCCGTATCTCTCAGGCCGCGTCACAATATAATCAGGAGCCCCGCACTCCACCCGCTTCGGCTCATTAGTCGCCCTCACCCCCGGCGCGATCTCCTCAACCAGCCTCTTCAGCGCAGGCCGAAATGTATGCTCCGTAGCCTTCCCACCCGCATAGTCGCTCACCACCGAAGAAAAATAACCCCCAAAAGCATCAGCACCCATACAATCTCCTATCAACTCCCGTAGTATCCCCCGCATTATATCAAATACCCACCCCCACCCCCAACTCGTAACTCACAACTCGTAACTCGTAACTCGTAACTCCGCCCGCAGCGGAAAACTCGTCCAAAATTGCCCCCAAAAAGGTGTCCTAAATCGCCTCCCAAA
>JADMIM010000098.1 GCA_015478585.1 Thermaceae bacterium | reverse complement strand
GTACAACAGCGCTTCTTTGACCATGTACACATCCGCCCAGCTCAGCACCAGCGGCAACCCTGTCCCCCTAGTGCTCACCAGCCCCGCACTCAAACGCGCTCGAGGGCTGGCCTTCGATGCAGCAGGAAATCTATGGGTGGGCAACCTCGCCAACTATCGCCTGGTACGCATTAATGCTGCCGACCCAACCGGCGGAGGCAGTCCCAAACCCGCCGCCGAGCTTACCGGCTACAGCCAGTTCGGCTTTGGCATACCAGCTTTCGACCCAGCTCCGACGAGCCTACCCACCAATCCTTAGCGCGGTTTTCGGAAAGAATCCTGGGAGAGCCTGAGTATACTCATCGCCGCACGAAGTTCAGGTTGAATGAGGGAAGGAAGCCGCTGTAGCTTCCATCCGAACGCAGGTTGCTGCTGGGTGCATTTACACGAGTGGACAGGGCCGGAAAGTAGATGTAGTCGGGTAAACCCAGTTGAGGCCCCCCGTTCCTCGTCCAATTTCCGGGAATGGGCACGTTGGGAGCGAGGATCTCGAGACCTACCAGGTCGGCGGCGGCGAGCGTCGTGGTGTCGTTGGGGGATGGGGTGGGGTCACGGGTCATCGGGAAGTTCAGGGCCACGGTGGTTACAGCATTGGCGGCTGGCGTGAACACCTGGCCGAACTGCTCCACCGAACAGCACGCCCGGTCGAAGCCGATATTATTATTCTGGAAGAGAATTCGCATCCGTACGAAGCGCATCGGCCCAGTAACGTTACCAATGCGAATGTTTGCTGAGACCACCGTTCCTGGCACGCCCGCTTGTTCCCCCCCGAAAAAAGAAAGTAGCGTGCAGGACTGCGCACCTTGCAGCGTGAATGGTTGCGGGAAGCTGGGGTTGATCTGAACAGGGAAACCATCCTGGCAGGCCAGGGTGTTGGTGGGCGCGAGAGTCAGGTCAGGGCCGACTTGAACGGGTGGGCCTCCGGCGCTGCTACAAGCCGTGACCAGTGCGAATATCGCACTCAAAGCAAGGTTGCGAGCGAACACCGCAAGTTTTGAAGCCTTCATCTTCATCGCGTTCTCCTTGGCCATTGTGAGAGCAATTCCTATGGCGAGGCTAAACCCCTCTCCACGGTGTGAGGTGGGCAACGCGATCAGTCTGGCATTCCCGACTTAAACGGCACTTAACCGGGGAAGCGTTTTGGGGAAATCTTCAGGCAAAAATGAGTTGCAGCCGCACCCTGGCCCGTGCGAGCACTAGCCGCACAGCGGCGGGCTTTGCCCGTGCGAGCACTAGCCGCACAGCGGCGGGCTTTGCCCGTGCGAGCAGAGCTTTTCAAGCATCTACAATTGAGTTCCTGGTCAAGGTCATGAGCCCTTGTTCATGAAAACCGCTTTACCTGTATCTTTTGCGCTCATGAATAACCCTAAGACAAGCGTCTGCCCAAAAAGCTCCGCAGCGCCACGATATACGCCGGGTGCTCCTCGAGCTGGGGCGAGTGCCCGCTGTGCTCGAAGACGATCAACTCGCTATCCGGCAGCAAGGCGTGTAGTTCCTCACTGGCTTCCAGCGGCGTGATCCAGTCGTGACGACCCACCGTCACCAGCACCGGAATCTTGATGGTATGCAACTGAGCCGTGAGGTCGAAATTGGCTTGATTGCGGCTGAAAGCCCAGTTGTGGGTCTGGTAGCGGAAGGGAATCTCGACCAGCCGCTGGGCTTCCTGGGTGGGGTCGCGGCGAACGGTATACAGGGGCTGAATCATGGCGTAACTCTGGCGGAAGTCCTCATCCGAGCGCATTTGTCCGGCGAAGAGCCGATCCAGCCGATCTTGATCCATTGGGAAACCGCTTTGCAAGGCCCGTTGCTTGCTGGTGTCCTTATAGCGGTTGCTGCCCGCAGTGTCCCGCAGAATCAGGGCGTGAAGGTTGTCCTGGTAACGAAGAGCGTACTCGAGGGCGATATAACCCCCATACGAGCCTCCCAGCAGGACAATTTTTCCCAGACCCAGCTTCTGCCGCAGAGCCTCGAGGTCGGCTACGAACTGCTCGTGGGAGTAGGGCTCGGCTCCTTCGGACTCACCATTGCCGCGCTGGTCGAAACTAATCAGCCGATAGGTGTCGGTGAGGGGCTGGAAGGTAGCCCAATCCCCTTTGCGGCTGCCCATGCCGGGGCCACCGTGCAGGGTTACGAAGGCGGTTTTGTCCCCACCGCTATCGTCGTACCCGAGGCGTAGACCGTTGATTTCTATATGCATATCCCCTCCCGGCCTACTTGTACCAGACTGCTTTCAGCACCCGCATGACATTGCCCCCGATGGCCTTGGCGATGTCGCTATCGCTATAGCCGTGCTTGACTAGCCAGCGCACAATATTGGGGAAAGCCTCAGCAGGGTTTTCAATGCCGTCCACCCACTCCACCTGCGGGTATTCCAGTGCCCCACGCGAAGCCTTGATCGAGAGCGCATCGGCCAGCGTATGGTGCAAACCCACGTGGTCGCCAAACAGCACGTCGGGGCCGAAGGCGACGTGGTCAATGCCCACCAAGTTCAGGCAATACTCGAAGTGCTCCATGAAGCTCTCGAGGCTGTGGCGGCGGTTTTTCTCGGTAATGGTAGTGTGCGGCGCAGCCTCGATGCCAATCACCCCTCCCTTGGCTGCACAAGCCCTAATTACCTCGTCGGGCTTGAGGCGGTTGGAGTTCCACAGGGCCCGCGCACCAGCATGGGTAATAAAAATAGGTTTTTCGCTGGCCTCGATGGTATCGAGGGAGGTGCGATCGCCGGAGTGGGAGATATCAATAGCGATGCCCAGCTTGTTCATGCGCTTTACTGCCTGCCGCCCGAACACCGTGAGACCCCCATCATTTTTTTCTTTGAGGCCCCCGCCCAGGGCATTGCCCTCGCTGTAAGCAATGCCCAGACAGCGCAACCCTAAGCCGTAGAGGATGTCAATGCGGTCGAGTTCGTTCTCGATCATAGCCGCACCCTCGAGCGAAACCACGAAGGCAATCTGGCCGTTCTGCTTGGCCCGCACAATATCTTCGGTGGTGGTCGCCAGCACCACCATGTCCTGGTGGGCAATGTCAGAAAGCCGTATACCCAGGTCGTAGATGATGTCGTCCCATTTCCAGCCCGCCCTCGAGGTGATCATGGCGGTGCCGTTCATCAGGTTGTCGAACACACCATCCAGGCCGCTCACACTCAAGCCCTCGTAACCCATCCAGTCACGCCCCCAGCGACGAAACTCGAAGAACTCCGACAAGTTTTCCGGGGCCACAAAGCAGTGATCGTGCAGCGAGATAACCAGGTTTTCCTGAAAGATTTTCTTGACCCGGGCTTCTTCTTGCGAGCTGACTTCGACCGGCCTGCTGGGCACGCGACCCAGTTCCTTAGCCAACTTGAACGGCTTGTAGTCGCTGCCAGGCTCGAGGTAGTCGAAGGACTTGTAGCCGTTATAACGTTTGTTCTGCATAAAATTCTCCTATCCCGGTTTTCATAAAGGCTCTACCCTCGAGTAGCGCCAGAGCCTTTACCTATCGCGGTTCCCGCTATTTTGGCCGCTACTCATGGCGGCAAAAAATGGGCTTGGTAGGGTTTTTCTAACAAAATGGAGGGCCATATCCTTTCTGAAAACCGCTCTAAAGCGGAGTCTTTCAAGCGCCCTCCACCGAATTTCTTGTAGAGACTGTAACCGCTTGTTCATGAGAACCGCTCCCACTGCTAAAAGCCCTGCTTATCCCCTCGGGCTCAGGATGTCGCGCAGGGCATTGCCCAGAGTGTTGAAAGCCAGCACCGTGAGGGCGATGCACAGCCCCGGATACACCGCCAGCATGGGGTTGGAATAGAGATAGACCTGGGCATTTTGCAGCATGTTGCCCCACGAGGCCAAGGGGGGCTGGATGCCCAGCCCCAGATAGCTGAGGGCGGCCTCGTTGAGAATGGCCCAGCCCACCCCTAAGGTCGCCAGCACGATGGCTTGGGGCAGCACCTGGGGAAAGATGTGCCGAACCATGATACGCAGGTGCGAGGCTCCGAGGGCCTGCATGGCTTCCACGAACTCGAGGCCGCGATACTTGACAAACTCGGCGTAGATCACCCGGGCCATCTGGGCCCAGAAACCAATACCTACGGTGAGAATCACCGTGAGCGGGCTGTTGCCAAACACGGTTACGATGACCAGCAGCAGAAAAAAAGTGGGGATTGCCATGAACACGTCCACCAGGCGCATCAGCAGGGCCTCGAGGCCCCTGAAATAGCCTGCCGCTCCCCCCACCACCGTGCCAATTAGCAGCCCCACCAGCATCGAAAGCAGCCCTACTGAAAGCGAAACCCGGCCCCCATAGAGGAGGCGTGAGAACACATCGCGCCCGAGTTCGTCGGTGCCCAGCCAGTGGGCAGGCCCCGGCCCTACCAGTACTCCCAGGGGGTCGGTGGATTCGGGGGAAATCCGGTAAAACAGTGGCCCCAGCAGGGCCAGCAGATACAGCAGGCACAGCACTACGAAAGCCCCTATTCCCACCGGGTCGCTTCGTACTTTTATCCAGAAGCGGCTGCGGCTAACCGTGGATATGGCGCTGGGGTTGGACAGGGCTTTATTCATGGCTAATCCGAGGGTCTACGGCAGCATAAAGCAGGTCTACCAGGAAGTTCACCATCACCACCACCGCCCCTGCCACCAGGGTCACCCCTAGAATCACTGGGTAGTCACGCCCATTGGCGGCCTCGATGGCCAGCCGCCCCAGCCCAGCCCAGCCGAACACACTCTCGATTACGACTGAACCCGAAAACAGCACGGTGGTGATCAGACCGAGGATGGCAATCACCGGAACCAGGGCGTTCTTGAGGGTATGTTTGAGCAACACCACCCGTTCGGCCACCCCCTTGGCTCGAGCCGTGCGCACGTAATCGGAAGACATCACCTCGAGCAGGGCCGACCGAGTCACCCGCACCACGTTCGGCATTAGCGTGAAGGCCAGCACCCCCGCCGGCAAAACTAAATGACGCAGGCGGTCGAGCAGGGAAAACTCCGCGCCCACACTAAAGATGCCCGAGGAGGGAAACAACTTCAGTTGCACCGCAAAAACGATAATCGCCAGGATACCCAGCCAGAAACCCGGTATCGACATACCCAGGGTGGCTACCCCACTAATCAGGTGGTCGGGCCAACGGTTTTTGTACAGGGCCGCTGCGATGCCAAGTCCCATCCCCAGCAGGGTCGTGAGGACGAGGGTAGTCAGGGCCAGTTGCAAGGTGTTCCACATGCGCTGCTCGAGCAACGAACTCACCGGCAAACCCTGGTTCAGCGAGGTGCCCAGGTCGCCCCGCAACACGCCGCCCAGCCAGTCCAGATAGCGCACAGGCACGGGCTTGTCGAGGCCAAACTGGTGGTAGAGGGCCTCACGCTGGGCGGCGGTTTTCTCCAGGCTCACTGCCGCCGAGGGGCCACCGGGGGCTAAGTTGATCAGAAAGAAGGTAATTGCTGAGACCAATAGCAAAACCAAAAGCCCCTCGAGCAAACGGCGTAGGGCAAAAGCAGCCACCGAGCCACCTAGCGCTTCACAAACCACTCCGAAGCATACTGGAAGGCTACGGCTTGGTTGAGGTCTACCATGCCACCGATCTTGTCATCGCGCACGGTAAGGATGTCGGGATACCACAGGTAAAGGTAGGGCAATTGCTCGGCCACAAAGCGCTGCATCTGTAGATAGGCCAACACCTGGCTCCGCAAACTGGTAGCCTTGCGCCCGTCCTCGAGCAGTTTGTCGAGTTCGGCACTCTTGAAGTTGGGGATGTTCTGGCCTTTGTCCGCCGAAGAAGACTGATAATAAGGAGAAACATCCGGGGTGGGTGGGGTGCTCCACCAGGCCAGGGTGGCCTGATATTGGCGGTTCACGAACATCTGCTGGATGTAGGCGTTCCACTCCATCACCTTGACATTGGCCTTGACCCCGATGGCTTTCCAATACTGCTGCACCAGCAGGGTGGCTGGAACCAAGTAGCCAAACTGCCCGGTGGGCATATCAATCTCGAGGGGCTTGCCGTCCTTGGTGAGCACACCGTCAGGGCCAGGAACCCAGCCCGCTTGCTTGAGAAGTTCTTGGGCCTTTTTGGGGTCAAAAGCGTAGCTCGGCACATCCTTGCGGTAGAAGAGCTTTTGCAGTGGGGCGATGGGGCCGGTGGCAATTTCGCCATACCCCTTGAGCACCGCATCTATGATGGCCTTGCGGTCAATGGCGTAGAGCAAGGCCTGACGAACCCGCACGTCTTTGAAGCGCGGGTCGTTTTGGTTGAGGGCCACGAAATAGTAGATGTTCTGGTTCTGCCGGATTAGCTTCAGTTTAGGATTGCGCTCAATCCCGGCCAACAAAGCAGGGTTGGTAACGGTGACCATATCCAACTCCCCCCCCAGGAGTTGTGCCATCTGGGTGTTGGGGTCGGGCACGATTTTGAACACTACCGAGGCCACTTTGGGAGGGCCGCCCCAGTAGCTGTCGTTCTTGACCAGCCGTACATAAGACCCCGACACGAACTCCGCGACCTTGTATGGCCCCGTACCTACTGGGTTTTTCTTGTTGAAATCGGCGAGGGTAAGTGGATTTTCCGCGTCGCCCAAGATGTGTTTGGGCAGAATACCCGTAAAGTAGGCCAGATAGTACGGCAGCGAAGAGAAGGGCGTATTGAGCACGAAGCGAACCGTATAGGGGTCTATGACCTCGACCTTGCTAAGTGGGGCGTAAAGATTGCCCCCCGTGGCTCCCAGTTTTTTATTGAGGGCGATATTGTTGTAGGTGAAGGCCACGTCGTCAGCGGTGAAGGGTTTGCCATCCGACCACTTGACCCCCTTGCGTAAGTTGAACGTCCAGGAAAGGCCATCTGGGGCAACTTTCCAACTGGTAGCAAGCCCTGGCGAGGGAGTCAGGTCTTTTTTGTTATAGCGCACCAACGGCTCGAAGATCAGTTCGTTGATCAGGTTGGACTCCACTACCGCATTGGGAGCCCAGGGGTTGAGGGTGGGATCGGCATTGGTGGCAAAAGTTAGACTCCCGTTGGGATCGTAATCTTGGGCCTGGGCTGCTCCCCCCAGCAAACCCACCAGAACCAACACCAGCCATGGCTTGAACTTCCAGCGTAACTGCATTTTTCCTCCTCCTTAGCCTGGGTAGCCGAGCTGTCTGGAAATCGCCCGTGCCCCCTGGACAATGAGCTCACCAAAGTGCTCGAGGGTGGCATCATCCACCCGGAAGGAAGGCCCCCCCAAGCTGATGCCCCCAACCACGCTGCCGCTATGGTCAAAAATGGGCGCACCTACCCCTCTAGCCGAAGCATCCACATCTTCGTCGCTGGTCGAGTAGCCCCGCTCCCGGATGCGCAGCAGTTCCAGCCGCAAGACCTGGGCCTGCATGACGGTCTTGTCGGTGTAGCGCGGATAAGTATCTAGCCTTGCCAGCACCCGCTCCTGCTCGGCTTGGGGCAGATAGGCCAGGATGGCCTTGGGACAAGCTCCAGCGTGTAGGGGCACCGAAAGTCCCAGCACCGAGTTCAGGCGCACGAGTTGGGGACTGTCGCGCCGGTCTACACACACTGCGGAGTCTCCGGCCAGCACGAAGAGGTTCAGGGATTCCTGGGTTTGGGTCAGCAGCCGATCCATATGCGGCCCCGCCACATCCACCAGGGAAACTTGCTGACCGTTAGCCGAAGCAGCGTTCAGCACGCTCAGTATGGCGGTCAGTGCGAAGCGCCCATCTCCTTCTACACGCAAAAAACCGGCCTCCTCGAGGGTCTTCAGTGAGCGATAGACCTGATTTTTTTCAAGCTCCATGCGAGCTGTGACCTCGGCTAGGGAAAACCGGTGCGGAGGGGCACTAAAAGACAACAAAACTTGCAGCGTCCGGTACGCGGAATTCATGACATACTGGCTTAAGGGTCGCTCGGCTAGCATCGTCCTCCTGCATTTCACATAATGAAATTGTATTGAAATATAAAACGCAAAGGGCTTCTCGTCAAGGGGCTAGCTGAAGAAATCCCCTAGAGCGGTTCGCCCTCGAGGCTAAACAGGTGAGTATGTAATAGGGCGGTTTGCGCTCTAAGGCGACCGGGGAAAATGTATTGGGGCAAAAGAATCGGTTGACCGGCCTAAGGTATTCTTGAAGTCATGAGCGCAAAGGGAAAAAAGGCCCTCGTCATCGGCTCGGGTATCGGCGGGCTGGCGATGGGGATTCGGTTGCAAAGTCTGGGATTCGACACCACGATCCTGGAAAAACTCGAGGCTCCCGGAGGGCGGGCCTACGTGCGGCGTGCCCAGGGCTTTACCTTTGACATGGGGCCAACGGTGATTACCGTGCCGCACTTTATCGAGGAGTTATTTAGCCTCGAGGTGGGCCGACCCAACCTGAACACCCCCGACTTCCCGGCTGAGATTTTGCACCAAGAAAAGACTGCCAAGATCGGGGTTTCGGGTGGGCCGAACACTAGCCAATACGTGCAAATCGTGCCAATACTGCCCTTCTACCGCATCTATTTTGACGACGGCAGTTTTTTCGACTATGACGGCGACCTCGAGCACACCCGCCAGCAGGTCGCGCGGCTGGGCGAGGTGGGCGACCTCGAGGGCTACGAGCGCTTCCACCAAGATGCCAGAGCGATTTTCGAGCGGGGGTTCTTGGAACTCGGCTACACCCACTTCGGCGACCTCGCCACCATGCTGAGGGTCGTCCCAGATTTGCTCAAGCTGGATGCTGTGCGTACCCTGTTCGGCTTCAGCAGCAAATACTTCAAAAGCCCCAAGCTGCGCCAGGTGTTCAGCTTCGAGACCCTCCTAGTAGGCGGAAACCCGCTCAGTGTCCCGGCGATTTACGCCATGATTCACTTCGTGGAGAAAACCTGGGGCATCCACTTTGCTCTTGGTGGCACAGGAGCCCTGGTGAACGGCTTTGTTTGCAAATTTCAGGAACTCGGCGGGCGGATTCGCTACGGCGCGGAGGTGGCGAAAATCAACGTGAGCCGCGAGGGAAACAAAAAGGTCGCAAAGGGAATCACCCTCCAGGACAGAGAAATCTTGGAAACCGATTTAGTCGTCTCCAACGGCGATTATGCCAATACCTATTTGAAGCTGCTCGAGCCGCAATACCGTTTGTGGAATTCCGACCTGGTGGTCAAGGCCCGCAAACAGAGCATGTCCCTGTTCGTGATTTACTTTGGCTTCAAGGCCGACGGGAGAGAGGGCCAAAAGCTGCGCCACCACAACATTATTTTGGGGCCGCGTTACGAGGAGCTGCTCAAGGACATCTTCTCGCGCAAGGTGCTCGCCAAGGATTTCTCGCAGTATCTGCACGTCCCCACCCTCACCGACCCTTCGCTGGCCCCACCCGGACACCACGCGGCCTATACCCTAGTTCCGGTTCCGCACAATGGCAGCAGGCTCGACTGGGACTTGCTAGGCGAACCCTTGGCTCAAAAAATCCTGGGCTTTTTAGACCAACGTGGCTACTTGCCCGACCTGAAAAACCGCCTGGTCTATCAGAGCTTCATCACCCCGGACTATTTCGAGCACACCCTTAATTCCTATCTCGGCAACGCCTTCGGGCCGGAGCCAGTGCTGGTTCAGTCAGCGTTTTTTCGGCCCCACAACCGCTCGGAGGACATTTCCAAGCTTTACTTGGTGGGGGCCGGAGCCCAGCCCGGTGCGGGCACACCCAGCGTGATGATGTCAGCCAAGATGACCGCACGGCTAGTAGCCCAAGATTTCGGGATTGCCGACCAAGCAACAGGCCAAAAACCTGGCGATTTTGTTGCGGTCTAGAGCGGTTCCCACGAACATTGCAGGGTGTGGGATACAACGGGTGCAATAGACTTCAGGCAAAAGTCCGGTTTTAGCCCCTTTGCCCTCTGGGAGAAGGCAACCTGCCATAACTCGAGGGGCAATCCCCGGTTAATCCGGCCACAAGCCCAAACCCTCGCGCTCGACATGGTATCCGGCAGCCTCCAAGCCCTCCACCACGCTTCGCCCGTGGGCCTCGTCGCGCACCTCGAGCACTAACTCCACTCCTACCTTTCCCAGCGGGGCCAACCACAAAGCCCGGCGGTGAAAGATATCCACGATGTTGGCCCCGGTTCCCGCAACCTGCGTCACCACCCTTGCCAGCGCTCCTGGACGGTCTACGACGGAGAGCTTGAGCAAAATATAGCGGCCCTGGCGCACCATCACCTGCTCAATAACTCGAGATAGC
This sequence comes from Thermaceae bacterium, assembly GCA_015478585.1. Taxonomy (GTDB): domain Bacteria; phylum Deinococcota; class Deinococci; order Deinococcales; family Thermaceae; genus Meiothermus. The sequence continues at coordinate 3,058 of JADMIM010000098.1, read as the reverse complement.
AGGTTGCCGTCAATGTTCCCGCCGCACAACACCGTGGCAGCAGTTTGCCCTGGCTGCACCGCCACTTTGCCACACAGCAGCGCTGCCATCCCCGCCGCGCCCGCACCCTCCACCACCAGCTTGAGGTTTTGTATGCAGTGAGCAATACCCCGCGCAATTTCGTCGTCGGAAACCTCGACTACGCTGTCTACTAGGTCGTGAATAATCGGCAGGGTCAGGTCGCCGGGGCGTTTGACCGCGATGCCATCGGCGATGGTCTGGGCCGCACTCACACTGACCGGATGTCCGGCCTGGAGCGAAGGGTTCACCGGGGCACAGCCTTCAGCCTGTACCCCCACGATGTGGACTTGGGGCCTCAAGGCTTTGATGGCGGTAGCAATTCCCCCGATCAGCCCGCCGCCACCGATGGGAACGACCAGCAAATCCAACTCGGGAAGGGCTTCTAAAAGCTCGAGCCCAATCGTGCCCTGCCCGGCGATGACCCGCTCGTCGTTGAAGGCGTGGACATAGGTATAGCCGTATTCCTGGGCCAGTTTGTAGGCATGGGCCACGGCATCGTCGAAGCTGGCCCCCTGCAGAATTACCTCGGCTCCGAAACGCCGGGTGGCGACCACTTTGGTCAAGGGTGCGAACTCCGGCATCACGATGACACTACGAATCCCGTGCAGGCTGGCCGCGAGCGCCACACCTTGAGCGTGGTTCCCGGCAGAGGGGGCAATCACCCCCTTGGTCTTTTCCCCTGCGCTCAGGCTGGCGATTTTGTTGTAGGCCCCACGAATCTTGAAGCTGCCGCTTTTTTGCAGGGCCTCGGCCTTGACATAAACTTTGGCCCCGAGTTCGGAGGAGAGCAGTTCGTCGGGCAGGGTCGGCGTGGGGGCGATAATGCCGTGCAAAACCGCTCGAGCCCCACGAATATCTTCCAAGGTAACGGGCATAGCCTAATCGTTCACCGTTTGGAGTTCAGCGTCAATAAGCCACAAGCTAGAGAAGAACATTTACCAAACCCTCGAGCTACCCCGGTAGTCCCGGTCAGATTTGGGAGTGCGGATTTGTTTTTTCTCTCCACGCTCCGCTGCCACCTTCTTTTTAGGGGTCGAGCACTCCCGGCTGAGCCGTCACCAAACTCAGGTGGGAGATGTCCGGCTGGGCCATCAGCCAACGTCCATCCAAACCCAACTGAAAACGCAAAATTGCGCAGTTGGGCAAAGGCAGGGCCATGTAAAAGTAGATGAAAGCCCGCATGGTCTGGTGAGAAATCTCAGTTGAGTTTCGCCACAATTGCCAGATGATGGCCCTTATGAACAACCCGTGACTAAAAATTACTGTACGCCCTCGAGCCAGATGCTGCATCCGCTCGATGGTGGCATCTACCCTGGCCAGCAGGCTCCTAAAGCTTTCCGCACCTTCTCCGTCACAATAATCGGGATCGGAACGCTCCCAGAAAGCCTCCACCTTGGGAAGCCGCTCGGCCCGATTGGAATGGTTGCGGTTGGCATAGGAAAGCTCGTCAAACTCCTGTACCGGCCATTCTTCTTGGAGCAGGCTGGGAAAGTGCTCGAGCAAAGGCTGAGCCGTCTGCTTGGTGCGAATGTAGGGCGAGGTCACGAGCAAATCCGGGGCCTGGTCAAACAGGCTTAGCATAGACCGGGCTTGTGCCCAGCCCAACTCGGTCAGGACGGGGGCGGCACCACTGACTGTGCTAGCGCCCGCGTTGGAATCACTTTCGCCGTGGCGAATCCACCAAACTTCGGTCACGCCGCAGATTGTATCAGGCAAAGCCCATCCTGACGCAAAACCCAAGAACCGAATGGGATTTTAGAGCAGTTTGACGACCTCGCCAAAAGGAAACTGCTCGGTATCCAGACCCCCTGGGGATACTACCCACAGGGTCGGCAATTCGGGAGCCTCGAGCGGGAAATCGCCGAAGCCGTCGGTCAGGTACACACAAACCCCGCCCAAGTGAGGCTCGAGCCGCTGTGAAACATGAGCGAAAAAGGGGCGAAAATCGGTGCCCCCGCCGCCCTGTGGCGGAGGGAACTCATCCCTGGAGTCCAGACGGTACGGCCCGTAGAGCGCCGCATCGGCGTAATAGAGTTGGGCCTCGAGGTGCGGGTAGGCCCACAAAATGCCCTGTACCTCGCTCAGGAATAGCCGAATCTGCCCATCGTCCACCGAGCCGCTGGTGTCTACGGCAACATATATCCGCAGGTTCTCGCTCTCGAGGGTCTCGAGGTATAGCCCCCGTCCAATCTGGCGACGGTCAAAACCCCCGAAATCGGTGGGCGTGCGTACCAGAAAGCGCCACAGCACGCTCTTCCAGTCGAGTTGAGGCTCGCCGCCCAGGCCAAAGGCCCGCTCGACTCCCGCCGGTAGGTTGCCCTTGCCCAGGGCCCTCGCTACCGCCTGGGCCTGCCCCACGGCTTGCTTCCAATACCGCTCGAGTTCGGCTTTTTGGGCCTGGCCCAGCGAGTCGCCCTGGCCCAGCCGCTTGCCCTGTGCACGCCTTTTGGCAGCGGGCTTTCCCTCCTGGCCTTTTTCCCCTGGCTCAACGTCTTCGGGCGGTTCCTCGAGCAAGTCCGCGAACACCAGCACCGGCTGTTGTTGGGGCTCCCTGGGCAGCAGGGCATAAACTTCCTCAACGCTGTAATGCTCGAGGCTGACCTCCCGAACATGACCATCGGGCACAGAAAATCCATTGTGTATCAGGATACCGTTCACCACGATGTCTGCGGCGATATTCCACCCTTGAGGGTCGCGCTGGGAGCGGCGCGGGACGTGGCTGAGGGCCGCGTGCAACACCTCGTGCAGTATCACCCCGTCAAAATGTTCGTCGGAAAGCGCCCCCATGAAGTGTGGATTGTAAAACACGTCGCGCCCGTCGGTGGCGGCGGTGGGAAGCTCGAGGCTGGGCTTGAAACGGGCGAACAGCGCCAGCGTAGCGAAGAACGGCGACCTGATGCGTATTCGCAGCAACGAAATGCTAATCCGCGCCTCGAGGGCGGGGGTCGGGGGTCGGGGGTCGGGGAGGGGATTCATGTTGGAGAGGAAAAAAGCAAAA
>JADMIM010000190.1 GCA_015478585.1 Thermaceae bacterium | reverse complement strand
CAGTAGCGGTGTTCGATGCCAGCCAAGGGGTAGAGCCGCAGTCTGAAACCGTTTGGCGGCAGGCCGACAAATACCGCGTACCACGTATTGCCTTCGCTAACAAGATGGACAAAACCGGTGGCGATTTGTGGCTGGTCATCAACACCATGAAAGAGCGCCTGGGGGCCAAGCCGGTGGTGATGCAACTGCCTATCGGGCGAGAGGACACCTTCAAGGGAATCGTGGATGTGCTGCGGCAAAAAGCCTACATGTACGCTAACGACATCGGCACCGATATCCGGGAAGTCGAAATCCCCGCCGACCTCAAAGCCCAAGCCCAGGAATACCTCGAGAAGATGATCGAGGCCGCTGCCGACTACGACGAGAACATCATGGTGAAGTTCTTGGACGGCGAGCGCCCCAGCGAGGAAGAAATCATCAAGGCGATTCGTAAAGGTACCATCGCCATCGAAATCTTCCCGGTGTTCATTGGTTCGGCCCTGAAAAATAAGGGTGTACAACTGATGCTCGATGGCGTAGTGGACTATCTGCCCTCGCCCCTGGATGTTCCCCCCATGATCGGCAAGACCGAGAGCGGCGAGGAAGTCGAGCGCCCGGCCGATCCCAATGGGCCACTGGCGGCACTGGCCTTCAAAATCATGGCTGACCCCTTCGTGGGCCGCCTGACCTTCATCCGCGTCTACTCGGGCACTCTCAAGTCGGGTAGCTACGTGCAAAACACCACCAAGGGCAAGAAAGAGCGGGTGGCCCGGCTGCTCCAGATGCACGCTAACCACCGCGAAGAGGTGGAAGAGTTGCGCGCAGGCGAGCTGGGCGCAGTGGTGGGCCTTAAGGACACCATCACCGGCGATAGCCTGGTGGGTGATGGTGATGAGGCCATCATCCTCGAGTCCATCGAAATCCCCGAACCCGTCATTGACCTCGCCATTGAGCCCAAGACCAAAGCCGACCAGGACAAACTGGGTGTGGCTCTGGGCCGCCTTGGCGAAGAAGACCCCACTTTCCGGGTCTCCACCGATGTCGAAACCGGTCAGACCATCATTTCCGGCATGGGTGAGCTGCACCTAGAAATCATTGTGGATCGCCTCAAGCGCGAGTTCAAAGTGGATGCCAATGTGGGCAAGCCCCAAGTGGCCTACCGCGAGACCATTACCCGCAACGTGGATGTGGAAGGCAAGTTCGTGCGCCAGTCCGGTGGGCGTGGCCAGTACGGTCACGTCAAAATCAAGGCCGAACCCTTGGGGCGTGGCGCGGGCTTCGAGTTTGTCAATGCCATCGTGGGCGGTGTGGTTCCCCGTGAGTACATTGGCCCCGTGCAGAAGGGCATTGAGGAGTCCATGCAGTCTGGCCCCTTGACCGGCTTTCCCATCGTAGACCTCAAGGTCACGCTATATGACGGAAGCTACCACGAGGTGGACTCTTCGGAAATGGCCTTCAAGATTGCCGGTTCAATGGCCATTAAGGAAGCTATCGAGAAGGGTGGGGCGGCGATTCTCGAGCCCATCATGCGGGTCGAAGTCATCACCCCCGAAGACTTCCTGGGTTCCATTATCGGCGACCTTAACAGCCGCCGGGGACAGATTCAGGGCATGGAAGAGCGGGGCAATGCCCGCTTGGTGCGTGCGCATGTTCCCCTGGCTGAGATGTTCGGCTACGCCAACGACATGCGTTCAATGAGCCAGGGCCGGGCTCAGTTCTCGATGTTCTTCGATCACTACGAGCCGGTTCCCCAAAACATCGCGCAGAAGTTGATCAAAGGCCAATAAAAACTGTCGCAGGTCTCAAGTCACACGTCACGAGACAAAACTTAACTGACCTGAGACCTGTGACTTGAGACCTGAAGATAAAGGAGAGTAATCGAAATGGCGAGAGGTGTATTCGAGCGAACCAAACCCCACGTAAACGTAGGGACGATAG
>JADMIM010000097.1 GCA_015478585.1 Thermaceae bacterium | reverse complement strand
GAACAGGTTGGAAGGCCCTGCGCTCGCTTTCGCCGGACATGAACAGCCTGGTGATGATCGGAACGGGTGCGGCTTTTTGGTATAGCACTGCGATTACCATCCTGACCAGCTTTGCACCTCAGCTTTTGCCTGCCAAGGCCCAGCATGTCTACTTCGAGGCAGCGGGCGTGGTGATCACCCTGATTTTGCTGGGCAAATACCTCGAGGCTATCGCCAAGGGTCGCACCAGCGAGGCCATGAAAAAGCTGCTAAGCCTACAAGCCAAAACCGCCAGGGTGCTGCGAGACGGAGCCGAGCTAGAAATTCCCGTAGACGAGGTGTTGCCCGGTGATAGGGTGAGCGTGCGTCCTGGTGAAAAAATCCCGGTGGACGGGGTGGTGCTCTCGGGCCATAGCTATATAGACGAAAGCATGATTACCGGCGAGCCCATCCCGGTGAGCAAAGCCGCAGGGGCCCAGGTAGTGGGGGGAACCCTCAACCAAAACGGAGCCCTCATCTTCAAAGCCACTGCCGTGGGCGCGGATACCCTGCTCGCGCAGATTATAGGTTTGGTCGAACACGCCCAAGCCTCCAAGCCCGCCATTCAGGGGCTGGCAGACCAGGTAGTGGCGGTGTTTACCCCTATCGTGCTGGGCATCGCCGCCCTGACCGCCTTGGTCTGGCTGGTGTTCGGCGGGGAGAATGCCCTCTCTTTGGCCTTGGTGAATACTGTGGCCGTATTGATTATCGCCTGCCCCTGCGCGATGGGCCTGGCAACCCCAGTGAGCGTGATGGTGGGCACGGGCAAGGCCGCCGAGATGGGGGTGCTCTTCCGCAAAGGCGAGGCCCTCCAGACCCTGCAAGAGGCCCGGGTAATCGCCCTCGACAAGACCGGAACCCTGACCAAGGGCAAACCCGAACTCACCGACTTACAGGTTCAGGAGGGTTTTGACCAGACCCAGGTGCTGCGCCTGGTGGCTTCGGTAGAGCGTAAATCCGAGCACCCTGTAGCCCAGGCCATCGCCAAAGCAGCTCAGGAAAGGGGTTTGGAACTGCTCGAGCCCCTCGAGTTTGCCGCCATCCCTGGTTATGGAGTGGTGGGGAGTGTGGGCATCTACCGAGTGGATGTGGGGGCCGACCGCTACATGGCCCAACTGGGCCTGGAGGTGAGCTCCTTCGCTGCCGAAGCCCGGCGCTTGGCTGATCAGGGCAAAAGCCCCCTTTATGCGGCCATCAACCAAAAGCTGGCGGCTATTATTGCGGTTGCCGATCCCATCAAAGAAGGTACACCTCAGGCCATCGCTGCGCTGCACCAGCAGGGCTTCAGGGTAGCCATGATTACCGGGGATAACCAGCGAACCGCCCAGGCCATCGCTCGCCAACTGGGCATTGACCAGGTACTCGCCGAGGTGCTCCCCGATGGCAAGGCCGAGGCTGTAAAGCAACTCCAGGCCAAAGGCCACAAGGTGGCGTTCGTAGGTGATGGCATCAACGATGCCCCGGCCCTGGCCCAATCCGATATCGGATTGGCGATTGGTACTGGAACCGATGTGGCGATTGAAACTGCCGATGTAATCCTGATGTCGGGCAACTTGCGCGGTGTACCCAACGCCATCGCGCTTTCTCGAGCTACCCTTTCCAACATCCGCTTCAACTTGTTCTGGGCATTTGCCTACAACGCGGTGCTAATTCCAGTAGCGGCCGGGGTGCTATTTCCCCTCAATGGCTGGCTGCTCTCGCCCGTATTGGCTGGGGCAGCTATGGGGCTCTCGAGCGTCTTTGTGCTCTCTAACGCTCTGCGACTGCGGGGTTTCCGGCCCCCACTACGGGCGGAAGCTGAGACAAGTCAGCGGCAGCCGGGCCAAGCCATACCCGCATAAAGAGGGGAGAATCAAAGATGGTGCGAGGCTCGAGAACCGGTTTGCAGCATGGCCGTGAACCCCCAGAGGGCGGTGAGGCAATCCGAATACGGCGGCCAGACCTATTATTTCTGCTCCCCGATGCGGAGCCACAGAAGTACGCCCAGGCCGAAGATCACGGTGGGCACGAATAGCCTGAGGCGCAAAGGAGCACCCATGAGCGAAGTAATGGAAAAAGACAAATCCCTCGGCCTGTTCGTGGCGGGTCTCAAGGTCGGTAGAGACAAAGTTAAAGACCGCGAGGCTTTTGTAGCCCGCTCCCAGGCCAAATACAGCGCACCCACGGTGGGCGGCTTCCAGATGCTGGGTTTGGGTGGCTCCTGTGGCAAGCCTGCCTTCTTGCTGCCGTTTGCCACCCGCTGGACGCTGGAAAAGGTGCTGGCCTTGGAAATTGTAGCTGAAAACTTTGGTATGCGCTTGGAGTACGGGGCCTACCCTCATCTGAAGTTGCCTGACGAGACCGAGATTGCTGCGGTTCACGACTGGTTGCACGAGACCCACGTCTATCTACGTCCTTCGTACAACCGCAAGGAAGAGCTTATCTGGGCGATTGCCGATGCGCTGCGGTCTACTGAAGCTGGAACCCCGACCTAGCCGATCCGCGCTAGCCCCCAGCCTTTGGGGTTGAGGGTTTTTTGCGTGCAACGCGCTGAGTGAACCGGTTGGTGACACCTTCCCAATTGCCCTGGATAGCCTCGAGGGCTTCACGGCTTTTCCCGGCACGGAGTGACTCGAGGATGGCCCGGTGCTCCCTAACAGATTCTATTGCGTCTTTGGAGTCAAAATGGGCCAGCTCGAGGCGGCGCAACTTAGTCTTTAAATCCGCTAAAACGTGGGCTAACTCGTGGCTGCCGGAGCACCCGATCCAAACCTGGTGGAAAGCGTTGTCGGCTTCTAGCGCAGCCTTGGCTTGGTGGAGCTCGATGGCTTTGGCTAACTTAGTATTGATGGTTTCTAGCAGGGTGAAATCAGCTTCGCTTAACTTAGGCTGGGCTAGCTCCAGTGCGTAGACTTCTAAGCGCTGAACGATACCGTACAACTCGTCGGCCTGCTCGGGATTGAGCAGTGCTACCCGCGTCCACTTGTGCGAGGCTGTTTCTACTAGCCCCTCATCTTCTAGCCTGCGTAAAGCCTCCCGTACTGGCGTACGGCTGACCTCGAGAGCCTGGGCCAGCTCCAAATCCTTGATGGGTTCTCCCGGTTGCAGGATACCGTCAATGATCCAGTCATGCAACTGTTGGTAAACCTGTTCTCGAGCTAACTTTCGCTTGACCTTACGAACCCGATTTGGCAATGGCATAGGGGTATTGTATCAAAACCCTTGACATCTCAAATGCAGTATGTCATATACTACTGATAAAGTTGTTTAGCCTAAAATCTTCAGGAAGTTTGTCTTGATTGACCTGACTCGCGCCCGCAACGAAACCCCCGGCATTCGCTCGGTGGCGCATTTTAACAATGCTGGGGCGGCTCTTATGCCGCAGATAGTGCTCGAGGCAGTAAAAACCCATCTTGACCTCGAGGCAGAAATAGGTGGGTATGAGGCTGCACGAACGGTGACAGAGCGGCTCGAGGGGGTCTATGCCTCTCTGGCTCGATTGATTAACTGCTCTCCGCGAGAAATTGCCGTGGTCGAGAATGCTACTCGGGCCTGGGATATGGCCTTTTATAGCATCCCCTTCCGCGCGGGAGACCGCATCCTCACCAGCCAGGCCGAGTACGCCAGTAATTACATTGCCTACTTGCAAGTAGCAAAACGCAGTGGGGCTATAGTGGAAGTCATCCCTAACGATGCCTATGGGCAAGTAGATATTGAACAATTGGCAAAGCTGCTCGAGCGTCCTACCCGCTTGGTCTCCATCACGCACATCCCCACTAACGGTGGTTTGGTGAACCCTGCTGCTGAAATTGGTCAGCTAACCCGTGAGCGGGGTGTGCTATACCTGCTTGATGCTTGTCAGTCGGTGGGCCAGATGCCCGTGGACGTGGCAGCCATCGGCTGCGACCTGCTCTCGGCCACCAGCCGCAAGTACCTGCGGGGTCCACGCGGGGTTGGCTTTCTTTATGTGCGGGAGGGGGTGCTGGAGGGGCTCGAGCCCCCCTTCTTGGATCTTCATGCAGCAACCTGGGTAGCCCCACAGTGCTATGAACTCCAACCCACGGCCAAACGCTTCGAAAACTGGGAATGCAGCATTGCGGCCAAACTCGGGCTAGGAGTGGCCGTGGATTATGCCCTTCGGTGGGGATTAGAAACCACCTGGCTTTACGTCCAGAAGTTGGGCCAGTACATGCGTGAGGCCGTGAGTGAACTTCCAGGGGTGCAAATGCATGATCAGGGCCGGGTGCAGTGTGGCATCGTATCGTTCACTCTAGCGGGCCACACTCCTGATGCGATTCGCCAATGTCTGAGCGAACAAAAGATTAATGTCAACGTCTCCCGTGCCCCCTCAACCCTACTCGATATGACCTATCGGGGCATCCAAGATTTGGTGCGGGCTTCGGTACATTACTACAACAATCTCGAGGAGATTGATCGGATGGTAAAAGCACTGCAAGCCATGATGCACGAGGTGAGGGTTTAGGAGGGGGAAGCCATGAAGCAGTGGAAACTCGGATGGGTAAGTGTATCGGTGTTGGCCTTATTCGCGGGTGGAGCCTCGAGCCTGATCCAACAAGCGCATAGTCAGGGCGCTAGCCTGCTGGCTCAGGTCAAAGCCAGGGGGGTGCTACGGGTCGCCAACACTCAGGCCAGCCCGCCTTGGAGCCTGATTGATGACAAGAAGCAACTGGTGGGATTTGATGTGGATGTAGCCACTGAACTCGCCAAGCGCATGGGTATCCCCAAGGTGGAATTTGTGGTGGGGCGCTTCGCCGACTTTATTGTCGGAATCGAGTCCGGCAAGTACGACATGGTGATCGCCGGACAGACCATTACGGAGGAGCGCAAGAAGGTAGTGGACTTTTCTGCCCCCTACCAGGCTATCAGCGTCTCGGTATTTACCCGGCCCAGCCGTGTCGAGCAGTTCAAGAACTTGGACGATCTAAACGGTAAGCGGGTGGCAGTGACAGCAGGTACCACCCAGGAAAAATTCTTGCGGGATAAGATTCCCGGAGCTACTCCCAAAACCTACGAGAACGGCACTTTGGCACTCTTGGACGTTTCGTTTGGACGGGCCGATGCAGGTGTTTTCAATCGCTTCGTTGGAGCCTATCTGGCCCAGAAAAATGGGTTTTTGGTGGCCCCAGCTTTTGACATAGGAGTAGAACTCAACGCCATGAGTTTCCGTAAGGGTGAACCTGAGTTCAAGGTGGCGGTGGATAAAGCCCTGGCCGAGATGATCGCGGATGGTACCCTCACGGCTATCTCCAAGCGCTGGTTGGGTGGGCAGGATATGGTAGCCGCGCTGGCAAAGTACGCCAAGTAGACTGGATTCGGACATGCTTGAGACCCTGCGAAACGCCGCACCCTTCCTGCTCCAGGCTCTCTGGACCACCCTCTGGCTGGGGGTGGTCTCCTTCGCCCTGAGCCTAGCAGTAGGTTTACTGGTGGCGGTGGTACGACTGTACGGCCCGCCGATCCTGCGCCTCCTGGCAGCGGCCTTCGTCTCGGTGGTGCGGGGCACACCGCTCCTGACCCAGATTCTGCTGGTGTATTACGGCTTACCCCAGCTGGGCGTGACCATTGAGGCTATCCCAGCGGTGATTCTGACCTTGGCCCTGCACGCCGGGGCTTACACCAGCGAGGATATCCGGGGCGGAATGCAATCAGTGGATCGGGGGCAGTGGGAGGCAGGTTACACCGTGGGTATGTCCTTCGCCCAGGTGCTGCGGCGGATCATCCTTCCTCAGGCGGTGCAGGTGATTACCCCATCTCTGGGCAACCGCTTTATTACTATGATCAAGGACACCTCGCTGGCCTCAGTGGTGACGGTGGTGGAGCTGACCCGAGTGGCTGAGCAGGTGGGTTCGGCGACCTTCCGCTATATCGAGATGTTTGTTATCGTAGCCATCATTTACTGGGGGGCGAACTCACTTTTGTCGGTGGGTCAGGCCAGGCTCGAGCGACACCTGCGGAGGGCTTATCAGTGAACCCCGAAGAATTGCATGCCCAAGGTATTCCACACCCTCACCAGAGCAGGGCATGCCAGATTCGGGCCGAGGGCCTGCACAAGCGCTTTGGGGCACTTGAGGTGCTCAAGGGGGTCTCGCTCAGCATAAACAAGGGCGAGGTGGTGGTGATCATGGGGCCTTCTGGTTCTGGGAAAACCACCCTGATTCGCTGCATCAACTTTCTGGAGGAGCCCGACCAGGGGCGAGTGATGGTTTGCGGTCTCGAGGTGGAGAGCGGTGGGCGGGGAGGTGAGCGGGGCCGCCGGATTCGCCAGCTCCGGGCCAAGGCCGGGATGGTCTTCCAAAGCTTCAACCTATTTCCCCACATGACCGCCCTCGGCAACGTGATTGAAGGCCCTTTACAAGTACTAAGAATGTCCAAGGCTGAGGCTGAAGTTCTGGGTGTCCAGTTGCTGGCAAAGGTGGGATTGGATGCCAAGGTTCACGAGTATCCCTCACGCCTTTCCGGCGGTCAGAAGCAGCGCGTCGCCATCGCCCGCGCCCTTGCCATGAGCCCCGAGGTGGTGCTCTTCGACGAGCCTACCAGCGCTCTCGACCCCGAGCTGCACGAGGAAGTCTTGCAGACTATGCGTCAGCTCGCAAAAGACGGTATGACCATGATCGTGGTCACCCACGAGGTCAAGTTCGCCCGTGAGGTAGCCGACCGAGTGATATTCATGGATGGCGGGGTGATCGTCGAGGAAGGCCCCCCGGCGGAGTTTTTCGCCAACCCTAGGCATCCACGCACCAGGGCTTTTCTGCGATTGGTCGAGTAGCGGTTTTATAAGGTCACGTCCGACACAGGGTATCCTCGAGTGAGGATACTACCCAACCAGCTCCACCTCTGGCCTGGGCCGGCCATCTATCGGGGGCTCGGATACGATTCCACGCCCCACCACCATCAGGCCGCGCAGCTCGGGCTGGGCTTGGGCGGGCTATTGGGGCTATCCCAAGGCCGGGCTTCGTAGTGTCGCCCGGTGGACTTCGCCGGGACAGAATCGCTGTTCGTGTGGTCGGAAAGCCTGACTGTGAGCCACGCCCTCGATACCCGGCAGGGATTATATCTCCCTAACTCCTGCGCATAACACGAGGCTTACTACAGCGCTGAGGGGCGACCTGAAAGGGATCACCAGCCCCCGGCTCGACCAGATCATCCTCTTGCCCACCCCACCAGGGGTGGGTTATACTGTGAGCCGGAGGTGTCTCTGTGAGACACTAGGGAGGTGGCACACATGCAGCACACCCATGACCAGAGCGAGGTGCTCGAGGTTTCCCTCGAGGACTGCTACAACGCTTCCGAACAAGCTGGTTTAGAAGAGGCCTTAAAGCGCCTACCTGGCGTGAGCGCAGTTCACCTGGATCGCACCCGCGCAGTGGCCCACCTGAGCTATAACCCAGCTCAGACCGACCCTGCCACCCTGCACCAGGAGATACAGCGTGCAGGCTACAGTTGCACCCATAGTGAACACGACGAATCTTGCTGCCAGCCGGGGCATCCCAAAGTTGCCAGTAATGATGTGCCCCATGAGATAAATCGAGCACAGCCCAATCCAGCTCCTGCGGCGACCGTGGATCACGCCGCCATGAGCCACGCACCCGGCCAGGCCATGACCCCTGCCCAACACCGGGCGATGGGGCCCGCAGCTCACGATGAGCACGCCGGGCACGGCACTCCAGACGACATGCTGCGGCGCTTTCTGATCTCCCTCGGGCTCACCCTGCCGGTGGTGATTTTCTCGCCACTGGGGGCTATCGTGGGCTTCCCGGCTATGCCTCCCTTGGGTATCTCGCTGGGGCTATGGGGTTTTGTGCTAGCGACCCCAGTAGTGCTATGGGGGGGCTGGCCCTTCATCAGTGCGGCTTGGCGAGCCCTGAGACGCGCTGAGGTCAACATGATGACCCTGATCGCCCTGGGCATTCTGGTGGCCTATACCTACTCGCTGGCGGCGACCGTCTTGTTCCCAGGCGACGTTTTCTATGAGGCTGCCGCCATGCTGACCACCCTCAGCCTGCTGGGGCACTGGCTCGAGATGCGCGCCCGCTTTGCCACCGGGCGAGCCGTGGAAGCCCTCTTGAAGCTGGCTCCGGCCACCGCCAGGGTGCTGCGGGGCGGGCAAGAAGTAGAAGTTCCCCTCGAGCAGGTGGTGGTGGGTGACGAGATTATCGTCAAGCCGGGAGACCGTATACCAGTAGATGGTGAGGTGCTCTCGGGGTCGTCCTATGTAGACGAGTCCATGATTACCGGCGAGCCCATCCCGGTTGCCAAAACCCAGGGTGCCAAGGTCATCGGCGGCACGGTGAACGGAACTGGGGCCTTCAACTTCAAGACTACTGCCGTGGGAGCCGACACTGCCTTATCGCGCATCGTGCAGATGGTGCAAAACGCCCAGGCTTCCAAGGCCCCGGCCCAGCGTCTGGCTGACCAGGCCGGAAAGGTGCTGGTATACGTAGCCCTGTCTGCCGGGCTGCTGACCTTTCTCTACTGGACGCTGGCGACGAACCAGCCCCTGGTGTTTGCCATCACGGTTGCAGTCTCGACCATCGTGATCGCCTGCCCGGACGCGCTGGCCCTGGCGACCCCCACAGCCATTACGGTAGGGGTGGGTAAGGCCGCCCGCGAGGGGGTGCTCTTCAAGAACGCTACCGCCCTGGAACTCACCGCTGGGGTGGACACCGTGGTTTTCGACAAGACCGGAACCCTCACCGAGGGCAAGCCTGCCCTCACCGACCTGATTCCCGCCGGGGGCATCAAGGAGCAAGAACTGCTCCACTTCGCGGCCTCCGCCGACCAGCCTTCGCAGCACCCCTTGGCTGAAGCCATCGTGCGCGGGGCTAAGGAGCAGGGGGTGGAAGTCCGCCCGCCCGACACTTTCGACTCTATTCCCGGTTACGGGGTGGTGGCCAGGGTGCAGGGCCAGAAAGTGCTGATCGGGAATAAAAAGCTAATGGAGCGCGAAGGGGTTAGCCTGGGGAGCCTCGAGGCGGCTGCCCAGAAGCTCACCGAGGAGGGTAAGACGGCCATGTACGTGGCCGTAGATGGCCAGGCATCGGGCGTGGTCGCGGTGGCTGATACCATCCGCCCCAGCGCCCTCGAGGCGGTTAAGGCCCTGCACGCCATCGGGGTCAAAACGGTGATGCTGACCGGGGACAACCGTCACACTGCTCAGGCGGTAGCTCGCCAGATCGGGCTGGACACGGTAATTGCCGAGGTGTTGCCGGAAGACAAGGCCAACCAGATCAAGCAATTGCAAACCGGGGGTGCGAAGGTGGCGATGGTGGGAGACGGGGTGAACGATGCTCCGGCGCTGGCCGAGGCCGAAGTGGGTATCGCCATCGGGGCCGGAACCGATGTGGCGGTGGAGACCGCCGATGTGGTGCTGGTCAAGAACAACCCCGCCGATGTGGCCCGCAGCATCCAACTGGCTAAAGCAGTACGGGGCAAGATCAAACAAAACTTGTTCTGGGCTGTCATTTATAACCTGATTGCGATTCCCATCGCTGCGGGAGGGCTGTATTACAGCCTGGGCATCCTGCTCAAGCCAGAGTTCGCCGCCCTGGCCATGAGCGCTTCGACCATCACCGTGACTTTCAACGCCCTGCTGCTCAACCGGGTGCGTTTTGCCAGGGGATAGAGCGGTTTTTACGAATACTTCTTTCCCTGACCTACTCCCACGAGAGCTGCCAGACTATAGAAGGGCCAGGAGGCCCGCTACGACTCGCCCTTCCACAGAATGCGCCCGCAGGAGGGGCAGCGCACTACCTTGTTGCCCGCGTGAACCTGCTGGGCAACGTGCATGGGCAGTTGTACGTTGCAGGCGGTGCAGCGGTAGCCGGAGGCAGTTTTGGCCATTCGGGCCAGACCGGTGCCTTTGCGGGCGCGGCGGATGGACTCGTACTCGCGCACGATATTGGCCGGGATATTGGCGGCTAGGCCATCGCGCTCGGTTTTTTTCTGCTGGTAGGCGGCTTCCAGAGCCTCGATGCGGGCCTTATTGGCTGCTTCCATCTCGTCTAGTTTGGGCTTGGCTTGGTCTACCTTAGCCTTCACTACCGCAATTTCTGCCTCGAGCTTGTCCATCTGTACCATCAGAGGCATGATCTCGCCTTCAATTTTTTTCTTGTCATTGCCCTCGAGTTCCTCGATGCGATCGTCGAGCTGGCGTATCTGCTCGCCGTACTGGGTCTGCTCTTTGGCGCTCCCAGCCCGCATCTGGGCATCTTGGGCCTTGCTTTTTTTGCCCTTGAGGTCTTGCAGTTCCAAGTCGGCCCGGTGATAGGCGATACGCACCTCACGCAACCGGTCTTGTAAGTCTGCGACTTGGGTTTCCAGGATAACCAAGCTGGCCCTGGCGGCCCCCAACTCCTCGGGAATCTGCCCCTGATCTTCACGAATACGATCTAGCTCGAGGTCTCTATCTTGCAAATGATTCAACTGGGCCAGTGGGTCCATTCCGAACCCAGTCTAAGCCACTGATCACCGAGGTTGCAAACTGGGCCGGGGAAATATTAGCCCAGCACCGAGTTATACCGGGTTTACCTGGATCATCGGTATCGGGCATCCTCTCATCCCTACCGGTTCCTCAGGGGTCAGGGATTCCACTACAATCCTCTACTCCGGCTCATTTGAGATAGGGATTATGGGCCAGCTCGTAGCCAATCGTGGTGTGGGGGCCGTGGCCGGGGTAGACCAGGGTTTGAGGGGGCAGCTTGGTGAGTTTTTGCAGCGACTCGAACAGGTCTTGGGGGTTCGATTGCGGCAGGTCGTAGCGCCCGATGGCTTCCCTGAACAACACGTCCCCAGAAATCAGCAGCCCGTCCTTGTAAAAGGCCAGATGCCCAGGGCTGTGGCCGGGAACCCAAAGAACCTCGAGGCCCAAGCCGAAATCCAATGCCTGCCCTTCCTGCAAAAACCCGTTGGGTTCGGGGGGCGTGGGAAGCGAAAGCCCCCAACGGGCGGCAGACTGCGCGGAGCTAGTATATAGCGAGAGGTCGTTTGGGTGCAGGTAAACCGAGAGTTTCAGGGTTTCTACCAATGGGGCTACCGCCCCAACGTGGTCGAAGTGGGCGTGGGTGAGCAGAATAGCCTCGGGCTCGAGCCCGACCTGCTCGATTTCTGCCAAGATGCGCCCAGCCTCGTCACCAGGGTCTATCACAACTCCCCGCTTGCCTTCTCCCAGCAACAAATAAGTGTTTTCTTGCAAAGGGCCCACGGTGAGGCTATAGACTTGCATAGAGCTTAGCCTATCCTGGTTTTCTAGATTTTTGCCGCTATCGCACTAGCCCCAACCGCAAGGTCAAAAGCGACCCCCACAAATTGCGGGGTGGTCGCCAATCTGGGGGGTCGCTTTGATCCCCAACGCTCGAGGGGTTTACCTGACTTTGCGGTGGCCCTGGAGGGGAGGCCAGCCTCATGGTTGTGGGCAGGTGGAAGGGGATATGCTGGGTTGATATGCTCCCGTTGCTTCTATCGCTGCTGCATACCACCAACGACTTGTTTGGCGCATTTTTGGCCCCACTTTTGCCCAAACTGCAAATTGCTTTCGGGGTGGGCTATGGGGCGGTTTCGCTTTTGGTAGCCCTCCAATCCCTCACCGGCAGCTTGCTCCAGCCCCTGGCGGGGCTTATCGCTGACCGCTACGACCGGCGCATCCTGGCGGCCTTGGGGCCGGTGCTGATGGCTCTAGGGAGTGGCCTGCTGGGCTTTTTCCCCAGCTTGTGGGTAGCGGGGTTGATGCTGGCCCTTTCGGGGTTGGGCTCGGCCTTGTTTCACTCCGCAGGCGCGGCCCTGGTGGGACAGTACGCCGACCCCGCACGGCGCGGCTTCTGGCTGAGCGTGTTTTCTACCGGGGGGTTTGTCGGCATGACCCTGGCCCCAGCCCTATCGCTGACCATTGCCAATAGCCACACCGGGTTGCGGGGATTGGCCGGGCTAGTGCCCCTGGCCCTGATTCCCGCCACTTTGCTTATAGTTTTTGCCCCCAAAATCCTCCTGCGCGGCAAGCCCTCTACCTTTTCTGACCTGCGGCGGGTATTTAAGGGACAAGTGGCCCGGCTGTGGGCCGTAACCACGCTGCGCAGTGTGGTTTTTATGAGTTTTTCTACCACCATCCCCTTCTGGTTTCACTCGAGGGGCCTTTCCGACGACTGGGTCAAGGTGGTGCTCACCGTGTACAACCTCGCGGCCACGGCGGGGGCTTTTTTGGGCGGTACGCTCTCAGACCGCCTGGGGCGGCGCACGGTGGTGGTGGGGACGATGCTTGCGGCAATTCCGCTGTATGTGCTGCTGCTCATTTTGCCACCGGAAAACGGGTTGTATCTGCCGATTCTGGCCCTGACCGGCGCACTCATGAACGCGGTGGTTCCGGTGGCGGTGGCCATGGCCCAAGAGCACGAGCCCCAGCAGATGGCAACGGTTTCGGGCCTGCTGATGGGCTTTACCTGGGGTTTTGCCGGACTCTTATACGGGGTGGTCGGCCCCTTGGTCGAGCGTTTCGGGGCTACTGAGAGTTTGGCGGCGCTGGGTCTGTTGCTCATTCCGGCCCTGACCCTTTCGCTCTCGGTGCGCGAGGCCAGGCGCTTGGCCCCGGTGGCCGGGGATTGATGGAACCATCACTCTTATACCAATGTTCGGTGACGATCTAACCGA
Source organism: Thermaceae bacterium (assembly GCA_015478585.1). Lineage (GTDB taxonomy): Bacteria > Deinococcota > Deinococci > Deinococcales > Thermaceae > Meiothermus. The sequence goes on along the minus strand of JADMIM010000097.1, from coordinate 763 downwards.
GCTTGTATTAGCCCTACGACTCGAGGCAAAGCTCGGTGGAAAGTTATGCCGGAAAACTCTTGCCCGGCTATACTGTCAGGATGGGGCACAGTTTTGCCCCCTAGAAACTTATGCGATTGGTCGTACTGAGCGGACAAAGCGGAGCGGGCCTGACCTCGGCGCGGATGGCCCTCGAGGATTTGGGCTATTACTCCGTGGAAAACCTGCCCCCTGCCCTGTGGAGTGGGCTACTGGAGTCGTTGCAGCAAGCCGACATCGAAAAAGTGGTGGTGGTAGTAGACATTCGCACCCGCAAACTGCTCGAGCCGGTGGAAGAAGTGCTCAGCCAGCTTCGGCCCTTCATCATCTACCTCGAGGCCAAAAGCGACGTGCTTTTGAAGCGCTACAACCTTTCGCGCCGCTTGCATCCCCTGGGCATGGGCAATCTGATTCGAGAGATTGACGAGGAGCGGCTGGCGCTGGCTACCTTCCGCGACCGGGCCGACTTGGTTATAGACACCTCAGACCGCACTCCCAGACAACTCAAAGAGGTGCTCGAGTCGGCTTTGGGCGAGGAAGAGGGCTTCATGCTGCGGGTTTTCTCCTTCGGCTTCAAGTGGGGGCCACCCCAGGATGCCGACCTGGTGCTGGACGTGCGGGCCTTGCCCAACCCCTACTACGAGGCCCGGCTCAAGACCCTCCCCGGCACGGATCCCGAAGTAGCTGCGTATATCTTTGCTGACAAAGCCCAGGAGCCGTTTTACCGCTCGTTGCTGACCACCAC
>JADMIM010000189.1 GCA_015478585.1 Thermaceae bacterium | reverse complement strand
CTTCAAGGTAGCCAGGAACAGCAGCGCCACCCTGACCGCCACCGTTACTATCAACTCCAGCAGCACCAAGAAGGTGCTCTTAAATTTCACCTCTGGTGTGGCCGGGTTGAGTGTCGCCCCTTCAGTCGTAACCATCACCGGCAGTGGCAGCGCCACCGTAACTGTCACCACCACCGCCAACGTTGATCCCAAGCCTTACTTCACCGTACAGGCCACTGGCCTAGACAAAAACGGCAACACCGGGGATCAGTACACGTTCGCCACCACTTTTCAGTGGGCCACACCATAAAAAGGGGTGGGCCTGGCCCACCCCTCTAATAAAGCACGTTTAGTTCTGGCCCAAAAGACTGTTCTCGAGGTTAATCCCCGGAACCCCCACGTTCGGTAAATACACCTGCCGCCAGGCATCCTCGGTGCTGAAGCCGCCTTGCAGCCCCTGCCCGTTTACCCCCGAATCAAAACCGGGTTTGATGAACTGGCGAATGCTGCCAGGGTCGCCGGGCTTGACCCCAGCGGCTAAGGGGTTGCCGTAGAGGTCTGTCCAGAAGTAGCCGGGCTTCTCCCCCTGGGCTTTACTCACAGCGTCAATGGCATTGCTGTACTGGATGCGCAGGTTGCTGATGAACAAGGTGCGCTGGTCGGCCACCGAGCCCGTGGCTTTTAAGCCGCTGGTAGCGTTACAGTCGGTGGTTGCACAGAAAGTGGTGGGGTTACGAATATCCACGTTGAGCACCCGCACCCCAGCGATACTTTTTTGGTTGTCGCCCCAGTAGCTCATGCCCAGGTTGGGGTTCCCGCCGCCGTGCCAGTTCTCGTAGCCGCCGGGGTCTTGACCGTTCCCTGAAACCCGCAGGTTTTTAGCTCCATCGGTCTGCTTGGCGATATCGCTTTGCGTGACCTGTTGCCCATTGCGGGGGTCGGGGCAGGTGATGCTGACTGGGGTATTGGGGCTCTGGTTGGAAATCGTGGCCCCAAAATCCCCTTTGTAGGCCAGCTCGGCTTTCAACTCGCCGGTTTTGAGGTCGGTGACAGCGATTACTACGGTATGGAAGCGGGCACAGGCTCGAGTCTGTACCCCGGTTTCGGAGTGGATATTGATATACCAGCCCTGGTTGGCCCCTTCGTCGCGGATGGCAAAGCCCTTGAAGCCCACGATCAGCTCGGGCTGGCTACCAAACTGCTTGGCGACGTAGTTGAAGGTCGGGGTATACCCCACCAAAGAGGGGTCGGAACCGTTTTCATAGCGATAGTAGCACCAGTAGATGGGGTCAATTTGCGGATGCCAGGTTTTATAGAAATTGCCATCGGGCCCCTTGGCCTGCCAGACCCCCTCGAGCCAATCCGGGCAGGTGTCGTTGCTTGGGGGCCGACTGCTCTCGGCGATACCGGCGGGCAGGCGCGGCGGCTTGGAAGCTACCCCGCCTTGCTCTGCCAGCAGCACGAAGTAGCGCGGCGAACTGGTTCCACCCGAACCCGCACTGGGCGAACCCAAGGCGATTTCGCCGGCGCTGAAGTCTTTGGTATAGGTGTTGTAGGTTTTACCGGAAGCGCTCAAGGAGCCCTTCTGCCAGCCCGCCAGCCACAAGGCGCTATCCTGCCAGACCACCGTCACCCTGGCTGGGCGGTTGAGCTGCAAGCGCAAGAAGTCGCTGCGGGTCTCGTCGCTTCCAGTGTTGACCTGGAACACGTCCCAACCCTCGAAGCCCGCGTACGTAGACTGGCGGGGCTTATAGGCCAGTCCACCATAACTGGCTTCATCGCGGGGGGAGTTGTTGTTGACCGTATTAACCCAGTAATAGCGGGCCAGCAAGGGCAGGTCACCCTGACTTAGACCCTGGCTAAACAGAGGGTGGCTGATGGATAGGGGGGCCAGCGAAGCCAGCGACTGACTTCCCCCACCCACCCCGCTCAGGGAGCCACAGC
>JADMIM010000096.1 GCA_015478585.1 Thermaceae bacterium | reverse complement strand
GCCTAGAACAGCTCAAGGGATTCTTCAGACAGCTTGGCGTAGATTTCCCGAACAGCCGCGCATCGGCAGAGACAGTGCTCGGTAACCTGAGACAACTTCCGCAACGCTACGACAGAGTTCTGAGCGCGGAGCAAGCCCAGCGCGTCGAAGCGCGGATATCGGAGATAGAAGCTTTTGTCCAGACTAAAGAGAGTGAAGCCCTTGCTTGGCTCGAGGAATCCCGTGCGCTTCTGGCCAAGGGAACCGCGTTGAATGACCTTCAGTCAAGGCTGCTCCAGCCCTACCCCTACCTACCTCAGGCCGCACAAACCGACCTCGAGGGCCTGCGTAGTCAACTGGCCGAACTGCTCAAGGCTGAAGCTCAAGAAGAATCTAGCCTGAAGCGTATAGAGAGCATGTCGGTGGGCGGCTCACTGGCCGACCTTAAGCGCCGTAAGGCGGAGTTGGAAGCCCAGGGTGGAACGCAGCGCATCAGGGAGGCCGCGAGCAAGAAGCGTGCTCAGATCGAGTCGGCCACCAACAGGCTCGAGGTTGAGGCCAAAGAGTGGGCAGAGCGCTTCCTCGAACTCGTTACCCCAAGAGATCTATCGGATTGTCGAGACCGGATAAATAAGGCGCTCGGGTTATACGAAGGAACGGAGCTACACGACCAGCTCGAGGCGCTCAGCAACCGCTGCAAGGCTGTGGGTGACCTTCTGAGCGAGGTCGAGAAAGGATCGAACCCGTCGAGCCCCGAGGCGGCGAATCAGCATGCTGCCCGCCTCAAGGAGCTCGAGCGCCATCCTAGTCTTGAGGAAGCTCAAAGGCAGACCGTCCGCGCAGCCACCGAAGCTCTAAACAAGTACGTCGCCGACCGCGAAGCACAGGCTAGGGACTGGCTGCGAGAGCGTGGGAGAGAATTAGATGCGGGTCAGGCCGCCGCAGTCCAGCAGAAGCTCTCGAAGGTTCCGGTTTTCCTGTCCAGCGAGGATGCTACCGCCCTGGATGAGCTGAAGATTCGCCTCGAGGTCACTCTCGAGCGGCAGGGGCGGGATAAGTTCATCCAGACCCAACTTCGTTCACTCACCCCCGCCGGGACGGTACGCGAGTTGCGCGAGCAGGAGGTTCAGGTCAAGGCCTGGCTGGACGAAGTTTCGGGGCAGGAGGTACGGGATGCCGCTGCCCAGAAGCTGAGTTCGCTGGAGCACTCGATTCAGGAGGTATTCAGAAAGCTGACCGACTGCCGCACCCAGCTTGAACAGGCCACCGACCTCACCAAGGTACGAACGCTTGCCACCGAACTGAAGAACTTGGAGGTGCGACTCGCCGACACACGCGAGTCCGCCGAGGCGAACGCCCTGCGAGAACGCTCTGATCAGCTCGAGGGATACATTGATAACCTGCGCACGTTCCGCAACGTGAGCCTCAGCAGCCCCGGGGAGGCCGATGAACGTCTCCGTGAACTCGCCGGTCTGAACAGCGACTATCACGGCCTCGGCCCGGCGCACCTTGCCCTAGGGAAGCAGGCCGAGGTCGAGATTAATCGGGCCGTAGAGAGCAAGCGCCGCGAGGCTGCCGACTGGCTCGAGAAGCGTAAGAAACGGGTTGAGATCGGTGATCGCCTGGAAGACCTTGAAGCGGAGCTGCGCTACCCACCATCATTTCTCACCGAGCAGGGCCGTCTCGAGCTGGAGGTGCTGAGAGGAGAGCTTCGTGCCAAGCTAGACCATGACACCAAGAGTCGGATCGAGCAGTTGTTCGGTCGCCTGAACGCCAGCGAACGCAAAGCCTGCCTGGCCCGCCTCAGCCAACTCCTGCAAGAGGAAATGGCGTGAGTCCCCGCTTCTACCTTGATCCCAACGCCGACGCTACCGCACCTGCCGAGGGGCGCGTTGTCGAGTCCGAGGTGGACTTGCTGCGCATCATAAAAACCGGCGAGACGGGGGTCGTGCGGGGCCGCGACCTGTGCCAATGGGCGAGCGAGTACGCCAAGGGCCGGGGCCTGAACATGGTTTCCCTCCGTTCCCCGACGGAGACCGCTCGTAGGCTCTGTCCCGAACTCACCCTCGAGCAAGCTCACGAGCTGGCCCCTCGAGTAGCCACACGGCTCATCGCCGCTGAGCCGACGTTGCCACAGCTCGCCCAGGGGCTGTGGGGAGAGCCGTGGTGGACGGACGAGCCGTCAGCGCACCATGCCGCACGGTGGCTACTGTGGTGGCTGGATCATCACCCGACCGAGGCCGAGACGGTCGTGCTTTCGAGCCTCGCCAGATTATTCGAAGTGCAAGCATATGGGCCGACCGCAGCCGCCTACTCGGTCAGAGACACCGACTCCGCCCTCGGCCTCATCAGGTCTTGGCTGGGTCTGGGCGCGAAACTCGAGTGGGGAAAGTTCCCGCTCGAGTTCACGGATAAGCTCTCGACTTCTCTGCGGCGGGGTTTCGAGGCCCAGGTGTTGCTGAAGCAGGGCGAGGTCTTAACCGACCTTCCCAGGGATGCTGACCCCCGCGCCCTGCGATTGGCCGCAGAGGTGAGCGCGGAGTTCTATAAGCACCAGCCCTCTAAGCTCACCCGTGTGGTTTTGGAATCCTTGAGGCCACATCTGGGGCGTTTAGATGCAGAGCGGCTCGAGGCTCTGATCCCTCCAACTCTCCCAGGGCCACTGCCTATCGAGGCAGGACACCTCGCTAAATGGTTCTTGCGGGAATACCTGCCTTACCGAAAGCGTGTGGAAGATGGCGACCCAACGGTTCTTGAGGTGGGCCGCAGCTTCGGCGAGCAGTTCCTGCGAATGTACAGCCGCGACATCCCCTCGGGAGGGCCAGCCCGCGAGCACCTAAGCTGGGTCAAAGCTCGAAAGTTGCGGCGACCCGACACGGTGACGCTGCTGGTGGTCTTGGACGGCCTCGGATACCAGGACATGGAGTATTTGTGGGGGGAAATTGTTCGGCTCGACTCGAGCGGGCGTATTTCCCTGCTGAAGGACGAGGTAGCCTTCACCCCCCTACCGACCGTGACCAAGTGGGCCAAGCCTGCGCTGCTCAAGGGCGTGCCCCCGGCCCGTGCAGACGGACAGCCCGACCTAGGCAAGGTTCTGGCCCGCGACGAGGACGTGCGCCGCGCCCTAGCCGAGACCGCCCTTGGCGAGCTGATCATCTGGCGCGACCAGGAGCCGGACACCACCTACCACGATAAGGTCAGCAAGCAAGTTGCCCTGAACAAGGCCAGAGGGGCACTCACCGGGTTCGCCCAGCGGCTTGTCGAGGCGGTGCTTGAGGTGCCGCAGTCCGTGCCGCTCGAGGTGGTAGTCACCACCGACCACGGTCGCCTGATGGCCGCGTCGGCTCGCACTTATCCATTGCCCCAAGGAACCGAGGCCCACCAGCGGGCGGCCCTGGGCGACCTCGGTCTGCGCGAGGGTCTGACGGTGAGTGGCGATATCGCGTACCTCAGCGGCAGCGCATTTAGTACGACGGAGGACTTCGCCGTCCTGCTGTCCGCAGAGTCTTTCCATACCCAGGACGGGAAGGGTGGCAACGACGCATTCCCGCACGGCGGGGTCTTTCCCGAGGAAGTGCTGATCCCCTGGTGGGTGCTGGCCAGGGATATCGAACACAAACCGCTTCAGGCTGAGCTGGGCGGCAAAGGAAAAGCGGGCAAAGTTGGTCAGATGACGCTGGTCGTCCGCAACCCGAACCCGATTGCGGTGGAGGTAGGTCGCCTCGAGCTGCTCTCCCCGCCGCCGCTCGCCTTCCCCGTGGGGAAAGTCGTGCCACCCATGGGCGAGATCAGCTTCCAGGCCGAACTAGCTCCTTGGCCTGACTCCGCCGAGGTGGAGCGCCTCAAGGCCCGGATCGTCTATGACCTGCCCGGCCAGCGTACAGCCCAAGCGAAGGTGTCGGTTAAACTAGAGGCGGAGGAGATGTACGTGCAGCGCGATAACCCGCTGGAGGATCTACTGTGAGCACCGAGGGCATGGCTACTGCCAGCCTGAGTGCCAAGGTCGTCGAGGTATTCGGACGCTTGGCAATTGATAAGCGCCGTCTGCTGATGAGCCAGTTGCAGAAGCGCGGTGTGCCCGCCTACGTGGCCGAGTGGGTGCTCGAGAGCGTCGTCCCCGGTGTCGGCCCCTTGACGCTGGAGGAGTCGGAGAAGGTGCAGGACTGGGCGCGGCGGGTCATTCCGGGGGCCACTGAGCAGAACGTTATCAAGCACAAGATCGCCCAGGGCGAGACGGTGCGGGTGCTCACCCCAGTCCAGGCCGAGGTAGACCTCAGCCGGGTTAAGAAGCCCGCACACTTCGCCAAGCTGGGGCTCTTGGGTATAGACGACGCGGCCATCTCCAACAAGCTGCTCAACCAGTACCCCGATCTGCTGCGGCAGGGAGTGTGGGGGGTCACGGAGGTGGGCCGCCTCTCGGACGGCCCCGCCGTGCTCAGCTTCAAGCCTATGCAAGCCACGGTCAACCTCGAGCTGTTCAAGGAGTCGCGCCGGGCCTTCTCGCTGGCCGAGTGGCGTTCGCTCCTACTGACCACTATGGGTTACGTGCCCGAGCATTTCAGCCAGGCCGAGCAGACCCTGCTGCTGTGCCGCCTGCTGCCGCTGGTGCAGAAGAACCTGCACCTGATGGAGCTGGCCCCTAAGGGGACGGGCAAGAGCTACATCTACGAGAACATCAGCCCCAAGGTTCGCTTGGTTAGCGGGGGCAACATCTCCCCAGCGGTGCTCTTCGTCAACAACGCCACCGGGCACTGGGGGCTGCTGGCCCGCCTGGCGGTGGTGGTGCTCGACGAGGTGCAGACCCTGCGCTTCGAGAAGCCCGAGGAGATCGTGGGCGGTCTGAAAGGCTATCTAGCCAACGGCAAGCTGACGCGGGGCGGCCTGCACGAGTCCGCCAGCGACTGCGGGTTGGTGCTGTTGGCCAACATCTCGCTCGACGAGCAGCAGCGGCCCCTGCGGGAGGTGATCGTGGAGGAGTTGCCGCGCTTCCTGCGGGAGACCGCCTTCCTGGATCGGCTGAGGGGCATTATCCCCGGCTGGAAGCTGCCCAAGCTGAGCGGTCGTCTGCTGATCGGCCCCCAGACCGAGGCCGCCGTGGGGCTCAAGTCCGACTTCTTCGGCGACGTACTGCTCGGTCTGCGCGACGACTTCAGCGCGGATCAGTACTGCGCCCGCACGGTGCGCCTGCGGGGCGAAAAACCCTTCCGCCGCAACGAGGAGTCCGTCCGCGCCCTGGCCAGCGGCCTGATGAAGATCCAGTTCCCCCACGGCGAGGTCGATCAGAGCGAGTTTGAGGAATACTGCCTCAGGCCCGCGCTCGAGCTGAGGCAACTGGTCTGGGATCAGCTCTACGTACTCGACGGGGAGTACCGCCAGTACGAACGCTACCTCGAGAGTGAGCCGCTATGAGGCTCATCTACCTCGATAACCACGCCACCACCCCCTGCGACCCTCGGGTGCTCGAGGCCATGCTGCCCTACTTCACCGAGGTCTTTGGCAACCCCTCAAGTGCCCTCCACCGACACGGGCGTAGGGCCGCCGAGGCGCTTGAACGGGCCAGAGGGCATGTAGGAAACCTGATTGGCGCGGAGCCAGGCGAGGTCATCTTCACTAGCGGGGCCACCGAGAGCAACAACCTCGCCATCCTTGGCGCGGCCCGTGGTGACCAGACCGGGCGCAAGCGCATCCTCACTACCCCTATCGAGCACAAGGCCGTCCTAGAACCGTTCCGCCAGCTCGAAGGGCAGGGCTACGAGCTGGTGTGGCTGCCGGTGGACTCGAGGGGCCGCGCCGACGCCGAAACCGCCCGCAGGCTCATCAACGACGACACCCTGCTGGTTTCGGTACAGGCGGCCAACAACGAGATCGGGACGATCCAGCCGGTGGCGGAAATAGCCGAGGTCGCGCACCGCCACGGGGCGATTGTCCACTGTGACGCGACCCAAGCGGTCGGCAAGATACCTTTCGACGTGGGGGGCTGGGGCGTTGACCTAGCCTCCCTCAGCGCCCATAAGCTGTACGGGCCGAAGGGGGTGGGCGCACTGTACGTGAGCCGTCGCTTCCGCAAAGGCTCGCTCCGCCCGCTGGTGCTGGGGGGCGGCCAGGAGGCCGGGGTGCGCTCGGGCACCCACAACATGCCGGGGATCGTCGGCCTTGGCGAGGCGTGTGTGATTGCAGGGGAGGCGTTGGCCGGGGAGCAGGCTCGAGTGTCTGGGATGCGCGATGCCTTGGAAGAAAGACTCCGTTCAGTCATTCCAAACTTGCAGATAAATGGAGACTTGGGCAACCGCCTGCCCGGCAACAGCAGCCTGAGCTTTACGGAGGTCGAGGCCGACGCGCTCATCCTCAACCTACCCGACTTGGCCCTGAGCATGGGCTCCGCCTGCAACAGTGGCACCATCGAGCCCTCCTACGTACTCACCGCTATTGGAATGTCCCGAGAGTCTGCCAACTCGACGGTTCGGGTCGGCTGGGGAAGATTCAACACAACCGGTGATATTGAACTCGCAAGTACTCAGATTATTGAGGCGTATCTTCGGTTGACATCGCTGTAGCACAGTTGTCTCAAGAGTAAAAAGTAGGCTTCAGGAAGCCAGTTGTAAGTTGAACCTGCCTTAAGCCTAATCGCCGCATTATGGTAAATCAGTAAACGGCCAACCGCCTTGCCAAACCATATAGGAGATCTGTGATACGGAATTAGCTTGAACACTGATACAATGGCTGACCACATCATGAAAGAGTGAGTAGCTGTCTGAGCCTGTCCAAGACAGCGTAATCGGCCCTTGACAACCGAAGGCGCTAAAAGTAACACCCTTGAACTGTAGATTCTATCCTAGACAGGATATTCTCGCATAGATGGTGATAGCTTTCGGAGGTTTATGGGGCTAAAAACGCGATGTTTTCGTGACGATGTGGGACAAAGTGTCCTAAGCTGGTAGTGACCCGCAATCCTCCGTGCGAAAAGTAACACTCTCGGACAAGAAGGTCTGTTCTGAACGACTCTAGTCCTGCCAGATGGAATCGAGCACCCCAACTGCGTTGGGGTCACGTAGAGGTCGGAGGTCGCCCCCGGCGGCACTCTTTTCTAGATGATTCACGTAGGCCAGCAAGGTGGCGTAACACCGTTTCCTGCTGAGCTTTACCAGTTGTCCAGCCCAGGCAACTTCAGCGTACTTCGACGAGCTACCCAAACGGCTGTCGGGCACTTCCTGAAGGAGAACCTCGCTCACACCTACAGCGTGGATCGCCTCTACCCGCCCCAAGGCGGCTACCCGGGCGGGGACGGACACGCGGGTCGGTAGTGTGCGTAGTTGGTCGAAGGGGGTTCGGCGCTCACCCGCTGCTGGGATTAGTAGGTCACCCACGTTCAGTCGAAAGCAGTCTACAAGTTGCTGGGGGGTCGGGTCGGCGGTGAAAGTTCCGTACTGCGCGAGCTGCTGGTCGTTGAGGAACTCATAGGGCATCCGCGAGTCTACCACTCCCAATGTCCCATACGTCTCCGCGAGTTTCCGCTGTCTGGAGCATTGTTTAGCACCCCAAGGTGTTACTTATCACGCATCTTCGGGGGACATTACGGCGCACCAGTACCGGCGTGACCGGGGGCTTATGGCCCTTAACCCCGCGTGAACCGTAATGGTGGCAAACGCAATAGGGCAAAAACCGTCAACGTTCCCTGGACTCGCTGGTGACCAATGGGTTCTCGAATATAGCCAGAGCCCCTAGATTCAACCCCAGGTTCAATCTTTGGGTAAATATTCGGCTAGCCGAAAGCCCAAAAAAGCCTGGAGGCCGGTCTTGCCCAACCTTATCGAAAATACCATAATGACCCATGTTTATTTGATTCCAAAATCCAAAAACCCTATCCAAACGGTACTTTCGTTCAGGGTTCAAACTCCCGCTAATCCCTAAACGGGGTAGGTCTAGTTTCTGAGACGATCCCAGATAACCCAGCGCTAAAGCTTGAAGACAGCAAGCGGTTGCTTAAGTCAAAGCACTGGTTTCCTCTGGTTCCTCTCTTCCTGCACGGGCATCATAGGCCGAAGATAGTCTACCAGAGCGGGCAAGACTGCCGAAGCGTCTGTGCTCAGGCGACACTCAACCGCCATATAGCCAGCAAACCCAATGCAGTTGAGTGCTCTGAATGCAGTTTTGAAGTTGATATGGCCTGCACCGGGCTCGAGACGGTTGCTGTCGGCTAGGTGAATGTGCGCCACGTGTTTTTTCGCTATGCGAAGGGACAGGGAAATATTGGCCTCCTCGATGTTCATGTGATAAAGGTCAGCGATCACCTTAAGCGAATCCAGCCCGACTTCCTCGCAATAGCCACAGGCCTGCTCGAGCGTGTTAATCATGTGATCCTCATAGCGGTTGAGGGGTTCAAGGAATACCGTAGAACCCATTCCCGCCGCGTAGGTTCCAAGCTGACTTAAACCAGCAAGCAACACCGCTCGGTCGTCTTCTGTGCTACGGGGCGGGGTATGGGGCGGTAAGCGCAGTGAGAAAATCCCCCAGGCTGCCGGGGTGACTACCCCGTGAGCACCAATTTCAGGAGCCATGGCAAGCAGCAGCTTCATACGCTCGAGAGCTTGTCTGCGCTTTGATTCCTCAAACTCCCCGATAAATGGCCCCCCGGCCAGGCAGATTGAAGACATCACTACCCCCCATCGTTTGGCCTCGAGCAGCTTTGGTATACGGGCTCGGAACTCTTCGGCACTGCCGGCCTGAATCTCGATAGCCTCAAAGCCAGCTTTTTGGGCAAAATCCCACTTTTGCTCGAGGGTAGTGCCGGGCAGTAGGTTTTCCTGGCAGGCTAGCTTCATGACATCTCCCGAAAATCCAGCACTACCTGTAAAGTTTCGCCAGAATGTTGGTCAATCAGTTCAAAAGCCTTGGCGGCTTCACCAGCAGGAAAGGTGTGGGAGATAAGGGAAAGCAGTTCGATTTTCCCTTTGATGGCTAAAGCCATTACCGTCTGCTCCAGCCGTAAGCGATCCCAGCGGTGGCTCAGAGTGGGGTTGATACCCTGAATCTGGGAAGAAATCAGTTGGATACGGTTGTGATGAAACTCTTCTCCCAGGCTAAGGTTGAGCCCTTCGCCCTGATAGAATCCCGCAGCGACCACTTTGGAGTTATAGGCAGTGGCCCGAATGGCTTCATGTAACGCAGTATAAGAGCCACTCAGCTCGAGGCTCACATCCACCCCGCGCCGGGTGAGGGTTTTGATGGTTTTGGCTGGGTCATCGTTGTGAAAATTAATAACATGGTCGGCCCCTAGCCGACGGGCTAGCTCGAGCCGTTTATCTAGCCTATCTACCGCAATCACGGCTGCGCCATTCAAGCAGGCCAGTTGTATAGCAATTAGCCCGATCACCCCCAAACCAAAAATTGCCACGGTTTCACCGACATGAATATTCGCTTCATGTACAGGATTTAGGGCAATAGCCCCGATACGGGGGAAGATTCCCCATAGAGGGTTGGCTCCTTGTGGCAACCGCTTGGGCGAAACCAGACTCCAATCCAGGATTGCGTGGGTGCGATGTCCCCAGGAACCCCAAACCATCTGCCCAACCTGCACCTCTCTTAGCTTTGAACCAACCTCCACAATCCGCCCTACCTGTTGGTAACCAAAGCCTCTCAATGGATAAGTCAACCCAGGCTGATCTACAAAAAGGCGTTGCTCGGGGTCAAAGTGTTTCTGCAAATACGGGTTGGTTCCCCGGTACTGGGTTAACTCAGTACCCGCGGAGATACCCGAAAAGTGCGTAACCACACGTACTTCAGTGGGTTGTAGGGGTGGGTCGGGGTATTCCTCCAATCCAACTTGCTTTGGAGCACTAAAGATCAGTTGTTGGCCCATAAAACCCCCCTCAAAACCAGGATTCAAGGAAATGAGCAAAGCAAACCCCAAGCCTTGCTTACTCCCAGGCCAATAACATAGCGGCTGTCCAGGAAAAAGATCCGCCCCCCAGACCGGCTCCGGTGGAAGGGTGGTAGTATTCGCTAAAGCCCGAGACCTCGAAGAGTTTGTAAGTATCCTGGCGGATACGTTCAGCATTTTTGATAAAACCATAATCCGCCAAACCCCAGGCAATCAAGCGGTTTACCACCGCCCAAACCGGGCCGCGCCAGTAGCGCTGCGGTTCGTACTTGGGGTGAGTGGGGTCGGTACTAGGAACCAGATAGCGCACTTGCTGACCCCAGGATTCCAACGTTTGCACCAACCGTTTAGCCCTTTGGCGGCTACAGATCCCGGCATAAAGTGGCAAAAACGATGCCGACACCCCCACTCGAATGGGCTTGTCCTGTATAAGGTCATGGTTGAGGTAAAGGCCCATTTCTTCGTCCCAGAGGTTTTCGATACCCATCTGACTGGATTTGATCCAAGCTGTAATCTCAGCCTCATCGCCAGCACCAAAGTAGTGAGAGAGCCTCAGCAGGTCGCAGTTGGCACGGTGCAACACGCAATCAACCAACAGGCTAGCGATGCGGAAGGGGCATTCCTTATGCAAGCGGATCTGATCATAATCGGCACGCTTGTAGATTTCCAACAGGGTCAGGTAGCGGTCATATTCGCTTTGATGGGGGCGTTGACTGGGGTCTACATGGCTGGTATCGCGGCGGGTGTAGGGGGGTAGGGTAGGGTCTATCTCAACCTGGGCCAGAGCCTCATCCCAGGCCGGGCTATTATCCGCTCCGGTCTCCCAGGGATGAAAAGTGTTCATCAGGCCCCTATTATCAGGGTCACGCTGATATTTAAACCAGCGGTGGTACGCCAGAATTTTCGGATACAGGGCTCGAGCTTTCTCTTCCGCCAGGCTCCGATCTTTGGCCCTCTCCAGCATCCGGTGTACAAAGCTCGCTATTACCGGAGGTTGGGTGATGCCCGAAGTGGGCGGGGTGTGATGAGTTCCCCAGCGGTTCGGTCCTGGGAAATAGCTGGATTCTGGTTTGTGGAAGATGATGTGAGGCAACATACCGTTAGCCCACTGCCCTTGGAAGAGCAGTTCAAACTCCCGCCAGGCTCTATTTTCATCGAACTTCATCCAGCCTAGCGCGGTAAAGCCCGCATCCCACAACCACTGGAAGGGGTAAAGACCGGCTGTGGGAACAGTAAAGCCCTCGCGGTCATTGGTTTGTAAAACTCGCATGGCTTCTTGCTCGAGCATTTCTTGTGGCATACCTACCTCGATAAGGCCTGACCGCTAGTGGGATCAAGCCAGCATAGACGGCCCGGTTGAGGCTTAAGCCAAAGGGTCTGTCCAGGGCTGATGTTAAAGTCGGGGGGTACTGTGGCCTTGAGGGATTGCTGCTCATAAGTCAGGGTGAGCAGCAAGTGCGGCCCCAAGGGTTCAACCACCCGGACTTCAGCAGGAAAACTCTGAGGCTGCTGCTGGGAATAGGCTTCTAGGTCTTCCGGGCGAACCCCTAGTAGAACTTCCTGACCCGGTGGAGATGTGGGTAAACTTAGCATCAGCGACTCAATCCTGGCCTGGCCGCCCTCCACGCGGAGCCTCAAGAAGTTCATTGGTGGGCTACCGATAAAGCCTCCCACAAAGGTGTTGGTGGGCTCCTGGTAAACCCGTATAGGTTCATCGTATTGCACCAACTGTCCCACATTCATCACCGCGATACGGTCGGCCAAACTCATCGCCTCAACCTGGTCATGAGTAACGTAAAGAGTGGTGGTGCGACTTTCAGCCAGCAGGCGCTTGAGTTCGGCCCGCATCTCCAAGCGTAGAAGTGCATCCAGATTGGAAAGCGGCTCATCCATCAGCAGCACTTCGGGCTCGACCGCTAAGGCCCGACCAACCGCCACACGTTGGCGTTGGCCCCCTGAAAGCTGAGCGGGATAGCGCTGGAGCAGGTTCTCGATATGCATCAAGGTGGCAGCGCGGTCTACTTGAGCCTTAACCCGTTCGGCTGAAGCCTTCTGCATCCGCAGTCCAAAAGCAATGTTCTCCAGAACGGTGAGGTGGGGGAAGATGGCATAATTCTGGAAGACCATCGCAATTTTACGTGAACGTGGTGGGAGCGTGCTTACCTCGCGATCTCCTATCCAGACCTGCCCTTTATCGGCATACTCGAGGCCCGCGATAATTCGCAGCAAAGTGGTTTTGCCACACCCCGAAGGCCCCAACAGCACAACAAATTCCTGGTCGCGTATTTCTAGCGAGACCCCAGTCAAGACCTTGGCCTTGCCAAATAGTTTTTCGATGTTTTCTACTCGGATTCCAGACATAGACCTCCATGGGGTTGAGGGGTTGGGCACATAATGTTCCAGAGCTTTTTTATCTATTGGCAATCCCCCAAAGGGTAAACAGATAGCGCCGGACGCTGAAGATAAAAATCAGCGCAGGTACGATGAGCAAAAAGCCCCCAGCAAAACGGAAGGGTAAGGGTGAGTCGTTGAGCGCACCGAGCAGAAAAGCTGGCAGGGTGCGTTCACGCAAGGTCAACAGTGTGGCAGCAAAGACCTCGTTCCAGGAGATCACAAAAGCGAATATAGCGGTCGCGGCTAACCCTGGCAGCGCGAGTGGAAGCACCACCTTAACAAAAGCTTGAACCCGGTTGCAGCCCAGGGTCCAGGCCACTTCCTCGAGTTCCTTAGGTATACCTAAAAACAAGCTGCTGGTCACCAGTACAGCGAAGGGCAAGGCCAGTGCGGTGTGAACTAGGGCTACGCCCAAAGGGGTATCATACAGGCCCAGGTGGATAAACTGTACCGCCAGTGGGATAGCCAAAATCGCTAGCGGAAAGGCGCGGGTCATCAAGATCAGAACACGATAGACATCGGCTCCAGCAAAACGATAACGAGCCAGCGCATACCCCGCCGGGGCACCCAGCAACACCGAAAACAGCAGGGTCAAGCTCGCCACCACTAAGCTGTTACGAATGGCTCGGCCTACCCCCTCGACCCCAAAGAAAAAACCGATGGTTTGGAGGGAGAAATGTTGAGGGAAAATCCCTTTAGGCCAAGCAAATACCGATGAGCGGTCACTAAAGGCCAGGGTAGCAATCAAGAATATTGGGACGATGACCCACAAAGCCAATAGGCTAGCTAACACATAGATAGCGCGAGTATTCAACGAAAACACCCCCGGAAGCCCACGGCTAAAGCCGTAGGGTGGTTTACCTAGCCTCCTGCTTAGAACGCATGAGTCTCAAGTAAAGCAAGGTCGCCAGCACCGATATTCCCAGGATGAGCACCGCGTATGCTGCGGCCACACCAGGATTCTGATAGGCGTTGTACCAGTAATAGGCTTCTCCCGCCAGCACCGGCAAATTGCGCCCACCCAGGGCTATTACCACCGCAAAGACTTCCAGGGCCAATAGGGTTCGCAAAATTAGCGCTATTTGCAAGCTGGGTGTCAATAAGGGGAGCGTTACTTTCCAGAAGCGCTGCCAAGGAGTAGCCCCAAAAACTTCGGCAGCCTCGCCGTATTCTTTGGGAATCAGTTGCAGACCAGCCACTAAAATTACAAAAACGATAGCGGTTGCCCGCCAGAGTTCAGCCACCCCCACCGCCAGAAAAAGCAGTGCCGGAGTTTCATAACTCAACCACAGCCGAGGTTCTTGAATCGCCCCAATAC
>JADMIM010000095.1 GCA_015478585.1 Thermaceae bacterium | reverse complement strand
ATTTTTGCCGCCACCCCTAGCGGCCATACAGTCTTTCTAAAAACTGCTCCAGGACAGAGCGTCCTGCGACCTGCGTCATCTTTCGCAGTGATGGCTCAAGCGATTGGCTACAATCGAGAGGTATATGAAACATGCTGTGGTGATTCTGGCAGCGGGTATGGGTACCCGCATGAAATCCAAGCTTCCCAAGATGCTGCATCCTCTGTTGGGCAAGCCAATGCTGGCCTATTCGGTAGAATCCGCGCTTCAGAGTGGGGCCGAGCGTGTGGTAGTAGTTACGGGCCATGGCCTCGAGCAAGTCCAGGAGGCGCTAAAGGGCTATGAGCGCCTCGAGTTCGCCCTCCAGGCCGAGCAACTCGGGACTGCCCATGCCCTGATGCAGGCCAGGAAACTGCTGAGTGACTTTGACGGAGCGATTGTGGTTCGCTATGGCGACTGTCCACTCACCCGCGTCAAAACCCTGACCGGATTGGTTCGCAGCATGGGAACGGCGGGCCTGGCGCTAGTCACCATGCACTTGGATGACCCCACCGGCTATGGACGGATTTTGCGCGATAAGAAGGGCGAAATCATCGCCAATGTGGAGCAAAAAGATACCACCTCCGAGCAGCGGGCCATCAAGGAGATCAATCCTGGGGTGTACTGCTTCGACCCAGACGTGTGGCGGATGCTCGAGCAGGTGGATAACCATAATGCTGCTCAGGAATACTATCTCCCCGACCTTATCCGTATCTACCGTGCTGCGGGCAAGAAAATCGTATCGCTGGAGTCCAAAGACCCCGGTGAGTTGCTGGGGGTCAACTCCAGAGCCCAACTCGCCGAGGTCGAGCAGGTATTGCTTACTCGCCTGCGGGCCCACTGGATGGCCGAGGGTGTGCGGATGATCAAGCCGGAAACGATTTACTTGGAGCCCAGCGTGCAACTCTCGTCGGATGTGACCCTCTGGCCCGGTGTGATTCTGCGCGGTGCAACCGAGTTGGGTGAAGGGGTAGAGATTGGCGCTTATAGCATCTTGAGCAATACTACCGTGGAGGCCGGAGGGAAAATCAAGTCGCATACCCTTTGCGAAGAAGCCTATATCTCGAGCGGGGCCGATGCCGGGCCATTTGCTCGGCTGCGCCCCCAGACCCACCTCGAGCCCGGCGCACACGTGGGCAACTTCGTGGAAACCAAAAATGCCCGGCTGGGGCGGGGGGTCAAAGCCGGACACCTGGCCTACTTGGGCGACACCGAAATTGGCGAGGATACCAACATTGGGGCCGGAACCATTACCGCCAACTATGACGGTCTGCGCAAACACAAAACCATCATCGGCAAGCGGGTGTTTGTGGGCTCCAACAGCCTGCTGGTAGCTCCAGTACGCCTTGGAGACGGCTGTTTTATCGCTGGGGGGAGTGCCATCAACCAGGACGTGCCCAGCGATGCCCTGGCCATCGCCAGAGAGCGTCAGCGCACCATTGAGAACTATATGAAGCGAAAGCGCGAGCCCCAAGATTGAGCCCTTTGTTTGAAGTCCGCAGCGCTGGCCTATGGCGGTTTTCAGAATTGCTCAAGTTGCGCACAAATGAATAAAGCTTGCTGGAACAGGTAAACCTAGCACATACTCGAGTCAAGATGCCAAGCCATGTTCGGCTCACAAAACGCCTGGGTAGGTCTAAGGGGTTTGCCTCCAGAGATTTTGCTCCTGGAGGCAAAAGCAAAGGCAGACCACTAACGGCTTTGCATGGGAAAAGCCGATCAACTTGCTCTACCAGGCATCTTTCCACATCTCATAGACTAAATAGTTCAGCCCAGACAAGCTTATTCACTGCTCCTTAACTTGAGATAATTAGAGCGGTTTTCGGACAAGGGCCAAGATTGCTCTTGGCAGAAATCTAAACTCTAACTCGGCTACGTAAGGCAGAGGGTGAAGCGCTTCGCTTAGCTCTTGTGCTGAGGCCACAGCCAGAGCGGGAGGTAGACATGTCTGTGCTCAACCGTAGACAGGCTTTGCAGCAGTTTGGCGTGGTGGGAGCAGGGGCCTTAGTGGGTGGTGTGATGACCGCTTGCTCCACTACCTTGGCGGCTAAACCCAATGTTGATGGAGATGTGCTCAACTTCGCACTCAACCTCGAATACCTCGAGGCAGCCTTTTATCTGGCAGCAGTGGGTCGCTTGGGCGAGCTAAGCTCTATCGGTGGTAGTGCGACGATCAACCTGCCCACCGGGTTTACTGGGAGCAGCCCAATTCCCAATCTGAGCGACGCGGTATCGCAGTATGCCAACGAGATTGCCACCGACGAGCTAAACCATGTCAAAGCCATTCGTGGAGCGCTGGGAGCCAAGGCGGTAGACCGCCCGGTGCTCGATCTCAATGCTTCTTTTACCACTGCCGGAAACCTGGCTAGCAGCGGGGCCATCACCAACTTCAACCCCTTCGCCAACGAACTCTTTTTCCTGCACGGGGCTTTTGTCTTTGAGGATGTGGGTGTAACCGCTTACCACGGAGCTGCCCGCTTGCTCACCGACGACTCGGTAGGCGGCGTGCTCGACACTGCGGCGGGAATTTTGGCTGTCGAAGCCTATCACGCCAGTGAAATTCGCACCCTGCTCTACGCTCAGAAAGACGTGCAGGTTACGCCCAGCCTCAAGGTTTCGGATGTGGTTCAGGCGATTAGCAACCTGCGTGGTTCGGTGGGGGGTGGCAAGGATCAGGGTATTCTCGATGCCAACGGTAAGGCCAACATAATCCCCACCGATTCCAACGGGGTGGCCTATGGGCGCAGCACTGCCGAGGTGCTGGCAATCGTCTACTTGGGTGGCTCGGGTAAGGGAGGCTTCTTTCCGAGTGGCCTCAACGGAAATATCAAGTAGGCTCTTTTGCTCGAGGGAAGTGTTCCCTCGAGCAACCCAACCCCATCTGCTCTTGCCCAAGCCTGACCAGCAGAAAGCCAGGCGAATTACGTCCAGAACGACGTTTCTTGGTAGGCCAATTATGCCGTCCTGGTGTAGCTTTTCAGATCTTTATATTTTGCTTTCAGCCTTTACCTTCTGCGTTTAGCGTCTTGCGTTTAGTTCTGTGCCCTCAGCCCTGCCCAAACCGCTCTAGATTTCAGACCAGCTTCAGTTATAGCAGTACACTATTAAACTATGGGAGGGAGACTATGAATCTAGGGATGCCCGAAATCCTGATAATTTTAGTCGTTGCCTTGCTTTTGTTTGGCCCTAAAAAGTTACCTGAACTGGGCCGTGGGCTGGGCCAGAGCATCCGTGAGTTTAGAAAAGGGGCTCAAAGTATCCGCGACGAGCTCGAGCAGGTGACTCAGTTGCAGCCCTCCAAGCCTGCAACGGGGGTCAAGGTTGAGGAACCTAAAGTCTGAGGAGGTTAGCTATGTTGGCTGGACAAGACCTAATCATCGTTTTGGCGATCGCCCTGCTGCTGTTAGGGCCTAGGCAACTTCCAGGCTTAGCCAAGGGCCTGGGGCAATCCATCCGGGAGTTCAAAAAGGGTGCTGAGGGCATTATGGAGGAGGTCAACAAGCCCGCCGAGGCCAAGCCTGAAGAAGGGGCCAAGCCCGTCGAGGCCAAAAGTGAAGCCCCCGCTCCCAAGGCCGAAGAAATTAGCAAATGATATTTGGGAGTGAGTCATGCGTGAGTCCCCACTGATTGAGCACCTCGAGGAACTCCGTACCCGGCTGTTATGGGCGCTGGGCGCTTGGGGCCTCACCACAGCGGTGGCCTTCACCTTTCGGGTGCAGATTCTGGATTTGCTCAAACGGCCCCTAGACGCATATAACATCACTGCCCATGTCAAAGCCCAACTAATCGTCCTCAACATCACCGAGCCGTTTCTGACCGCCTTCAAGGTAGCGGCTTTTGGTGGTCTGGCGCTGGCTTTGCCTTTCGTGGTCTATCAAATCTGGGCCTTTATCGCCCCCGGTCTCTACCGCCACGAGCGCCGCTTGGCAGCGCCTTTTCTGATCGGGGCGGGGTTTAGCTTTGCGGTGGGGGCGGTGTTTGCTTACTTCGTACTGCTGCCATTTGCGGTGCCTTTTCTGCTGGGTTTTTTAGGCGATGTGGTCACGCCACAAATCTCCATTGGAATGTATATGGGCCAGATTCTCACCTTTTTGGGGGTGATGGGTATCCTTTTTGAGATGCCGGTGGTGAGCTATTTGCTGGGCCGCCTGGGTTTTCTCACCAGCCGTTTCTTGATTGCCAACTGGCGTATCGCGGTAGTGGGCCTGGTTACGTTGGCAGCCGTGATTACCCCCACCGTGGATGTAGTTAACCTGAGCCTGGTGACTTTCCCCCTGCTTATCCTGTACTGGATTTCAATTTTGCTGGTGAAGGTGGCCGAACGCTCGAGGCTCAAAGAGGTGGGGTCGGCTGCGGTCTAAACCCCCAAAAACCTCGTCCTTGGGACGAGGTTTTCTTCTTATTGTAGCTAAAATTTATGAGAGGGACTAGCAACCCGGCCAGTATTGGCTGGGCCGCTTTCTTGCATCATGGGGCTTGGGAGGAAATGATGCCACTCTTGACATGCCCAAACGACAGTAGCCCCATGCAAGAAGTCAACCGCAACGGAGTCACCCTCGACATCTGCCCGACCTGCCGGGGAGTCTGGCTCGACCGAGGCGAACTCGAGAAACTGCTGGGCCAGGTGAACGGCCTCGAGCGCGACTACCGCGACATGAACGAGTCTGCTCGCCAACACCCCGACCAGTCCCGCCCCCGCTCGGTCTACGACACTGACCAGGACGACGATTACTACCGCCGCACTGGTAAAAAGAAAAGCAAGTTAGGCCGTCTGTTTGACATCTTTGATTAATCCCTCACCATCCATCGCTAAGCGCCGGGAAAATCCCGGCGTTTAACTTTGGCTCGGCTGTATGAAACAATCGTTACGTGTAACAAGTGTTTCGCTCATAGAATGGGGTAATGGGACGCATCTCTAACCCTGATGCCAAAGCGGAATTTTTGGAGGGAGCGGTGGAATATCTACTGCGCGGCGGACTGCAAGACTTGAGCCTTAGACCTCTGGCCGAGGCTTTGGGAACTAACGCGCGGATGCTCTTGTATTACTTCGGCTCCAAAGAAAACTTGATCGTGGAGGCACTAACTGCGGCGCAGGCCCGTCAGCAAGCGTTTTTACAGGCCCAGCCTCAGAGTTCTGCCGACCCAGTGGCAGGCTTACGGCGCTTCTGGAACTGGTTTTCCTCGCCGGAACTGGCCCCTTATGCCCGGCTGCTCTACGAAATCGAGGTGCTGGGGCTGAAGGGTAATGCCGAGTATCAAAACTTCGCCAAGGCGGCCATCCACGGCTGGATTTCCTTTGTTCAACAAGGTTTAGGGGCTGCACCTGCGCAAGCCAGTCTGATTGTCAGCGTGTTTTCGGGCTTGCTGATCGACCGGCTGATTACCGGCGAAACTGAGCGTGTAAACGCAGTTTTCGAGGCGTTCGTGAAGGCCCTGGAAAGGGGAGAGGCGATATGACCAACCAGACTGGCCTATCATCAGCGCTCCCGTGGGGGCTTGCTGGCGTGGAGATTAGCTCGAGCCTTTTCGGTTAGTAGTAATCCAGACGCTGCAAGATTCATGAAAACTGCTCGATATCTTCCCAGGCCACTTCGCCACGCACCTCGAGCCCCTCTTTTCTGGGGGCAAAACTGGCGAACCATTCCTTGAGGCCCGGCTCGAGGCCCACCAACACTTTATGCACGGTTTTTTTGGATAGCGGCGCGGCCTTCAGCAAGCCCTTCAGCAGCGCATCGCTGCCATCTTCGACCAACCTGGCGGCCTCAGTGGTGAACTGTCCCTGGAACCAGAGCTGGTCTATCAGCCCTTTGGGCTTGCGCTCGTAGCTGCCCAAGCTGGACTCCCCAGGGGTCAGGTGGGCCAGCAGAATGCCCCAGGTTTTGGCCTGGGGATATAGTTCTGGGAGGGCTGTTTGCAGCGCCAATAAGTACAGATAGTTGGCTAGGAACTCGTCAACCCACTTTACCCGCACCCGCAACTTCCAGGCCACCGCGACAGCGTGAGCGTACTCGTGCCCCAGGTTCAAGTCGAGAAAATCGCTGGGCTGACCGGGCGGCTTGCCGACGAGCTTGATGGCCGGAACCAGCACCTCACGCAAACGCCAGACTAGGCGGTCGGGGTAGTGTTTGGGCAAAAATAGATACAAGCCTTCCTTCAGCGAGGTTCGCTGGAAGGGAAAACCGTAGGGATTGCGGTTTCGAGCCCGCCAGTCGGGTTCCGAAAGCACCATCAGATGCACCGGTGGCACGCTCTGGTAGGGCTCGAGTGCCCCCCGCAAACCCAGCAGATATTCCTGCATGGCCCTGGCTCGCAGCACTGAGCCTTCCGAGGCTTGGGTGGGCAGAAAGGGGTGAGGAAGAACCTGCACTAAGGTCAGTCTATCGCAGCTCGAGCTGAAGCAAGCTAGGGGCTATGCGCCGCTTTAGCCTGCCCGATAAAGCCTCGAGTTTTTTCATCGAGCGGATGCTCGGCCCAGGCCAGGTTCTGATTGGGCGGCCATTTCTCCAGCAGGGTCTCGAGCCACTGCACCAGCAAGTCGGCGGTCATCGGCCCCGAGCAGGGATGATGGGTTTTGCCGCTCCTGAGGTGAATCTCGCCCACCGCTTCGTAGTGGCTGGGGGAGGTATGCGCCACCACCACCCGCAGGGCATCCCCGGAGTGCTCCCCGATACCCTCGAGCACGTAGTCTTGGGTCAGCCGGTTAATTTTTTGCACCGTGAGCATAAGCACCTCCTATTCAGTTTTTACGCCCAGGCTATTGCATATCAATTGTACTCCCCAGGCCCAGCAAAAAGTCCTGGACGTGAGGAAAATTCAAACGTAGCCCAAGATTTCCTTGCGCTTACTTCCCCACTCCAAGGCACTCTGGATACCTTGGTCTATCGAATGTTCGGCCTTCCAACCCAGCAGCTCGAGGGCCCTGTCCGCGTTGGCATAGGCCCCTGCCACGTCGCCGGGGCGCGGCGGAGCCTCGCGTTTGTTAATCGTCTGCCCGTAGACCCGCTCGAAGGCTGCCACCAGTTCCTTGACGGTCACACCGTTGCCGGTTCCCAGGTTGATGACCGCGTAAGTGTCGCCCACCTTTCCCATCACCCCGTCGAACTGTTCGACGGCTTTGACGTGGGCCATCGCCAAGTCCCACACATGAATGTAGTCGCGGATGCCCGATCCGTCGCGGGTGGGCCAATCCACGCCGGTAATCTGGAACTCAGGTAGCTTGCCCAGTGCGGTGTCTACCAGCTTGCCCAGCACGTGCGAGGGCTCTTTGGCATGGATGCCTGAGCGCATCTGGGGGTCTGCGCCAATCGGGTTGAAGTAGCGCAGGGCGATGCCGCGCAGGTTGGTCGCTCGAGACAAGTCCTCGAGTACCATCTCCATCATGTACTTGGTGCGGGCGTAGGGCGAACTCGGCTTGAGCGGCGATTCCTCCGTCACCTTGAAGCCGGGAACCGCGTCGTAGATGGAAGCCGAGGAGCTAAAGACCACTCTGGGATAGCCGAGTTGGCTCAAATACTTGAACAGCTCGAGGCTCCCCACCACGTTCTCGTGATAGTAGCGGTAGGGCTGGGCCACCGATTCCGGCACCACGATTAAGGCCGCACAGTGGATGGTGCAAACGATATCCGGGTGCTCCTTGAAGATGTGCTTTAGTAGCTCCTGGTCAGCAATATCGCCCTTGTAGAAAATGCGTCCCCGAGTGAAGGCGGCTGGCCCCGTAACCAGGGAATCTAGCAAAACCGGGGTGTGGCCGGTATCCAGCAGTGTGCTGGCAATGGTGCTGCCGATGTAGCCTGCTCCGCCTGTGATCAGAACTTTCATAAGGGCGATTCTACCTTGTGAGGGTGGGCATCACCCTAGATTTTGTAAACGCCTAAAAGCAACCCCCCACGGTTGCCGACCTTCGCGCAAACTTGGTGCATCACGAGCTTCTGGCTGCTCCCCCCTGCTCGCAGGGGGAACTGTGCAGGACTCGCCAATGTACAAAACTGTTGCTGAATCCGAAACTTCGGGGGGTCGCCTTTGACTTTCACCTCAGTTGTGACCCGCGCCGGGCGCAAAGCCTTGTACTCCTATAAAGGTTTGCCTTTGCGGTGAACGGTAAACGGTTGACGGTCAACGTTTCTAGCCTCGAGCCTCTGCTATACTTTTCGGAATATGCTGGAATCGCCTGCCAAATCCCGCCCCAAAACCGACAAAATCCTCCAGGAAGGGCTGACCTTTGATGACGTGCTGCTGATACCGGGTTACTCGGAGGTTCTGCCCCGCGACGTGGACACCCGCGCCCGCCTGACCCGCAAACTTTGGGTGAACATTCCGGTCATGGCTGCGGCGATGGACACCGTGACCGAGGCCGAAATGGCGATTGCCATGGCTCGAGAAGGGGGCATCGGCATCATCCACAAGAACATGACCCCCGAGGAGCAGGCTGCAATGGTGCGCAAGGTCAAGCGCAGCGAGGCCGGGATGATCCAGGACCCGGTGACGCTGCCCCCCACTGCCACCCTCGAGGATGCCGAACGCTTGCTGCGGGAATACAAAATTGGCGGGCTACCGGTGGTGGACTTCTACGGCAAGCTGCTGGGCCTGGTAACCAACCGCGACCTGCGCTTCGAGCGCGAACTCAAGCGCCCGGTTTCGGAGGTCATGACCCCCTTTGACCAGCTTGTCACCGCACCTCCGGGAACGATCCTCGAGGAGGCCGAAGAACTGCTGCGCCAGCACAAAATCGAAAAACTCCCCCTGGTAGACCACGAGGGCAAGCTGCGCGGCCTGCTGACCCTCAAAGACATTACCAAGCGGCAGAAGTTTCCCTTCGCGGCCAAGGATGCCCAAGGGCGGCTTTTGGTGGGCGGGGCGGTGGGGGTTTCCAAGGATTTGGACTCCAGGGCCAAGGCGCTGGTCGGGGCGGGCGTGGACGTGCTGGTGCTGGACAGCGCCCACGGGCACTCGAGGGGGATTTTAGAGGCCCTGCGCGGCTTGAAGAAAGCCTATGGCGAGGCGGTACAAGTAATTGCCGGGAACGTCGCTACCGCCGAGGGTGCCAGAGCCCTCGCCGATGCTGGAGCCGATGCCGTGAAGGTGGGGATTGGGCCGGGCTCGATTTGTACGACTCGGGTTGTGACTGGCGTGGGTGTGCCGCAAATTACCGCGATTATGGAGGCGGTATCAGGGCTCGAGGGGCTGGACGTTCCTGTAATCGCTGACGGCGGCATCAAATACTCCGGCGATATCGCCAAAGCTCTGGCCGCCGGGGCCGATACGGTGATGCTCGGCTCGATGCTGGCCGGAACCTACGAGTCTCCCGGTGAGGAAGTGTTGCGCGAGGGGCGGCGCTACAAGCTCTACCGGGGCATGGGCAGCATGGGGGCCATGCGCCAGGGCAGCGCCGACCGCTACTTCCAGGACTCGGGCAAGGCGGGTGCGCCGGTAGAAGCCAAAAAACTGGTTCCTGAGGGCATCGAAGGCATGGTTCCCTACAAGGGGCCGGTGGGGGACGTGCTGTACCAGATTGTGGGGGGCTTGCGGGCGGCGATGGGTTACTGCGGGGCGGCGGACATGGAGGCTTTCCGCACCGAGACCCGCTTCACCCGCATCACCAATGCCGGGCTGATTGAGAGCCACCCGCACGACGTGGTGGTGACGAAGGAAGCGCCGAATTACAGCCGCTGAGGAAAGAGCGATGCGAGATTCGCTGATAACGGCTTTGCTCGAGCGTACCTACTTGGGCGGACAAACTCCTGAACAACCGGCGAGTGCCGCACAGGTTTCCAAGGTAGAGGGGCAACTTGGATTTCCGCTGTCACCAACCCTAAAACGTATCTTGTCTGAAGTGGGTAATGGCGGATTTGGCCCTGGCTATTTCTTGATGGGTATAGATAATGGCTTCCCTGATGACAGGGGTGAGACCATTGAGAAATGGTATTTATCACAAAGAAATCTAGGCCCAGATGACTATGGTTGGTGCTGGCCGGAAGGGCTACTTCCCTTTTGCCATTGGGGATGTGGCATTTATTCCCTTGTAGACGTAACTAAAGCCAACGAACCGATTCTTCGCTTTGACCCAAATGAGCCTTCAGAAAATGAATCTTACGAAAAGTGTTTGTTTTCCGAAGGGTATTTGTTACGTGATTGGCTCTTTGCATGGGCACAGGGTAAGGATTTATGGAATTTAGAGCTTAGCAAATAGGTAGGGTAGGTTCTGCGCGGTTACTCGAGCCCCGCTATGCTAGCCTTATGGCAGTCGCAAACAAACTCCTGACCGCCGAAGAATTCTGGCTCTTGCCCGAGGGCGAGGGCAAGCGTGAGCTGGTGCGGGGAGAGGTGTTGGAATGGCCGCCAGGGGGGAGTTCATGGCGGTATCATCGCGGAATTGGTGTTGCAACTGAACGGTTGGGCAAAGCAGGATAGACGCGGATGTGTAGGAGTTAGTTCCGGCTATGTCCTGTGCCGCGCTCCTGACACCGTGCGCGGGCCAGACGTGAGCTTCATGCGCCAGGAGCGCATTCCCGAAAGCGGAATCCCCGAAGCTTTCTGGAACTTGGCCCCAGATTTAGCCGTCGAAGTCGTTTCACCCTCAGAGACCGCCGATGAAATTTGGGAAAAGATCAGCGACTATCTGGCTGCCGGAACGCCATTGGTGTGGGTGATTTACCCGCGCAGCAAACAGGCCGTTGTCCACACGCCGGACGGCATAGGCCGCGCCCTGAACGCCGAGGACGCGTCGAGTCCCCCGCCGTACTGCCCGGCTTCTCCTGCAAACTGGGCGAGTTGTTTCGGTCCTAGGTACACGACAAAACTTTTCTTTCCAAGCTGAGACGATAAAAATAGGGGCTGCCTTAACGGAGGTAGCCCCGTGGAAGATTAATGGAGAATGTTCCCAAAGATATCCAGCGCAACGAGCGAACCCTGCGCGAACTCTCGAGCGAGTTCCACGCTGTACGAGAAAAACTCGAGGGCAACGATTGGAACTGGAGCAGCGTATTGCCAGAGCCAGAGAACTCGAGGAAAGTTTGGCGAAAGTCTCTTAGCTAGTCTTCTGGTTAGCCTCGAGTTCTGCTAGCCGGTAGCTCAAACCCTGTTTTTCCAGGTCGCGCAAAAATTCCTGGGGGGCGTTTGCGTCGGTGAGGAGCAAATCTACCTCGTCTACACGGGCGAAACTCGCCAGGGTAGCCCGGCCCAGCTTGGAGCTATCCACCAGGGCATACACACGATCCACGGCCCGAACCATAGCCTGCTTGGTCTCGGCTTCGTAGGGGTTGGGAGTGGTGTAGCCCTTGGCTAGGGAGACCCCGGTGGCGCTCATGAAAGCTTTGTCGGTGTGATAGGTCTCGAGCGAACGCACTGCGGCGGGGCCAATCAGAGCCATGCTGTGATGACGCATCTGACCCCCGGTGAGCAAAATTTCCCAGCGGGTATCGGAAAGCTCCAGGGCAATCGGTATGGAGTTGGTAATTACGTATACCGAACGCAGCCGGGGTTTCATCAACTGGGCTAGGGCAAGGGTGGTGCTCCCCGCATCCAGGATGACCGAATCGCCCTCTTCGATATATTCCAAAGCCAAGCGGGCGATGCTCTGTTTTTCGGTTTTCTGAAGGTGAATTTTCTCGCGGAAAGAGGGGTTGTAAAGGCTCTTGTGGGCATAGGTGGCCCCGCCGTGGGTGCGGTGCAGCAAGCCGCGCTCCTCGAGTTCGCTCAAATCTTTACGAGCAGTCACGTGGCTCACCGCAAATTGATGAACCAGTTCGTCCACCAGCACTGTGCCGCGTGCCTCGAGCAGTTCGATAATCCGGCTGCGCCGCTCCTCGGCTTTCACCTGCGGCCTCCAATGGGCAGCTCGAGGGGCTGGCCTACCCAGTCACCGCGCATCCAACCCCAGTCGGGGTCGTCTACCGGTGAGGTGGCCCTGGCCTCGTTTAGGGCTTCCCCAGCCATAAAGTTGAGGTAGTACACATTAGAGCCCGGCGCAGCCGCCACCGGATGGTAGCCCTTGGGGGCCAGCACCAAGTCGCCATCGCGCACCAGCAAAAGCTCGTCCAGACTGTCTTCGGGGCTGTAGTTGCGGTGAACCGCCCAGCCGGTCTGGGGAGTAATGCGGTAGTAGTAGGTCTCCTCGATGTACAGCGAGTTCCTGCGCCCGTCGTGGCGGTGCGGCGGCCAGCCTGACCAAAAGCCCGAGGGGGTGTAGACCTCGTACAGCAATAACCGCTCAGCAGGCAAATCCGGCCCCAAAATATGGTTGACCTGGCGGGTAGCGTTGGCTCCGCCCCGCATCTCGACACGCATTTCCGGTGGGCGGAAGAGCCTGAGCGGGTATTTCCCCTCGGCAGGAGCACTACCCAGAGCGAAATGGGCCGAGGAAATCGCCTCCACCACGTACTCGCTGCCGGGCGGCAGATAGAGCACGTTAGGCAGCTCGGAAAATACATCCTTACGGCTTAGCTGAATGGTTTGCCGGTTGGCTTTTACCTCGAGCGTCCCGGCAAGGGGAACCAGCGCGGCCTCTTGGCCCTGGGTATTGCCCGCCAGGTTCTCCCCAGCCTTTAGCCTGATGGTCTTGAAGGAGAGATACCGCCACCCTGCTTTAGTCGGAGTGACCTCGAGCTGACCATCTACGGGCTTGATCTGATTGGGTGAGTTCATGGATTGCTTACCCCCTGTCGCGGTTTCAGACCGGCACAGTAAATATCCTTACTTGCAGAAGTCGCCGATAGCTGGTAGTTGATAGCCAACAGTTACCTCCGGAGGGCTTTATCGCGGTTTCGGCTATTTTTGCCACCACTCCTGGTGGCAAGGTACGGTCTTTCTAACGGAGGGGAGGGGCCTATTCTTTCTGAAAACCGCTCCAGATAAACTCGCAAGTCCAAATATGGCTACCCCAGGATTCTTTCCGAAAAGCGCCCTAAACGGACAAAAACCTATTGAACCTCTAGGATTAGCGTACAGGAGGTGGCTATCCACCATGAGCTATCAGCGGCTCCTTTATTGAATCTCCTGCACCCGGACGATTCGGCCCTCTTTGAGGCTCTGGGTTGCCGCTAGGGCGATGCGCAGCGACTCGAGGGCATCTTTGGCGGTGGGGGTGGGCTTTTCTCCGGCAGCAATGGCCCGGAAGAAAGCCTCGAGCTCGAGCTTGTAGGCTTCCTTGAAGCGATCCATAAAAAAGTGGTAGTAATCCCCCCGAATGCCCTGGTCGTACTGCCAGAGAGGGGTTTTGGGGGTTGCGTCCATTACCAGCTTGCCGCCCGCCCCAAAAACTTCGGTGCGCACATCGTAGCCATATACCGAACGGCGTGAGTTCTGGATTACCCCCAGTGCCCCATTGGCAAAACGCAGGCTGAGGTTCACCGTGTCTACGTCGCCCACCTCGGCAATTTGGGGGTCTACCCGCACTGCGCCCCAGGCCAGCACCTCCTCGACCTCGCCCACCAAAAAGCGGGCACAATCAATGTCGTGGATGGACATATCCACGAAGATACCCCCCGAGCTTTTGAGGTATTCAAGCGGTGGGGGTGCGGGGTCGCGCATCACGTCGATAAATTGCTCGATGGGGCCGATTTCTCCTGCCTCAATTTTCTTTTTGGCTGCGGCATAGGGAGGGTCGTAACGGCGGTTGAAGCCAATCTGGAACGGCACCCCTTTTTGCTCCACGATAGAAAGCACCCGCTTGGTCTGGGC
>JADMIM010000094.1 GCA_015478585.1 Thermaceae bacterium | reverse complement strand
GCCTATCTGATATTTTGCCGCCCATGGCGGCAGCAAAATTCAGAGAACCGCGATAGAGCGGCTTATGCCAAGTTATTGATACTTGTGGCCCCAAAGGGGCGAATGAAATATTCTTTATCTGAAGTCGGTATGTTTCATGAAAACCGCTCTAATACACGTCCTCGGGCTTTTTTTCCATCTTTCCAGTGAGCCAGTAGAGGATGCGCTCGGAGATATTCTCGAGGTGGTCACCAAGACGCTCGTAGCTGCGGGCCACCCGCATCAGGGTCAGGGCTTTGGAAATGGTGCGGGGGTCTTCTAGCATGTAGGTCAGCAGTTCGCGGGTAACTTCCTCGTAGAGGCCGTCTACTTCGTCATCTCGACGTAAAACTTCCTTAGCCGCTTCTTGGTCGCGTTCGGCTAGGGCCTTGGAAACCAAGTCCAGCATGGTAGTCAGGCGGCGACCCATGTCGGGCAGGGTGATGTAGTTTTTGAGGGGGGGTTCTTGGGCCAGCACGATTACATCCTCGGCGATGTGGGCGGCATAATCACCGGCTCGCTCGAGGTCGGTCAAGCCTTTGATTACTGTAAAAATAAAGCGTAGGTCAGAAGCCACCGGCTGCTGCCGGGCCATCAGGGTAACGGCCTCGCTCTCGATTTTCAGCTCGAGCGTGTCTACTTCCTTGTCCTGGCTGATGATTTGCTGCGCCACTCGGGGGTCTTGGTCGGCCAGGGCCTTGACGCTGTTGTCTACCATCTCCCGCACCATCGAGATCATGCGGATGGTCTCTTCGGTGAGGTGATTGAGTTCGCGGTCTAAGGTTTCTCGCATAGCTTTCTCCTTATCAAGCTGGCATACCCTGAGCTTGCAGGTTCACCTTGGCCCCAGGATATCGCGGAAAGGTGAGTCCAAACGCATTGCCCTGCTCAGCATGCCGCCCATAGGCTTCGCCGCCCCAACCCGAAGCCAGACGGCGCACCAAGGCCAACCCCAGGCCAGTTCCCCGCACATTGGCGGCGTGCATCCCACGCTGACCGGCCTGGAACAAACGCTCGAAGTCGCTGAGGGGTTTGCCGCCATCCCTTACCTCGAGCCAGACTCCGTCTCGGGTTTCACCGCTAATCACCCTGACCTCGCCGCCGGGGCCATATTTCAGGGCATTATCCAACAAGTTGAGCAGGGCCTGGTACACCGCGTCGGGGTTGGCCCGCACCGTATGGGGTATTTCCCAATGAATCCAGGCCGAACGTTCGGCCAATAAGGGTGAGAGAAACCGCTCGAGCCTGGTCTGAAGCTCTTCCAGAGCAAAGGTGCGCTCCTGTGAGGGGAGGCGGTTGAGCGGCAGGTCTTCGACCAGCCGCTTGAGTCGCTGGGTTTCCTGGTACAACAGGGCCAGGGCCTCATCGCGCTCGCTGCCAGAAAGGCCGCTCTGGAGGGCCTCCAGCAGCGAGAGCATACCGGCTACGGGGGTGCGAAACTCGTGGGCCAGCACCCGGCTAGAAGCCTCGAGGGCTTCCACACGGGTGTGCTCCTCGGTCTGATCCCATAGCAGCAACACCCCCTCGACGGCCTTAGCCCACAGCGTCCGGCCCCTGGCTTCTACGGTGGCCTCGCCCCCCAGTCGGCACAGGGCCTCGAGCTTGTGGTCGCGCAGGGCCAGCAGCAAAGGCCGACCCAACACCTTTTCCCGCTCGATGCCCAAGAGCTGGGCTGCCACCGGGTTGAGATACACCACCCGCTCCTCAGAAAAAACCAACAGACCTTCGCGGGCCGCTTCCCAGGCAATCTCTAATAAGTGGCGGGAAGTGTTCATATATTTCTAGAGTAGAGCGGTTTTCGCAAAGAACCTTGGAGTAGCCTGGGCATATTGACTGGGCTCATCGGATATTTTGCCGCCACGGGCGGTAAAAATCAGAGAACTGCGATAGGTTGATACACCAGCCCCAAGCAATGCGCCAAAAACGCCTTCACTCATCGCTCGCTGTGCATCGCTCATAGGCATAACCTTACTCCCGAAAGCGATACCCCACACCCCGCAAAGTCTCCAGGAAACGCGGTGTTTTGGGGTCTTCGCTCAGCTTGTCGCGCAACTGAGCTACATGCTGGTCTACGGTGCGGGCGGTGCCCAGAAACTCTTGTCCCCAAACCCGCTCCAAAAGCTCCTCACGGGTGTATACCCGCCCCGGATGACGGGCCAGAAAAGCCAGCAGGTCGAACTCACGTCGGGTGAGTTCCAGGCTGTGTCCATCCAAGAAAGCCTGATGACGCTCGAGGTCGAGTTCCAGTGCCCCCCGCTCGAGCCGCCCGCTTTTGCCGACCCGCCGCAGCAGAGCCTGCACCCGCGCGACCAACTCGGGGGTGGAGAAGGGTTTGGTCAGGTAATCGTCAGCTCCCCTCGAGAGCCCTTCCACCCGGTCGGCCTCGCCTGCTCTGGCGGTGAGCATCAGCACCGGCATGGACTCGAAGCGTCCATCGCGCCGCAGCCGCTCCAAAAGGCGCACCCCTGGCTCATCGGGAAGCATCCAGTCCAGGATGAGCAAGTCGGCTCCGGCCAGCCTTTCCCATCCCTCGGCAGCCGTAGCCGCCTCGAGCACCTGATGACCGGCCTTGGAGAGTGAAAGGCGCAGCCCCATACGCACCGCGGGTTCGTCCTCGACCAAGAGCAGCTTTGACATTGAATATCAGTCTAGACGCAAGTAGGTCAGGGAAATGTCAAGCCCGCTCGCCGCCAAGTAAAACCGGGTTTTTGTGGGCTGGGGCACAAGTCCCGCCCACAGAGGCTTAAGGTTAGGGCAACAGCCAAGGCCAGTGCTTTTGCAGAGCTTCTGGCAAGGAGGCAGCTATGTTCAAGCGAATCTTGATTCCTACCGACGGCAGTGAATTCGGGGAGAAGGCCCTAGCCCAGGGGCTAGACCTGGCTAAAGTGTCCGGGGGAGAGGTGACTTTGCTCTACGCCCTGGAAGACCCCACTGCTCCCTACCGGGCCTATACCGCACCGCCCCCGGAGTATTCCGAGCTACTGCGAAGCGAACTGCGCTCCGAAGCCGAAACCACCCTCAAGCATCTATCCGCACGGGCTAAATCCCAGGGGGTATGCGCCAAAACCCTGATTATCGAAGAGCATCCCGTGACCGCAATCCTCGAGGCCGCCAAGAACTACGACCTGGTGGTCATGGCGACCCACAACCGCAAAGGCATAGACCGGGTGATGATGGGCAGCGTGACCGATAAGGTGCTGCATAACTGCTCCACACCGGTATTGGTAGTGCGGGGATAGCCAGACTTGAGCAGCTAACCAAACCGCTCCCACCAAAGCTGTAGCTCTTTTTCCGGCACGCTGGCCCCGGCTACCGTGCAGGCCAGCGCAGCTAAGTGGCAGGCTGCCGAGAGGATGACCGGCAGTTGAATTCCGTCCCAGGTCAGGAGTTCGATGCGGCTGGTGAGGTCTTGTTTGAGCATCCCGTAGATCAGGGCGGCAGTAAAGGTATCGCCCGCTCCAATGGTATCTACCACCTTTACCTTGACTCCGGGAACTCGAAGCATACGGGTGCGAAAGGTAGCCATAGCCCCCTGTGCGCCCAGGGTCAGCACGGTCACTGGAGCCCCCAGCCCGGCCAATTGTTCCATCAAGAGGTGGGGTTCGGGCGGCGTTGAGGGAAATAGACCTTGGGCATCCTCGAGGCTGGCTTTGAATAGCGATATATAAGGCAGATACGCCCTGAGCTGGGCAAAATAGGCTTCATCTGGGATAGCTCGCAGGTTGGGGTCGAAACTCACCGGGATTTGGTACTCCTGGGCCACCTCGAGCAGGCCCATGATGCCTTCGATATTGCGCTTCTGAAAGGCCGAGAGCGAGCCAAAGTGCAGCCACCTGGCCCGCGCCAGCGCCCCTTTATCCGGCTGGAAGGGGAAATCGCGGAACATCCGATAGAAGCTGTAAGCAGCATTGCCCGCAAGGTCTATCTCCGCCAGGGCCAACACGGTAGGAATGCCCGGGAGCCTTATCACAAAGCGCGACTCAATGCGGCGCTCCTCGAGGCGCTGGATGGCCCATTCCCCCAAACTGTCCTGCCCTACCTCGCCCACGAAGCGGGTGGGAGTGCCCAGGCGGGCCAGCAGCGAGGCGGTATTGAGGGCCGAGCCTCCCAATGTCCCCCGATACTCGAGCTGGGCGGCACTCCGGGCGTTGTGACCAATCAGGTCTACGAGGATCTCGCCGGTCAATACCACCATAAGTGGCTTATTCTAGCGCGGTCTATTCAGTTTTTCTGCTCTATCACTGCATTTCACCAAGCCCGCGCCGCTGTCAAGCTCGGATAACGCTGCGATAAGATACCCCTATGCCGCAAATGAATTTTTACCAGCTACAGCAGGAAAGCCTGGTATCCACGCTGGGGATTCGGGTGCTCGAGGCCACCCCTGAGCGGGTAGTGGCCGAGATGGACGTGACCCCCAAAATCCACCAGCCCTTCGGCTTCCTACACGGCGGAGCCTCGGTTTCGCTGGCCGAGACCGTCGCCAGCATCGGGGCTTTTTTGGCGGCACCAGAAGGCCACACCTCATTTGGGCTCGAGATCAATGCCAACCATCTGCGTTCGATGCGCGAGGGCAAGCTCACGGCCACCGCAACCCCGCTGCATTCGGGTCGCACCACGGCGGTCTGGAACATCGAAATCCGCGATGAACAAGGGCGCTTGGTCTGCATCTCGCGCTGCACGCTGGCAATTACGCCGGTACGGTAAATGGCTGGGGTCGAAAAAGCGGAGAGCTAAAGGCCGTCGCAGGTCTAACGTCCAACGACTAACGCTAAAAACTAAAGGCAAAACACAGAGAGCCTTAAAGCTACACCAGGACGACATAATTGCCCCATAAAAGAACATCGTCTGGGACGCGGTCTGTGTTTTTAGGTTTTTGACTTTAAGCCTTAAGCTCTCGGCCTTCGACGTTGTTGCCCTTGGCGTTGGACGTTAGTCGTTTGACGTTTGGCTCTTTGTTCTCGGCTCTCTGCCCTATCCAAGTACCCCAGATGCAACCTGGCTCATTGTGAACAGTTACGCCTAAACCGTAAACTGTTGCCATGTTGGAATGGCTGGAAGTCCAGAATTTGGCCGTATTGGAGCGGGTAGCCCTCGAGCTTGGCCCTGGTCTGACCGTCCTGACCGGCGAAACCGGGGCTGGGAAAAGCGTATTGGTGGACGCGCTGGCGCTGCTTTTGGGCGAGAAACCCGAGGGGCTGATTCGGGCTGGAGCCGAGACCTTGCTGGTGACAGCGTTTTTTGGTGGCAAGAGCCTCTCGCGCCGGGTTTCCACTGGTCGTAGCACCCCCCGCATCGAGGGTGAGGTGGTGAGCTTGAAAGAACTCGCTGAGGAGGCCAGTCAATACCTGGCTATTCATGCCCAGCACGCGGCACTCACCCTTTCCAGCCGAAAGGCCCAGCGAGGGCTCTTGGACGCTCTGCTCGACCCCAGTCTGCTCGAGACCTACCGGGCAGCCTATGCCCACCACCAGGCCGTTTTGAGCGAAACCGAGCGCCTCGAGGCCGCCGCCCGCGAACGCGAACGCAAGCTCGACGTGCTGCGTTTTCAACTCGAGGAAATTGATGGGGCCAAGCTGGCTATTGGCGAAGATCAACAACTGCGGGCTGAAGCCGAGCGGCTGCGCCACCTCGAGACCCTGCGCGAGCGGGTTGCAGCAGCCTCGGTTTCACTCGCTGGGGACGGCGATGCCATCGGATTGGTGGGAGCAGCTCAGCGTGAGATTAAGGCCGCCGGGAAATACGATGCCCAGCTCGACAACCTCAGCGCCGACCTGGAAACCGCCCTGAACTCCCTCAAGGCAGTCTCACGCGAGCTAGAGGACTACCTCGAAGCTCTCGAGGCCGACTCTGGGGCCCTGGAAGAGGTGGAAACCCGGCTGGCCCTGATTGAGCGCCTGGAACGCAAATATGGCGAGGGCATTGCGGCGGTGCTGGAGTTTGCCCAGGCTTCGCGGCTGGAACTGCGCGAACTCGAGGGGGCCGAAGATCGTCTGAGCGAGCTAAGGGTCGAGCAGGAGAAGGCCTGGAAAACCTTGTTTGGCGCAGGCCAGGAGCTTTCCGAGGCCAGAAACAAAACCGCCACCTCCCTTTCCAAAAAAGTAGGGGCGGAAATTCGCGGCTTGGGTATGCCTTCAGCTCGCTTCTCGGTGGAACTATCCAAGCTCCCGCAGCCGGGGCCGGAGGGCCTCGAGGAGGTTCAGCTTTTGTTTTCTGCCAACCCCGGCACACCCCTCACTCCCCTGGATAAAGCGGCCTCCGGTGGCGAACTCTCGAGGGTAATGCTGGCTCTGGCTTTGCTCACCGGCTCCGAGGCCGATACGGTGGTGTTCGATGAGGTGGATGCTGGGGTGGGTGGCGAGGCCGCCTGGCAGGTTGCAGACCGCCTCGCCAAGCTGGCCGAGCAGCGGCAGGTGTTGGTCGTGACCCACCTGCCGCAAATTGCCGCTCGAGCCCAAACCCATTACCAGGTAGTGAAGCAAGGAAACTCGGTGCAGATACAACGGGTGCATCAGGAAGAGCGGGTGCGGGAGCTGGCCCGGATGCTATCTGGAAGCTACTCTGAAGCAGCCCTCGAGCACGCTAAAGAGCTGCTGCATAGTGCCTCTTAGCCCCTCCTGGAATGATTGTCAAAACTTTGTCAGGGCCTTACACTAGTAGGGATAAAAGCCCCCTTATATGGAACCCACCGGCCAGGAGGCGCTATTCGAGTCAGAAACCTATCAGTGGCTGGTGAGTTTGCCTTTGGCGGTGGTATGGCTCGACGAGCGGGGTCGTTTGGGCTGGCTCAATCCGGTGGCTAGCACCTGCATCCCTGATACGCAGCCTCTGGGCAAGCGGCTGGAAAGCTGGTTCCAACCTACCCATCTCGAGACCCGCGTCCTCGAGGCGGCAGCCGGGCCTTGGTGGCATAGCACGCCCTCCAGCGGTCTGGTGGGCATGGCCGGGCGACGCTGGCGCTGGTTTCAGGTGTACACCACGCCCCACCGGGGGGGCCAGCTCTGCTTGCTCACCGAAGTCACCCAGCAATACAACCAGGCTCTGGCCTACCAATCCAGCCTCGAGGTGCTCTCGAGCCTGCTCACCCAGGAAGACAACCTCGATGCCCTGATGCAGCGGGTGCTCGAGGCTGCAGTGGAGGTAGTGCCCGGTGCTGAAGCCGGAAGCCTGCTGTTGCTGGAGGAGAGGCGCTTTCGCTTCGCGGCGCACATTGGCTTTGGCGAGACTCTGAAAGCGCACCTTCTCGACCAGGAATACGAGCGGCTCTGGTATGGCCTGAGCGAGCAAGACTGGTGTTTGGGCAGGCCCCGGCTGCTGGTGAGCCCTCAACTGCAAGAGCGGTCTCAACTCCTGGCTGGCGACCAGCGTAATTTTTTCATCAAAGCTGCCCAGACCGCCGAAATTCAAGCCAACATCTGCACCCCGGTGGTGTTGCAGGGCCAGGTGATGGCGACCCTCAACCTGGATTCTTTTACCTCTACTGAGGCTTTTCCACCGGAGGCCCTCTCCATCGCTCAAACCTTCGCCCTGCAAGCGGCAACCGTGCTACACGGGCTGCTCTCGAGGCGCTCGCTTTCCGAACTGGCCCTCACCGACTCCCTCACCGGCCTGGGCAACCGCCGCGCCCTGGAAGATACTTATCCCAAACTGCAAGCCCAGGCCCACCGCCTGGGCCTGCCCCTGGCCCTGATTTATTGGGATATGGACGGACTCAAAAAGCTCAACGACCATCTGGGCCACGCCGCCGGAGACCGTGCTCTACAAACTCTGGCCGCCGCCCTGGGCAAGATGGCCCGCCAAAGCGACCAGGCTTTCCGCATTGGTGGCGACGAGTTCGTGAGCTTGCACCTGGGCCTCGAGCTGACCGAAGTGTACGAGTTGGTGCGCCGAGTGCGACAGGATTCGGGACAGAAAGTCAGTGCAGGGGGAGTCGAGGTCAGGGCCGAGAAATCTCTGGCCACCACCCTGCACGAAGCCGACGCAGCCATGTATCAAGACAAGCACGGGCATTAGCCATCCCTGCTAATACCAACTTCACCTGGATGGTCTTCAGCCTGTAGCCGGTGGCCCCAAGGGGCCAAGGAAATATTTTCTATATGAAGGCGGTATCAGTAGCTCCACGAACACGATGTTCCTCAGGGTTGACACGGGCTCGAGGATGCATATACACTCCAGGGCATATGCAGAACTCGGGGACGAACCATCAAAACACCCGCTTTTTTGGGTATTTTTATTGGCCTACTCCCCTGAGGTCGGCATAGTCGCATAGGCTCGCTTTGATGATCTCCGGGGAATCCACCCCGGAGGTTTTTCTTTCACCCCATCGAACCTCAGGCCAGGTCTAGGCGGCAAATCAAAGCAGGTGTTTTTCACAAGGCAATGAGGATTTGACAAGAACCCCTAAGCAAAGCAGATGCAGTGTTAGAAAGGAGAAACCCATGTTGATTATTCTCAAACACGGCGCAGGCCCGCAGGAAATCGAGTCGGTAGTGGCGGAAATCAAGCGGGTCGGCTACCGCCCTCATGTCTCCGAGGGTGAGAACACCACCTTGGTAGGGGCCATCGGGGGAGGCCCCACGCCCGATTTGCTCGAGCACTTCCGGGCCTTGCCAGAGGTAGCGGAGGTGATTCCCATCAGCAAACCCTATAAGCTAGCGAGCCTCGAGGTCTCCCCCAAGCCCACCATTCTCGAGTGGAGCAGTGGCCTGACCGGCGGCGGCGAGGTGATGGTGGCTGCCGGGCCATGCGGGGTGGAAAGCCGCGAGCAGACCCTCAGCACGGCCCGCTTCGTGAAGAAATACGGGGCCCAGATGCTGCGGGGTGGGGCCTTCAAACCTCGCACCAGCCCCTATTCCTATCAGGGCATGGGCCAGGAGGGCTTGCAGATTCTGGCTGAGGCCAGGGCCGAGACTGGCCTGCCCATCGTTACCGAGGTGATGAGCCCCGAGCAGGTCGAGCTAGTGGCCTCCTACGCCGATGTCTTGCAGATTGGGGCCAGGAACGCCCAGAACTTCGCCCTTCTCAAAGAAGTTGGGCAGCAGAAAAAAGCGGCGGTGATGCTCAAGCGTGGCATGAGCATGACCCTCGAGGAGTTCTTGATGAGCGCCGAGTACGTGCTGGCGCAGGGCAATATGCGGGTGATTCTGGTCGAGCGCGGCATCCGCACCTTCGAGAAAGCCACCCGCTTCACCCTGGATGTGGCCGCCGTGCCGGTGCTCAAGTCCTGGACGCACTTGCCAATCTGGATTGATCCCTCGCACCCAGCAGGCAAGCGCGACTGGGTGAGTGCCTTGGCCCTGGCAGGCCTGGCTGCTGGAGCCGACGGCATCATTGTAGAAACCCATCCCGAGCCCGAAAAAGCCCTTTCCGATGCCGCCCAGCAGCTCCACGAACACGAGTTCGCCGCACTGATGGACAAAATTAGAGCAATTCTGCCCGCTTTAGGCCAACGGCTAACGGGAGAGATGGAGACCGTCTAAACCATCGTTCTACACCGCCCAGCCCCCGCTCCTACCAGGGGGGGGACACCGCGATTGAGCACGTATTGGGCGGTGAAAAGACCGTCTCGAGCAGTCATGACACAGCGAAGCTGGGACACCTTCACCCCAGCCCTCTCCCAGCGAGGGAGAGGGGGCAGCAGGTATGCTTCTTTTTGGCATGATGTCTCCGGTTTTTGGCAAAGTTGGCATTTTTGGCATCGGGTTGCTCGGCGGCAGTGTGGCACTGGGGCTGCGGGAGCGCTTTCTGGCCGAGGAAATCCACGCCTACGACCCCGACCCCCAGGCCCTCGAGGATGCCCTGGCGCTCCAGGTGGCAGACCGCACCCACACCAGTCTGGGCCAGTGGATTGGTGAGCTAGATTTGGGCGTGCTGGCCGCGCCGGTGGGGGTACTGGCGGAGGAAGGCCAGCGCTTGGCCCAGTTCGCTCGGCCCGATTCGGTCTGGACGGATGTGGGCAGTGTGAAAGCCCCGGTGGTGAAGGCTCTATCCGGGGTTTTGCCCAATTTCGTGGGTGGACATCCGATGGCCGGGAGTGAAAAGGCCGGGGTCGAGGCAGCCCACGCTGGGCTGCTCGAGAACGCCGTCTGGGTACTGACCCCCAGCCCACAAACCCCACCTGAGGCCTTGAGCAAGCTGCGGAAGCTGGTAGGAGATTTGGGAGCCTATGCGCTCGAGGTCGCCCCCGAACTACACGACCGGCTGGTGGCCCGCATCTCGCATCTGCCTTATCTGCTAGCGGTGGGCCTCAATCAGTTGATGGCTGGGGACGAGCACCACGACTTGCTGATGTTCCTGGCAGCGGGTGGTTTCCGCGACCTCACACGGGTGGCCTCGGGTTCGCCCCGGATGAGCCGGGACATGGTGGTCGCCAACCGCGAGGCGCTTAGGGACGCGGTGGAAGACCTACGCGAGGTGTTGAAGGGCCTCGAGGACGCGCTCGAGAGCCCCGAGCGGCTGCTCGAGGTGGCCCAGGAGGCCAAGCGCACCCGCGACTCCCTCCCCATCGTCAAGCGCAGCTTGCTGCCGGTGATGAACGAGCTAGTGGTGCAGGTTCCTGACAAGCCAGGTCAGATTTCCACCGTCTCCACCGCGCTAGGCGAGGCTGGAATCAACATCAAAAACTTCGAGGTGCTGGCAATCCGCGACGAAGGCGGGGCAATTCGCATGGGGTTTGCGACAAGAGAGGAACAAGAGGCTGCTCGGCATGTTTTGCAAGACATTGGCTATAAGGTGCGTTGATAGGCAGGATACTGATGCTTGATCCCAGGTATATCTCCCCAAACGGCTCTAGTGGGCCTTAGATTCGGCATCGGGCAAAACTTTGCCGGGATTGAGCAGGTTTTGGGGGTCGAAGGCGGTCTTGACTGCGCGCAGTGCCCCCAGCGTTTCGCCGTCCACTGCCTCTTTCATAAAATCGCGCTTCATCAGACCGATGCCGTGCTCTCCGGAGAGCACCCCGCCGTGGTGCAGGGCTACCCTGGCGACCTCGTGCAGCAGCTCCCAGACCTTGGCCTCGTCATCGGTTTTGGGGTCGAACATTACGTTGGGGTGCAGGTTGCCATCCCCAATGTGCCCGAACTGCACTAGCGGGAAGCCGTACTTCTTCCCCAGAGCTTCGGTCTGTCGCACCACTTCGGGCAGGGCGGATCTAGGAACCGCGATGTCCTCGTTGAGCCGTTTGGGGCGCAATCGCCCGATGGCGGGCGAGACCGAACGGCGAGCCTTCCACAAGGCCTCGCTCTCGGCGCTGTCCTTGGCGATACTCACCACTCCACCGTGCTCGCGGCAGGATTCAGCCACCCAGGAAAGCTCTTCCTCCACCACCGCTGGGTCGTCGCCATCGGTGTCTACGAGCAAGATAGCGGCAGCTTCCACCGGCAGGCCCATCTGCAAATAGGTTTCCACCGCGCGGATGCAGCCGTTGTCCATGAACTCCAATTTTGCTGGAACTGCCCCCGAAGCAATCGCCTGGGAGACGGCCTCGGCAGCCTGCCCGACCTCAGCGAAGCTGGCCATCAGGGTGCGGGTGTAGCGGGGAATGGGCTCGAGGCGCAGCCGCACCTCGGTAATCAGGCCCAAAGTGCCCTCAGAGCCAATGAGTAGGCCCGCTAGATCGTAAGCACCGCGCTCCAGGCGGCGAACTTGGCCGGTATCATCCACGAACTCCAAGGCCACCACGTAGTCGCCGGTCACGCCCTTTTTGAAGCACATCGGCCCCCCGGCATTCTCGGCCAGGTTGCCCCCAATGGTACTGGTACGAAAAGAGGCCGGATCGGGCGGGTACATCAGGCCAAAGGGTTTGGCCCGTTCGCTGATGAGGGCGGTCACGACTCCAGGTTGGGCCGTGGCGGTGCGGGCCTGGGGGTCTATGGAAAGGCCGGTCATGCGGGTAAAAGCCAGCACCATGGATTCCTGAACGGGCACAGCCCCACCCGACAGCCCACTGGCAGCACCTCGAGCCACCACCGGCAGCCCCACCACAGCGGCAAAGCGCATGGCTTCCACCACGTCCAAGGTGCTCTGAGGCAATACCACCAGGGCTGGCGTAACCCCAAAGGCGATGCCGTCGTAGGTATAGTTGCGGCGCTGAGAAGGCTCGAGCAGGACTTTATCCCTGCCCAGCCTGGCCTGAAGCTCCTGGATGCTAACAGCAGGCGAGCGGTAGCTATCCCGCACCAAAGGTTTGACCGGGCTTTTACCTAAGTTGAGACCTCTCACAACTCCAGGGTACACAAAACCCTGCACCGGTAGAATAGCGCCATGCCCTATTGGCTGCTGAAATCCGAACCCCACGAATACAGCCTTGCCGACTTGCAGCGCGACCGAACCTCTCTTTGGGAGGGAGTTCGCAACTATCAGGCCAGGAACTACCTGCAGGCCATGCAAAAGGGGGATTTCGCTTTCTTCTATCATTCCAGCACCCAAGCGCTCGGAATCGCCGGTCTAGCCAGAGTCCAGCACACCAACTTGGTGGACTCGAGCCAGTTCGAGCCCAGCTCACCTTATTTCGACCCCAAGAGCACCAAAGAAAACCCTCGCTGGTGGACGGTGGAACTCGAGTTCGTACAAGCCTTTCCGCGAGTTATCGCCCTGGACACGCTGCGCGAACACTTCAGTTCAGAAGAGCTAATACTGCTACGGCGGGGCAACCGCCTGTCGGTAATGCCCGTAGAAGAAGCCGTCGCCAAGCGCATCCTGCGGTTGAAATAGTCGTCTGAGCCTGCCCTCAATCTGCGGTAGGGGTTTTGTACTCTGGAGGACACGGTTTTTAGGCTACGCAGCCTTCTCGAGTTGTCGTCTCGGACGCAGCTATTGGCTATGCGCTATCCGCGACCTCTGCAAGAAGTCTGTTGACGGCTATTCAGGAGCCAACGTCAATAAAGGCGGCAATATGAAGAGCGCTACGATCTACGTCTAGCATATATTTTTTTGATTTATCAGAAAACTGCTTCCACACGCACTTCATCGCGGTTTGCGCTACTGTTGCCCCGACTCATAGCGGCAAAAGGGAGCTAAGTACGGTCTTTCTAACTCAGTGGAGGGTTCTATTTTTTCTGCAAACTGCTCGGGGCCACAGCTCAAGAGGGTTGGTAGCGCTGGCTGTAGGTTTTGGCGGCCTCGCCTGCGGCGGGTTCCTCTTCCCACTTGCCACAAGCACTACCCCCACTCACCAACAGGGAAAACTCGACCAGTGCGGGGTGCAAGCAAACCGCTACTCGAGCCACCTGGCTTTCGTCGCGCTTTACATCGTCGGCATCCCAGTAGGTGCAGGCCAGACAAGCTCCGATGCGGTTTTCCTCGGCGACCAGGGGAATGTGCTGCTTGAGCTGCTGGAAATGGTCAAAGGTGGGCATAGACTCTCCTTTGCTTCTGAGCATAGCACCGCAATGGCTCCAGGTCAGCTTTCTAACTGCTCGATCTGGCGCTCGAGGCCCTCGAGATATTCAAAGAAAAGCGGGCCGTAGTGGGCCAGTTGGTCGCCCTCATTGACCACCAGCGGCTGCGTCCAACCTCGAGACTGCATCAGGGCCCTGGCCCGCTCGGCCTGGCGCATCCGGTGGGGCTTGGGTTCATAGATGATGAGTTCGGGCTCCAGCTGCAACACCTCTTCCAGGTCGGGGGTGAAATAGCTCTGTGGATGGTGGGCCAGCACGTTGATCAACCCTAACTGGCGCAGGGCCTCGCTCACGTAACTGCCGCGTCCCACGCTGATGGGGCCCCCCAGGTCGAACTCGAGGTAGACCCGCATTGGGG
>JADMIM010000093.1 GCA_015478585.1 Thermaceae bacterium | reverse complement strand
TCAGCCAACCAGGAAACACCGTCTGGGACGCGGTTGGTGTTTTTAGGTTGTTGGGCTTTCGACCTTTGACCTTCGACCTTGAGCGTTATCGCGGTTCTCTGCTCAGATGGGCACAGTCAATAGGCCCAGGCTACCCCAAGATTCTTTTCGAAAACCGCTCTAGTCGTTCGACGTTTAGCGTTTTGCCTTCAGCTCTCTGCCCTCGGCTTGGCACTCTTTGCTGACCCCAAAGCTATACTGGTCTAAGGGTTCATTCCTCTGGAGGATTCATGGCAGATAAAAAACCCGTCTACCTGACGGCGGAAGGCAAAGCCCGGCTCGAGCAAGAGTTGGGCTATCTCAAAACCGAAAAGATGCAGCAGATTGCCGACGAGATGGGTCGAGCCATCGCCGAAGGCGACCTGCGTGAAAATGCTGGCTACGACGAGGCCCGGCGAGCCATGTGGCAAAACAACAGCCGCATCTCCGAACTCGAGGACATTCTCTCTCGAGTGGTTATCGTACCGTCAGGTAAAGGCACGCCCACCGACGTGCAAATCGGGGTCACGGTGGGCCTGGAGACCAACAATGGTTCCCGCATGAACTTGACCCTGGTCGGCAGCCACGAGTCCGACGTGTTCAGCGGCAAAATTTCCAACGAATCGCCCTTGGGTTCAGCGCTGATGGGCAAGAAAATCGGCGATGAAGTGGAGGTCAAAGGCTCCAAGGGCAGCCAGACCTACGTGGTGGTCGAGCTAGTCTACGAATAATGCCAAGTTCACTTTAGATCGTAAGTGTTCGCTGACTATCTAGAGCGGTTTTCAGAAAGAAAATGGCGGTCTACTCCGCTAGAAAGATCGTACTCAGCTCATTTTTGCCGCCAGGAGTAGCGGCCAAAATAGCGGAAACCGCGATAAACCGACTGGAGGTTGGAGGGCGATGGAGTCTACTAACTACTGGTGCTAGACTCATCTCGAGCCTTCTGTGACCACAGGAAGCCCTAGCTTGTAGGCTCAAACCTTGCTGCCTAACTCCAGTGCGCCCTTTATCCTGAAAAGCCTTATTGCGGATAATGCCTAGCCGACCGATACTCGCCAAAATGCCTCCCAGACGATCTTTCCTGGTTGGCTGACTATGCTGTCCTGGCGCAGCTTTAAGGCCCTTCAGTATTTTGCTTTTAGCCTTCGGCCTTAGTCGTTCGACGTTTAGCTCCCCGCCCTCTGCGCTGTGACT
The DNA here is from genome assembly GCA_015478585.1 of Thermaceae bacterium. GTDB lineage: Bacteria > Deinococcota > Deinococci > Deinococcales > Thermaceae > Meiothermus. The sequence goes on along the minus strand of JADMIM010000093.1, from coordinate 12,763 downwards.
TTAGTTGTTGACATTAGACCTGCGACGAGTTCTTAGCGTCTTGCGTTTGGTTTGGCCCTCGATACAGCCCGTAAGGCTTTTAAAGGGGCTTGCGCCAGTTGTCGGGCTAGGGTCAAGTCGGTATACTCTGCCCAGTTTGCAATAGTGACTTAGGGCAAGAATGGTTGTTTATCCACATAAAAGTATAAAAACCAAATCGTGTAACAGCCCCCGCTTACCTTCTCGTTCCCTTACCAGTAGAATCTTGCCGTAAAGCCAAGGAGGTAAACCGTTTGTCTTTAACCGATCTACTTTCTATCTTGCCTCAGACCCTGCTTCAAGGGCTCCTGTTGGGTTTTGTTTACGCCATGGTGGCGCTGGGCTATACCATGGTATACGGCGTGCTGGGGCTAATTAACTTTGCCCACTCGGAAATCTTCATGATTGGTGCGGTAGCGGGCCTCGAGGTCTTCCGTTACTTGGGCAAGAGCGGTAATCCTTTCGTGATACTGCTATTGGCCTTCGTTGTCGCGGCTGTGGTTTCTGGCATTGTGGCAATGCTAATCGAGCGCCTGGCCTATCGCCCACTGCGGCGTAGGGGAGGCAAAAACGTGCTGGTTCCCCTTATCACCGCCATCGGGGTTTCGTTTTTGCTGCAAGACCTAGTCAGGGCTATCGAAGCCCTCTGGCATAACGAGTTCAATATGCAGTACCCCAGCTACGACAGCTTCAACTACGACATTTTTTCGGCCATTGGTAGCCCCTTGGGACTAATCCTGGCCCGCACTGGGTTGATCGTAATTGTGGTTTCTATCGTGATGCTCTTGGCCCTGAACTATCTGGTCAACCGCACCAAGCTGGGCAAAGCCATCCGGGCCGTGGCCCAGGACATGAGCACCGCTGGGCTCATGGGCATCAACGCCGATACCATCATCTCCCGTACCTTTTTGATTGGTGGGGCGCTGGCTGGAATTGCCGGGGTGCTGTTTGGCTTGATATACACCAACATCACCCCCTATTCAGGCTTCCAGCCTGGCATCAAAGCCTTTACGGCGGCGGTGCTGGGGGGGATTGGCAACATTCCGGGAGCGGTGGTGGGGGGGCTGGTGTTGGGGGAACTCGAGACCCTCGGCGGAACCTACTTGGGCTTCTTGACGCGGGGCAACTTCGGCAGCGAGTACGCCCAGGTGCTGGCTTTCCTGATTTTGATCCTGATTTTGCTGTTCAGGCCCCAGGGCTTGTTTGGTCAGAATGTGAGTGAGAAGGTATGAAAGAAGCCCAAGCCAATATCGTGGTGCCGGTGCTGGCGGTGCTGGTCTCGCTGTGGGCACTGGTTGCCCCCTTCAGCGCCCTGGCTAATTTTCTGCTGCTGGTGGCGCTAGGCCTGACGGCCTACTTGAAACCTTCGCAGATGGTGCGGGCACTGACCCTGGCAGGTCTGGCGGTGGTGTTCACGGTGCTTATCCGGGAGAGTACCGACGACAAGTGGGCCTTCTATGGCCTGGTGGGAACCCTGCTCTCGGCCATGTTGCTGCGGATTCCGGCAGCGCTCAAAATCCTCATTGGCATAGCCATTCTCTTCATCTCCATACCTTTGGCGGGCTTTGGCAACTCCCTGTTTCTCGAGCTGGGAGTACAGGTCGCTATTTTCTCCGCCCTGGCCCTGGGCCTCAACGTGGTGGTGGGGCAGGCCGGTTTGCTCGACCTGGGCTTTGCGGCCTTCTTCGCTATCGGGGCTTATAGCTGGGCCATCTTCGGCTCCGGCCAGGCCAACAACTTTATCGCCGGACACCACTTCCCCCTCAACCCCTGGCTATTTTTCCTTTTCCTGCCGATAGCGGTGGTGGCAGCCGCGTTTACTGGCGTGCTGATTGGCCTTCCGGCCTTGCGCCTGCGGGGGGATTACCTGGCCATCGTGACCCTGGGGCTGGGCGAGGTGGTGCGGGTACTCGCCAACAACCTCGACCACCCCATCAACCTCACCAACGGCCCTCAGGGCATTACCCCGGTGGGCCGCCCACCGGTGGGCTGGCTGATTAATCTGCTCAACGGTCTGGGCGTGGACAAGCTCTATGGCAAGCCCCTGGACGAGAGCATCGCTTACCAGCTTTTCTTCTACCTGCTGGCGCTGGTCATTATCGCCATCGTGATCATGGTCAACGTGCGGCTATCGGGCTCAAGGTTCGGGCGGGCCTGGGTGGCGATTCGCGAGGACGAAATCGCGGCCAAGGCCATGGGCATCCCCTTGCTGCCCACCAAGCTGCTAGCTTTTGCCACGGGCGCGTCTTTCTCGGGCATCATGGGGGCCATTTACGGGGCCAAGCAGTCCTTTGTTGATCCGACCTCGTTCACCCTCAACCAGAGTATTTTTATCCTGGCCATGGTGATTTTGGGAGGCATGGGCAACATCGGTGGGGCGGTGGTCGGAGCGGCGGCAGTAACGCTCTTGAACCTCGATATCCTCAAGAACTTCTCCGACCAGCTCAACACCTGGCGACAGACCGGCTTTACCCTCCTGGGCTACAACTTCGCCAACCTGCCCAGCCAGCTCGAGCCCGCCAAATACGAACGCTTCGTGTTCGGCTTGATCCTGATATTGATGATGATCTTCAGGCCCGAGGGCTTGATACCCGAGCAGCGTCACAAGGTCGAGATGGAAGAGGCCCGGCTCGAGACCAAAGAGGAGGGGGCATGAGCGAGCTGGCTTTGGACGTTCAACACGCCACCCGCCGTTTTGGGGGTCTGGTCGCGGTCAACGACGTGAGCTTGCAGGTTCAGCCCAAGGAAATTTTCTCGGTCATCGGGCCAAACGGGGCGGGCAAGACCACTTTCTTCAACCTGCTCACCGGCATCTACAAGCCCGACGTGGGCAAGGTGTTGTTTTTTGGCAAAGACCTTACCGGTATGTCGCCCGACAAGGTGGCCCGGCAGGGTATCGGGCGCACCTTCCAGAATATCCGGCTATTCAAGGCCATGACCGTCTTAGAGAACGTGCTGGTGGGCCACCACACCCTGATGCCCTCCTCCTACCTGGACGCGCTGCTGCACACCCCGCGCTACTTCGCTACCGAGAAAAAGGCCAAAGAGCGAGCCATGGAACTGCTGGTCTACATGAACCTAGACCGCAAAGCCGAACAGTCGGCCTCCTCGCTCTCCTATGGCGAACAGCGCCGCCTGGAAATTGCTCGTGCCCTGGCCCTGGAGCCCAAACTGCTCTTCCTGGATGAGCCCGCTGCCGGGATGAACCCCCAGGAAACCGAAGACCTCAAGGCTCGAGTGCGTAAGCTGCGCCAGGACTTGGGCCTCACAATTGTCCTTATCGAGCACGATATGAGCATGGTCATGAGTATTTCCGACCGAATCTCGGTGCTCGAGTACGGTAGCAAAATCGCCGAGGGTTTGCCGGCTGAGATTCGCAGCAACCCCCGGGTGGTCGAGGCCTACTTGGGCAAGGGCGCAGCGGGGACGGCGGGGGATAAAGCATGAAGCGCTTCGCGCTGTTCACGGTTGACTGTTTACGGTTGAAGTCGGAGGCCTCCGACTCGTTGACCGCAACAGATGTCGTGGGTCAAACCCCTATTTTTGTCATGAGACCTGCGACTTGTGACTTGCGACAAAGCCTTTGCGGTCAACGCTCAACGGCCAACGCTCCGAAGGAGCTTCTATGAGCTTGCTCGAGGTCAAAAACATCCAGACTTACTACGGTCAGATTCAGGCCCTCAAAGGGGTTTCGCTCGAGGTTAACGAAGGCGAAATCGTGACCTTAATTGGCTCCAACGGCGCGGGCAAAAGCACCACCCTGCGCACCATCAGCGGTATGAACAAGCCACGCCGGGGTGAGGTGATTTACCAGGGTAAGCCCATCCACAGGCTGCCCGCCGACCAAATTGTAGGGCTAGGCATCGGGCACGTGCCCGAGGGGCGGCGGATTTTCCCACGCCTCACCGTGGAGGAAAACCTCGAGATCGGGGCCTATCTAATCAACGACAATAAGCTGGTACAAGAGCGCAAGGAGCGGGCCTTCACGCTATTTCCCCGGCTGGCAGAGCGCCGCACCCAGAAGGGCGGCACGCTCTCCGGCGGTGAGCAGCAGATGTTAGCGATTGGTCGCGCCCTGATGCAAGACCCCAAACTGCTGCTGATGGACGAACCCTCGATGGGTTTGGCCCCAGTGCTGGTAGACTTCATCTTTGAGATTATCCAGCGGCTCAACAAAGAAGGCAAAACTATCTTGCTGGTCGAACAAAACGCCCGCTTGGCTTTGGAGATTGCCAGCCGAGGCTACGTGCTGCAAACCGGCAAGCTGACCCTGCAAGGCCCTGCCACCGAACTCGCAGCCCGGCCAGAAATCCAGGAAGCGTATCTTGGTGGGCACTAACTAAACTAGCGGAAGCTTATGCCTATTGATTGGGTAGTTGTCGCTACACTAGCGGCACCTGTAATCGCTTTATTTGCTGGTATTTGGGTCAACAGAATCGGCGAAAATAGACCTATCCTGGTGTTTTATTACGGCCATACATCTGCATTCAAATACACAACTCAAACAGGTAATAAGGTCGACATCTTTACCCATACTGTGGTTCTGACAAACATTGGCCGAAAAAGTGCTTCCGATATTAGATTAGGGCATAGTGTGTTGCCCGACTTCGTAATATATCCTTCTGCACACTATTCAGTAGAAGATTTGCCCGATGGCAGCCGTGATATTGTAATTCCTACTTTAGTACCTCGTGAACAGATAGTCGTTTCATATTTGTATTTTCCTCCTACAACATGGAAGCAAATAAATACATCAATCAAGTCGAAAGAAGGGTTTGCGAGACAGGTTCCTGTTTTGTTGCAACAACAATATCCTTTGTCGTTTAGCGTTATTGCGGCAATCTTGATGTTCGTTGGTTTAGTGACATTGCTTTACCTTCTATATGAATGGCTTCACAGAATTAAGATCGTATAAACCTTTTGTTACACTCGTCCTGATGCTCGCCGAAGTCACCACCTACTACCTCGAGACCCTTTCCCCCGCCGAACTCCGTCCCAGGCGTGTAGAACTTCCCGGCTTACAAATTCTCAAAGCCGAGCTTCCCAGTGCTGAGCTGCAACACTTTTTGTATCGCAGCGTGGGCGGCGACTGGTATTGGTACGAGAAAGCCGACTGGAGCTACGCGCAGTGGCTCGAGTATGCCCAAAATCCCGCCCTACACACCTGGGTGGCCTACTTGAAAGGCACACCGGCGGGCTATTTTCAGCTCGAGGTGCAGCCAGAATCTAATGTGGAGATTGCCTATTTTGGCCTGTTGCCGCAGTTCGGTGGCCTTGGTTTGGGCGGACATCTGCTCAGCGTGGCTCTCGAGCAAGCCTGGAAACTTGAGGCCAAGCGGGTCTGGGTGCATACCTGCTCGCTGGACAGCCCAGCCGCCCTGGTCAACTATCAGGCTCGAGGGCTGCGGCTGTACAAAACCGAGACCTGTACCCTGCAAATCCCCGACCAGACCCCCGGCCCCTGGCCCCGAGCCCGCTGAACTCTCATAAATGGCTTGAAGATGAGGTCTCGATGGGTTCAAGATAGGAGCATGAAACACTTATGGCTAGCCTCGGTCTTGACCCTCGTGTTGGCAGGCTGCCAGAGTACCAGCAGCCTTGGTGCGGGCTTGGGACAGCAGCAAGGCCAGGGAACGGGCCTCGAGGGCTATGTCTATAAAGGGCCAATCCAGCCTGCCTGCACAGACAAAGCCCCCTGCGATGCGCCGTTTAGCGGCGGCTTTGTGGTCTGGCAAGGCAGCACCGTGGTGGCCCAGTTCCAATCGGATGCGAAGGGCTATTTCAAGGTTTCGCTGGCTCCTGGCAGCTATACAGTTGCAATGGATGCCCAAACCCAATCCCTGTTTCCCCTGCGGCAATCCCAAAGCGTCGAGGTTGGCAGCAGCGGCATGACCCAACTGACTTTGACCTTCGATACCGGCATTCGCTAACCGCCCTTCCAGAGGGCATCTATAGAGGCTCGAGAAACACCCTTCAGGACGGTATTGGGCCGAACCAATCCTGGGCTTTTTGCCGGGCTTGTTCCTTTACCGCAGGGCTGATATACATCGCCACCGCGCCGATAGCCAGCAGCAACACGCTGAGGTCGTCGCTGTAGCCGATGCCGGGAATAAAGTCGGGGATGGCATCTAGGGGCAAGATAAAGTAGGCTAGCGCCCCCACAATCACCCGCTTGGCCCAGGCCGGAGTATCTGGATGTTGGAGCGTGTAGTAAAGCCAGAGGGCTTTTTCCACTACTTCGCGTCCAGCCGCCCTGGCGAAGCGGGCTAGCTTGGCCCAAAACCCCCCGCTGCTATAGCGGCGCTCGTAGACTTTTAGCTCGAGCACTTCGACTGCCTGGAGCTGCTCCGCCGGTTTTTCGGCTTGGTTCATCCGTTTATGGTAGCACCCTCATCGGCTGAGGGTGCGGCTGTGCCGCTAAGAAAGGCCAGCGCCCGCAGGGCTGTTTCCTGGCCCATCCGCACCACCTCGGGCAGACCAACTCCGTGATAGGCAGCCCCCGCCAGAAAAAGGCCCGGCAGGGTCTCGGCTTGCAGGGCCTGAGTCACCCGTTCCAGGTGTCCCACGGTGTACTGTGGCAAACCCTCCTGCCAGCGGAACGTCCAGGTGCGCTGTGGGGTTGGTATCTGGCCCCACAACCGGCCCAGGTCAGTCAGGGCCTGTTGGGTCAAGCTGTGTTCGTCGAGCCCTGTATCCGAGAAGTAGGCCCGTACCAAGGCGTAATCCTGGGGGGCGCGCCCGCTCCACTTCTGGTCAGTCCAGGTAAAGCCCCGTACGCCAAAGCCGCTGTTGGCGGCAATCAGCATCCCGTGGCCCACTCGAGCCGGTAGCTTCGCTTTGGGAAAGGCCAACGAGACCGTAGCCGAACTGCCATAGGGAATGTTTTGGAGGGCTGCGGCGGCCTCTGGATGGAGATTTTGGAGCAGCCGAGCAGTGCTGGGAGCGGGGGTGGTCAAAACTATTGCATCGGCCTCCAAAACCCCCTCTCGAGCATGAACCCGCCAGCCTTCGCGCAGGCGCTCGAGGCGTTCGACCCCGGTGTTCAGCCGTATCTCCAGGCCAGAGCCAGACACCCGCTGTTGCAGGACTTCAACCCAGTTGCCCAAACCTCCCGAAAGCGAGGCGAAAAGCTGTCCGGCCTCGCGGCTGCCCCGCTCCCGGTGCTGCTGCATAGCGCCCCGAATCAGGCTGCCGTGGCTCTGCTCGAGGGTTTTGAGCTGTGGAAAAGCCGCCAGGGTGGAAAGCGCGTAAGGATCTCCGCCATAGATGCCACCCGAAAGTGGAGCCACCAGCCGCTCCCAGACCTGCTTTCCCAGCCTGCGCTGGATAAAAGCCCCGAAGGGTTCGTCCCCAGCTGGCCCTCTGGCAATCGCCAGATCGAGGGCCGCTCGAGCCTTGCCAAAGGGACTCAGGAGCGGGCTCAGCACCATTGCCCAAAGGTCGCCCGGAATCACCATCTGTAAACCCGGTGGGATGGGCTGGGCCTGATGTCCATCGTGAATCAGGGCCGAGGGTTTGGTCGGAAGGGTGCCCACCATCTGGGCCTCGAGGCCCAACGCCTTCATCAGGGCGACGGCCCAGGGCTTGTAACGCACGACCGCATCGGGGCCACCCTCGAGCACGAAGCCATCTTCGGCAACCGTCCTGACCTTGCCGCCCAGCCGTGAATCGGCCTCGAGCAGGGTAATTTTCAAGTGGGGCGCAGCCTGCTGGGCATAGTACGCTGCCGAAAGCCCAGAAATACCCCCTCCGACAATAATCAAGTGACTCATAGAAGCTCCCTTGGGTTGCGGTTATGGCTCACCTGAACTCCATCCATTTGCGTGCCACGATGTCGCGTAGCACCTCTATATAGTCGGGGTCGGCGTTGAGGCTACGGGTGCGCAGCAGCCGGATTCCCAGCTTTTGAGCGGTATTTTGGGCTTCATAATCGAGGTCAAAGTAGACCTCGAGGTGGTCACTAGGAAAGCCTACCGCCGTCACCACCACTTCCTTGTAGCCCTGCTGGGCAACGGCCTCCAGCTTCTCATTGATGTCTGGCCCAATCCAGGGTTCTGGGGTGCGGCCCGCCGACTGCCAGGCGGTGTCCCAGTGCTCGAGGCGCAGGCTTTGGGCCACCAGTTTTGCTGTAGTACCAATCTGCCCCGGATAGCGTCCGTCCTGGGCGGCTTTTTCGGGGATGGAGTGGGCCGTGAACAAAAACAAAGCCTGGGGGGGGTCAATCAAACGCCAGCGTTGCTCACTTACCCGTGTGGTAACGGCCTGAATATAGCCGGGGTGGTCGAAATACTCCTCGACATACCGAATCTCCAGAGGGTTGCCCAGTTCGCTCAGGGCTTGCTGCACCTTTTCCTGGTACTCGGCGGTGCTGCGGGCCGAGTAATGGGGTGCTGCGATGATGCCCACCGCCTGCTTGACCCCATCCTCGGCCATGGCATTTACCGCTTCTTTGATCAGCGGATGCCAGTGTTTGGTGCCGTGGTAGACCCGTGCTGGGCCATGTATACGGGCTCCGGGCGAGACTTCCATCTGCTCTGGGTAAAGCGGCAAAGTAGTATTGAGCGCGGCCTCGAGCCGCACTGCTTGGGCAAAAGTAACCTCGTTGAGGGGGCTGCGACCAATCAGATGGTAGCGCTCCTCGAGCTCCTGCAAAAGCTCTTTGGTAGGTGGACGGCCTCGGCGGATATCGGTGTAGTAAGGTTCGATTTCACTGCGTCGGTAGGGTGTGCCATAGGCCATGAATAAAACGTTCATGCATGACATTCTAATCGGCGGTGGGCGGGGCAAATATCCACCCCCGCCACCAAGCGGGTCTTATCGCGGCTCTGCCCAGACGGGCACGGCAAATATACTCGAGTCTTCCCTTACTAGCAGCAAGCACTCGCCTTCGCAAATATGCCCGAGCGGTGGGGTGCAGGCTCGAGGTGCGACTGGTGAAGTAGGCAATCCTACCGCCTATTGATCCAACGGACTTTGCACCCCTCGCCCTTGGTTTCCCGAATCGTGATTTCCTTGCGGGCAAAGTCAATATCTTTGACGCGCAAGCGCAAACCTTCCATTAAGCGCATTCCTGTTCCATATAACAAGGACAAAACCAGGTAGTGAAAACCCCATCGGTACGGGCCAATATGGCCTGAACTTCTTCCTTGGTAAGGACGGTGGGTAGATGCTTAGATCGTTTGGCTCTGACGGCCTCAATGTTCTCGGGTAGAGGGTTTTGGAGTACTGCCTTGTAGAGAAAAAGCAAGGCAGACAGGGCCACATTTTGTGTCGAAGCCGAAACATTTTGCTTGACTGCAAGGTCAGTCAAATAGGCCCTTACATCTTCCACCCCCATATCTTGGGGATGCTTTCTCCTGTGAAACCTGATAAAGTCTGTAATGGTAGTACAGATACGACTTCTCGGTGTTTCGAGCCAAATGACGAACCCTGATGGCCTCCCGTACCGAATTCAGGAAAGGAGAGGTTTTGAGTGAGTAGTGTTTTGGTGGATTACCGGCCCCGTCCATTGCGGCATATTATCCTTTTTCAAGATGTTATGCCGCGGGTGCGGTATAACTATTGGTTATGCCTCAGGACGTGTAAGAGATGAACACTGAAGAGTCTATTCAACGGGGATTTGCAGACCAGCAGCGTCATTCGGCAGCCGAGCTATACGATGCGGCGTTCGGCGCGAAACTCTCCATAGCAATACCCAATACAGCGAGACGCATTGCAGTTCTGAGGCAGGGGATCGAATCGTCGTTTTCATTCGTCGCTGTGAGCGACGGACATCTGGTGGGCATCGCTGGATTCAAGACAGCACACGGCTCGTTCACCGGCGGTATTACATTCCGCTTGTTGAAGGAGACCCTCGGACTCTTGGGTGCCATCCGCGCCTTCTTGGTACTTTCGCTCCTTGAACGAAAGTGCGTTTCTGGGCAATTGTTGATGGATGGGATAGCTGTATCCCCAAAGATGCGTGGCGGCGGGATTGGTACCAGGTTACTGCACCGCTTAATAGAGTACGCACGTAATGAAGGATATCAGTCACTCCGTCTCGATGTCATTGACACCAATCCGGCAGCCCGCCGGTTGTACGAGCGCGTTGGATTCACACTAGTCAGGACCGAGAGTTTCGTCTACTTGAAATGGCTACTTGGCTTTGAGGCTGCTACACAGATGCAGTACACACTGAATGTGGAGGCATAACAACGGGTTGCAGGCGCGTTGCGGAGCGCAGCGGAGCAACGCGCCTGCAACCCGTTGTTATGCGGCCTACCGTAGCCACGTCGTATATTGTCGGGACAACCAGGGGAACCATCATGAACCGTAAGACCAAGCTCATTGTTGCAATCGCACTCGCCGCGACGGATGATGCCAAGCTACCTGTCGGGTGATGACATTATGCGGCTCGAGCCTAGTCTTCGCTCAGCTCGTCTTCAAGCTCGAGGCTCGGCTCCAAAGTTTCGGGCTCTATGCAGGTTCACTAAACGCCTGTAAACAAGAAATCTATCGCCGCGATAATTTCCTGCCGCTTCTGGGCGGCACTCACCACATAGCTGCCCAAGTCTCGCTTAGCTACACCCGCAAGCTGTGAGGTAAGGGCAACATACTCTTTCCCCTTGACCTCGAGCACCGGGCTAAGGACGCTCAAGATTTTCCCCTCGAACGATTCCTTGAGCGCCAGTGGAATCACCACCCTGGTCTCGAGGGCATCTAGCAGACCAACCTGCACGTCCAGCAGATAGGGAAAGCGCTCTTTGGCGGCGCTTCTATTCTTGTACACGTCGAACTGCATTAAAACGACCTCAGACCGTCGCTAAAGCTGCCCGACTCCTCTACATCTTTGTTGTACGCCGCTATCGCTTCCTGATTTTCCTGCACCCAAGCCTCCGCCTTTAGTTTTTTCACCTGCTCAGCTAGGGCTTGCTCGAGGACGGCAGAGATGTTGATCTCGAGGGCCTTAGCTTGCAGAAGCAGGTCGCTGTTTACGGTGAGGTTGGTAGGCTTTTTAGGAGCGGCAATGTTATAAACATTGTTCATGCATATATTTTATCCGCATAATGCGCCCACGTCAAGTTTGTGAGACTTGAATTGAGACCCGTAACATAAGGTCTCATTCCCAGTTTTCGGCTTATTCCGGCTTCTCTAAAATCGCCCCTTCCCTTGCACTGCTCACCAGCGCCGCATACCCTGCAAACAGCCCGGCCTTGTAGTGGGGCTTGGGGGCCTTCCAGGCTTTGGCCCGCTTGGCGAGTTCGGACGCGGAGACCTCGAGCCTACTCTTCATCGCTCAATTCATCTTCCAACTCAAGACTCGGCTCGAGAATTTCAGCGTGGTTTTTAAGAACGGAAGCTGCTACCTCGAGTTTGGCACGGAGTTCTACCGTAGGGTTTGCCTTCCAATCCCGCAAGATTTGCAAATACGCTTCGGCGTGTTCGCCTAATTCTTCAAGCAAGGTTGCATTGCTTGCTTTGATCTGCTCAAGGCTGTGAACAATGGCCATTACTTGCCTCCCGGAAGCCGTTTCCGCAACCGAACAACCGTCTTCATTGCTGCTCGGATCTCTGATTCCCAGTGTACTATACGCCCCGTATTCGGCTCTGGTTTGGCGAGCTCTTCGGCAATTTTGCGCTCGTGCAAGGCAATATGCTCGAGCCAGCTCTCGAGTTTGATGCGGGTCTTCTTGTTCTCGCCCACCTCACTCCGGCTTCTCGAGCACTGCCCCTTCCCGCGCGCTGCTCACCAGCGCCGCGTACCGCGCAAAGAGCCCGGCCTTGTAGTGGGGCTTGGGGGCCTTCCAGGCCTTAGCCCGCTTGGCCAGTTCCGACGCGGAGACCTCGAGGTTCAAAATTCCTTTATTGCAGTCAATCGAGATGGTATCGCCTTCCTTGATGAGCGCGATGGGGCCACCCAACTGAGCCTCCGGCGCGACATGGCCGATCATCAGGCCACGGGTTCCACCGCTAAAGCGCCCATCTGTGACCAGGGCTACCTGGGAGCCGAGGCCCTCGCCCACCAGGGCCGAAGTCACCGAGAGCATTTCGGGCATTCCTGGTGCGCCCTTGGGGCCTTCGTAACGGATTACCACCACATCACCGGGCTTGATTTGTTTCTTCAGCACGGCTTTCATGGCAGCTTGTTCGCTGTCGAAGACCCTGGCCGGGCCCCGGTGCTCTTTGCGCTCGGTTCCTACCAGCTTCAGCACCGCACCGTCGGGGGCCAGCGAGCCCTTGAGGATGCGCAGGCCGCCCTCGGCTTTGAAGGCTTTCTCGGCCTTCACCACTACCTTCTGGCCCTTGGTTTCCTTGGCTTTGCTGGTCTCTTGCCAGAGGGTCTTGCCGGTGACGGTCATCTGGTCGCCGTCTATAATTTCGCCTTCGATCAAGCGGCGGATAATCAGAGGGATGCCGCCTGCTTCCCAGAGTTCCCAGGCCGTGTATTGGCCCCAGGGGAGCATATCGGCAATCACCGGAACCTTGCGCGAGATTTTGTCGAACTCCTCGAGCGAAAGCTTGATTCCGGCCTCGTGGGCAATCGCCAGCAGGTGTAGCACTGCATTGGTGGAACCGCCGGTAGCCGCCACCGCAGCAATAGCGTTGGTGAAGGACTTCTTGGTCAGGAAGCTCTTGGGGGTGCGGTTATGCTGGATGGCATCGGCCAGCACCTGCATGGCCCGGTAGTTGGCTTCTTTTTTCTCCGGGGCTATGGCCGGAATGGCGTTATAGCCGATGGGGGAGAAGCCCATCACCTCCATCACCA
>JADMIM010000188.1 GCA_015478585.1 Thermaceae bacterium | reverse complement strand
GTGGGCCTAGTGCTCGCACGGGCAAAGCCCGGCCCGTTACAGGCGCACAGCGCCCCGGCTTTGCCGGAACAGGTGGGCCTAGTGCCTGTCGCGCCACCTCCCCTGAGGTTCGCAGAGAATAGCGTACAGGACAGGAGAGAATAATCACGTGTCCAAGGGGAGGCAGGGCCCACCTTAGTAGTCGCGTTTTGGCCCCCCTTCTTGAGGGGGGGCCATCCAAGGTCGTCCAGGTGAGAGGCTGGATAAATCCACCTTGATTGACGGGGGGGTTCTGCTGCGTCAGGCCCACAAATCCCATACTCACATCGGCGTGGGCATATTCGCCCTTGCCAGCAGGTTCTGCGCAACATTCTTGGCTCGCACCACATCGTCTTGATACTTGAGCAACGCGCCCAAGGTTTCCTCGACTATGCTCGGCTCGAGCACCACCGCGTCCAGGGCTATCAGCGAAGAGGCCCAGTCCAGCGTCTCGGCCACCCCCGGAGCCTTGTACAAGTCCTCCTTGCGCAGCTCCTGCACGAAGGCCACGACTTGCTGGGCCAGTTTTTCGGGCACGCCGGGAACCTTCTCTCGCACGATGCGGTACTCTTTCTCGAAACTCGGGTAATCAATCCAAAAATACAGACAGCGCCGCTTGAGCGCGTCGTGGATTTCCCGCGTCCGGTTGGAGGTGATCACCACCACCGGCGGCTGCCCAGCTCGCACCGTCCCGACCTCAGGGATGGTGATTTGCCAGTCGGAGAGGAACTCGAGCAAAAAGGCCTCGAACTCCTCGTCGGCCCGGTCTAGCTCGTCAATCAAAAGCACCGGAGCCTTGCCGTTGGTGCTCCTCAGGGCTTGCATCAGGGGGCGCTCGAGCAGATATTCAGAGCCGAAGACCTCGCCGCGCACCTTGGCCTGGTCGCGCTCGCCGCTGGCCTCCAAGAGCCGAATTTGCAGCATCTGTCGGGCATAGTCCCACTCGTAGACGGCGCTGCTGACATCTAGTCCTTCGTAGCACTGGAGGCGAATCAAGCGCGTTTCCAGCATCTGTGAGAGCACCTTGACGATTTCGGTTTTGCCCACGCCCGGCTCGCCCTCGAGCAAAAGCGGGCGACCCAGCTTGAGGGCCAAGAATACCGAAACCGACAAACCTTTATCGGCGATGTATTGGTGAGCCTCGAGGGCTCTTTGAGTCTCCTCAGGAGAAGACGGAATCATGATGGTTCATTGTCCCACATGGGCGGGGGCGGGCAGCTACGTACCCCACAATCAAACTGGCTCGACCACCACCGCGGTTCCGTAGGCCAGCACCTCGGTGATACCGTCCATGATGTCGTTGGCATCATAGCGCATGGCAATAATAGCGTTGGCCCCCATGCCCTGGGCGTGCTGCACCATCAACTCGAAGGCTTCCGAGCGGGCTTTCTCGGCCAAGGAGGTAAACATGGTGATGTTGCCACCAAACATGGATTGCAGCGCCCCCCCGAGGTTCCCCAAGACACTGCGCGAGCGCACGGTGATGCCACGCACCACGCCCAGATGCCGCACGATTTTGTAACCGGAAAGGTCGTTGGCTGTCGTCACTGCGAGTTGGGCCATGCCTCATCATACCCGGCGTTCTAGAAGGGGATACTTGACCTCGAGATTCTGCCCTTCCTCACACAAAGATATAGGGGCGCAGCCCACTGCGCCCCTATCCAAACAGCGTTTACATGACCCGCAGCAAAGCGCGTTTGGCCAGCACGTCTACTAAGTGGGCGCGGTATTCGGCGGAAGCCACCAGGTCGTGGTTGAGCCCCTGAGGAGAAACCAGGTTCTGGCAGGCGGCAATGATGGTTTCGGCACTCAGGGACTTACCCGAGAGGGCCTGCTCGAGCTTCGAGAGCCGCATGGCATGCTCGCCCGCACCTGTCACCGCCGCGCGAACCCCGTTCGGCCCAGCTACCACCGCCACCCCTACTACCGCATAGCGCGAAGCCGGGTGCGGAAACTTCTCGTAAGCTTGCTTGCCCGCAGTCGCCGGTATGTGAAC
>JADMIM010000092.1 GCA_015478585.1 Thermaceae bacterium | reverse complement strand
TGGAGGGGGTGGCCGTAGGCCATAGCCGCTCTGCGGCTAACCTGGAGGGGGTGGCCGTAGGCCATACGGGCTCTGCCCGTAACCTGGATGAGGGTGGCAAAATATCCTCCCCGGCAACCTCACCATGGAGCGACTTAGAGCGGTTTTCAGAAAGAATAGTGCCGTCCACCCGCTTAGAAAGAGTGTTCCAAGCTCATTTTTGCCGCCAGTAATAGCCGCAACAATAGCAGAAACCGCGATATGCGACTCGTCAGCCTCACCAGTTCCAACACCGAAATCGTCTGGTCGCTGGGCCAGGTGGCGAGCTTGGTGGGCATAGATGACCATTCGGATTTTCCCGCTGAGGTCGCCCAAATCCCCAGGGTTGGGCCGGATTTGCTCATAGACATCGGCAAGGTCGAGCGGCTGAAGCCCGACTTGGTGCTGGCGAGCCTTGCGGTTCCCGGCATGGAGCGGGTAGTAGAGGGCCTGGAACAGCATGGGATTGCCCATATCGTGCTAGACCCACAGACTTTATCCGAGGTTTATGCTGATGTGGAGCGGGTTGCTGATTTATTGGGAGTGAGGCGGCAGGGTCAGCACGTGGTTCGGGCCATGAAGTGGATGATAGCCCAGGCCAGGGGTTCGCTGCCCAACTGGGTAAGAGCGCCCAAAGTGATGGTGGAATGGTGGCCCAGGCCGATGATTGCTGCTGGGCGGTACAGTTGGGTAACGGGGATGCTGGAGGTGTTGGGGGCCGAGAATGCCTTCGCCCACCTCGAGGTGCGCTCCAAGCCTTTGAGTGCCCAAGAAGTTGAGGCCGCCCAACCCGACCTGATCACGGTATCGTGGTGTGGGGCCAAGAAACTACGCCCCGAGGTGGTGCTTGGGCGCAGACTGGACATTCCGGCGCTGCGTTATAAACAGGTTTTTGCCCTTCCTGAAGCCTATCTGGGCCGTCCGGGGCCACGCCTGGCGGAGGGGGTCAAGAAGCTGGCGAACTTGCTGGCCCAGTGGCCTTATGGGAGCTATTGATGAAGCCCGATCTCAAGATGATGACAGCTTGGGTGCAGCCCAAGGCCGAGGAAGACCTACCAGAAGTAAAAGAGAGCCTCGAGAGCTTGCTGGTAGGGTTTTATGGGGCCTTCCCCGAATACCAGGACTGCTTGAGGTTTTTCCAGTCGCCCAGAGTGCCGCACCATGTATTTGTGTATGTCAACGGGGGTTGTACCGGACTATTGCCAGGAGCAAGTAGATACTTAGAGCAGATGCTGCAACGGGCTTTCCCAGGCAGCGAAGTGCGGCTGTACGGCAAAGCTTGGGTTTGTTAGAGCGGTTTCCGCATAGCTTCCAATAACTTGGGAAAATCCCACTGCTCGGGTCTATTAGATGGGCTAGGCTCTTGTCTGCGCAGGGGAAAGACCCTATCGTAATGGACGTGTCCCCGCTTTCCCAGGCCCTCTTGCACGAGCTTATCGAGAACCGGGGGGAGCTGCTTCAAAAGCAAGCTGGCTTCGACCCGGTGGCCCTGAGCGAAGCCATAAAAATCCTCGAGGATGAAGGCTATCCCCTCAACCGGGTCGGTGCAGGATATCGGCTGGCTCCTGGAACACCTACGCCGCAGGCTCTGAAACAGCTATTGGATGGTTCTTTCGGCCAACCTTATTCCTATCAAGGTCGCCTTGACAGCACTCAAGATGCGGTGCGTAGGCTGGCCCTGGAAGAGACACCGGAGGGGGCGGTGGTACTCGCCGAGCGCCAGGAGCAAGGCCGGGGGCGAAGGGGCCGAGCCTGGGCCAGCAGGCCCGGTCAAAGCCTGACTTTTTCAGTGCTTTTGCGTCCCCGATTGCATTCCTCGAGACTTTCTTTATTGTCTCTGGCCGCGGGTTTGGCAGTGGTCGAAGCCTGCGCCCTGGGCGGCCTCAAGTGGCCCAACGATTTGCTCGCTCCAGACGGGCGAAAGCTGGCAGGGGTTTTGCTCGAGGCCCAGTTTGCGGGGGAACACCTAAGCTATGCGGTGCTGGGAATCGGGTTGAATATTCACCGGCCTGTGCCTGAGGGGGCCGCAGCCCTCGAGGAGTTTGGCCAGGTGAGCCGGGTAGAGGTATTGGCCCGGATATTGCAGGGGCTCGAGGCCCGCTACCAGCAGCTCTATCACGACCCCGAGGGGGTTTTGCGCGACTACCGGGCCAAGAGCTACACCTTAGGCCACAGGGTTAGGGTGATGACTTCCGCTGGGGCAATTGAAGGTGAGGCGCTGGAGGTTGCCTCCGACGGCTCGCTGGTGCTCAAAAGTGGCACTCAAACCCATCGCATCAGCGCCGGGGACGTACAAATGGTGGGCCGTTTTAGCGTTTGAGCGGCTTGGGGTTAGAATCAAATCCACCCCGAGGAGACTTATGAACCCAACCCAGCGTTTACCCTACCTGCCGCTCTCCAAATCGCTTTTCCCTTCGCGTACTCTGCTCAGAGATGCCCTGCTGCTGCTCGGCGGTAGTGCCTTGGTGGCGCTCTTGGCCCAGCTCGAGATTCCCACCCAGCCCGTACCCATCACCCTGCAAACGCTGGGCGTTTTGCTGGTGGGGGCGGTGTTGGGCAGCCGCTTGGGATTTTTAGCGCTGGGGGCGTATTTGCTCGAGGGCTTGGTGCTGCCGGTATTTGCCGGTGGAGCCACCTGGTTCAACCCTAGAATTGCCTTTACTGGTGGGTATTTGCTGGCGTTCCCGCTGGCGGCCTTTGTGGTGGGTTATCTGGTCGAGCGCTTCGCCGCTGACCGCGACGTGTACCGGGCCTATATGGTGATGCTCTTGGGCAGTTTGCTGATTTATGTCATAGGTGTAACCTGGCTGGGCTTGGCCTTGGGGAGTAAATACGCCGGCCCGAGTGCTCTTTTGTACGTTGGGATGACCAAGTTTTTGCTGGGGGACTTAGTTAAGGCTGCCATTGCTGCGGCCCTGCTGCCGGTGGCCTGGCGCTTTGTCGGGCGGCATTGATAAAAAGGGGATGCACAGACAAGGCCGCTCTGTCCGCTTATAGCCTCCCGCACTACTTTCTACGAAAGAAAGTCAGGAAGGCAAAATAGGCCAAGCTCACCACCGCGCCCGCGGCGAAGCTATTGACCAGCGCCTCGAGCCAACCCCTTTGGCCCAGCAACTCGAATACCAAGCTAATGAGCCAGAACCCAGCCCCGACCAGGAGCGCTTCGGCCAGCTTGAGTTGCATCAGCCCTCGAGCAAATCGGCCAGATACACCAGCGCCATGCGGTAGGACATCGGCCCGAAGCCGGAGACGATACCCTTGGCGGCGGCGGCTGTGACCGAGTGGCGGCGGAATTCTTCGCGGGCGTGGATGTTGGAAAGATGCACCTCCACCACCGCCAGAGTTTGCGAGCGAATCGCGTCCAGCACGGCGACTGAGTAGTGTGTTAGGGCGGCGGGGTTGAGGATGATGCCCCGGAAGCCCTCGCCTGCTGCGCCCTGAATCCACTCCACAATCTGTCCCTCGAAGTTGCTCTGGCGGCAGGCTACGCCAAAGCCGAGTTCGGCTCCCCAATCCTCACAAAGCTCCTCGAGTTCCTCGAGGGTGGTCTTGCCATAGACCTCGGGTTCACGCTTGCCCAAGGTGTTGAGGTTGGGGCCATTGAGGATAAGGATCATGTAGCAACATCGTAAAGCGTTGGGTGCAGAGGAGCAATCAGGTAAGGCTCAGGGTACTCCAGTGAAAAGCCACCGCCCCCCTACGGCGGTACTCGAGCGAAGGGCCGCTAGGCCCTCGGCGGCATGTCTTCGAGTCTCATGCCGGTACTCGAGCGGTCAAAACCCACAAGCTACAAGCCACGGGCCTCGAGCCTTCCTTCTCCCCAATCATCCGTCCTCATCCCACCAAGAATTTCTCCGTTAGCATACGTCTATGCGACGCCTATTCGCCGCCTTTTTGCTCAGCCTTACGTTCTCTATAGCCCAGACCACCCACACCGTTCAGCCTGGTGAAACCCTCTATCAGATTGCCCAGCAATACTCGACCACCGTCGAGGCTTTGCAGGCTCTAAACAACCTTTCAAACCCCAACCAGCTAAGCGTCGGGCAGGTGCTCGAGGTGAGCGCTCAGCCTGCCTCAGCGGCCCAGCGCCTGACCAACCTTCCTGCGCCCTTTATCCTCGTGCGCCTGCCCTCTAAAGTGATTCAGGGGCAAGCCTTCCGGGTGCGGGTGGAGGCGGCGGGAAACCCGGTAGAAGTCAGCTTTATCGGGGCTAACTACAAGGTAGAGGGGCGGGATTTGCTGCTGGCAATTGACCCTTTGCAAAAGCCCGGTGGGTATACCCTCGAACTGCGCAGTGCGGGCAGCAGCTACAAAACCACCCTCGAGGTAGCCGAAGCCAACCGAGGCCGCCAAGCCCTGCAACTCGACCAAAAAACCCTCAGCCTGCTGCAACCCAAAAAGGAAAGAGCTGAGCTGAACCGCCTGCTTTCGATCTGCCAGGCCGACCAAGGGCCGCAGACCTGGGCTGCCCCCTGGAAAAAGCCCATCAGCTCTAACCGCATCACCACCAACTACGGTATGCGCCGCAGCTACAACGGTGGCCCCTACCGTACCTACCACGAAGGTATAGATTATGCCGCTCCGCAAGGCACCAAAGTGTTTGCCCCAGCTCCGGGAGTGGTGGCCCTGGCCGAGCCGCTATTTGTGCGAGGCAATGGCATCGTAATCCAGCACGGTCTAGGGGTGTGCAGCGGCTACTGGCATCTCTCCAAAATCCTGGTCAAGCCCGGTCAGAGGGTCAATACTGGCGATCTGATTGGTCTGGTCGGCACTACCGGGCTTTCTACCGGCCCTCACCTGCATTTCGAGATTCGGGTGCAGGGTATTCCTACCGACCCCGACCCTTGGTATCTCCGCGCCCCTTAGCTCTAAAGGTGGGGTGCAAGACGCAAAACCCCGGTCTCGGTTGCCAGATATTGGACGGCGATATCCCAAGCATCCGCAGGGATTCCCTCCACGACTAGCACTTGTGGAACCATGCCGATGCTCACAACTTTGGGCAGGCGGTTTAGAAAGCGGTCATAAAAGCCTTGCCCATAGCCGATACGGTGGCCTTTGCGGTCGAAAACCAAGCCCGGCACTAAAACCGCTTGCAAGACCCCGGCATTGGCAGTAGGTGCCTCTGGAAGGGGCTCGAGGAAACCGTATTTATGCCGTGCTAGAGGGCAGGGAAGAGGGTGAATGTGCAGCCCTTGCCCATCTACTCGAGGCAAATAGTAAACCCCTGGATATAGCTCCTGAAGCCCAGAGGGGTCGGGCTCGGAGCCAAACGCGCTGTAGAGCAGGATGTGCTTGAGCCCCCGCTCTGGCAAAAACTCTGCCAGATGGGCCACCATTCGCCCCGATAGCTCAGGGATATCTAGCCCTGAGCGCACCATTTTGGCCCACCGCCGTAGCTCAGCCTTGTCCACGCCAGGACAGTATGACATCTGCCTCAAGGTTTTGACGGCCGACGCTTGTTCATGAAAACTGCTCTAAGCCGTATTCTCGAGCATAGCTTTGAGCTGCTCGCTGCCAGGGCCAGGGGTCTTCGGTCTGATTGGACAGCTTTCGGAGTATCGCCAACACCTTGGAAACCCGCACCACACAAGGCTGATTGAACTGCTGCAAGAACAGCCCCAGCCGGTGACGATTGGTGCGCAAGGCATTGGGGCTCATGCCGAGGGTTTCTTCCTCGAGCAGCCTGACCAGTCCACGGGTGTTGGCGTGGGTCACTCCAGCCAGGGTGAGCCCCTTGGGGCTCACCATCAGAAGGTCTGTGGCGGCATAGGGAAGCAGGGCGGGAGCACCGCCTGGCGAGGCCAGCAGCAGGGCCGTGGCATAGGGCATGGCTTTGGGAATTAGGCGCAGAATAGGAGATTGCGGGCTAATTCGCTGGGTAAGCAGCCATCCTGCCTCCTCGACCAGGGGTCTCAGGTTGTAGTGTTCTTGCAGCAGCTCAGGAGCCTGAAAAAGCAGCTCGAGCAGGGCCAAATCTCGCACAAAGCGCAAATCCCACTCGGCCTTGGGGATAAACGAGGTCTGAAAGTAGTGTAGGGCTTGGGCCGGGTCGCCCTTCTTGAGATGCGCCCAGCCGAAAGCGGTAGCCCACTCGGCAAAGGGGCGTGGGTGAAACTCCGGGGTGGGGGGCGGCCCTGCCAGGATAAAGTCGGGGTCGAGGGCCAAGAGCCCTTTGATGGCGTGTAAGCGTCCCTGATACCAAGGATGCAGGTTGGCCCAGTCGGTTTCGTTGTCCAGACTGTTGAGCACTAGCATCAGTTCCACGAAGTGCCGCCCACTGAGGGCTTTGGGCACGTCCAGGGTCAGGCGCAGGGCTTTGTCGTAGAGTCCCTGCCTCGAGGTGAGCCGCACCAGGCACATATAAGCCATTACCCTGGCTTCCTCCGAGGGTGCGCTGGTAATTGCCTCGCGCAGGCGCTCTCCCCGCTCGCCAAGCTGGAACATCTCGTGGTGAGAGGTTTGACATTCTTCTTCCAACAAGTCGCATACCACCGCCAGGTTTTCCATCCCCAAAGACCGGGCAGCTTCTGCGGCCTGATGGGCCAGCTTGGCCCCCTCGCCGAAATGGTACAGATGCAAGTTGGTCTTGGCGAGTTCCAGAAGGGTACGGGCTCGAGCTTCCCCGGCTGCCGAGAGGTTTTCCCCGGCCAAAGTTTCTACCCGGTGAAACTGGTGCTGTTCAACCAAAACCGCCAGCCAGATGGCCTTGGCGAGTGGATCGTCAGGCCAAAGCCGCAGGGTCAGGTCGGCATCGCCCAGCCGCCCCAGCATGAGCTGTACGTAGGCCAGCCGGGTATCGCGCAGCGAGGTAGCAGGAAGGGTTTGCAGCGCCACCATCAGCTCGAGGGTAGGCTCAGCACTCACCGCATCCCAAGCTGCTGTCGAAGCGATGGTCTCTTTTAGCGACATGGGATTCCTGGGGGAACCCGGCCAATATTTTGATGGCGTTCTAGTTCAGGACGAATCAGCCGTGTTGGTTGCATTTTTGAGCAATTCGATCAGACCTGTCAGTTCCAGCGCCGAGGCAGTATACGACCAGAAGCTGGCGTGAGGGTTTTCCCACTGGCGTATTGACGGTGGGAGATTGAGACGGGGCTGTTCGCCGGATACCGAGCGAATCTCGAGGATATTGTCCCTGAAGCGATAATAGATCAGGGCTTTGGGCAAATAGCGCACCTCGGTAGAGCCGATAAAGTGCTTCTGGAGGATGACTTCGCCCAAAAACTCCCCCCTATAATCCTGATAGTCGGCACCAATACCCGTACACTCGAGCGTACAGGTGAGTATGCCCGAGGAGTCGGTGTGCATCTGCACCGCTCGAGGGCTCGCCACCTGCTGCCAATTGGCTTTAGGCTGACTGCGCCAGAAAATCTCAACACCATCGCGGGGTCGGGTTTCCATGAACTTGCCTCCTTTATCGTAGCTTTCATACTAACCCCGCTGGATGTTGGCTATGAGCTATCAACGACTTCTACAAGAAGGCTCTCTAGAGCGGGGTAGCCTGGGCTTATTGACTGTACCTATCTGATATTTTGCGCCCCTGGCGGCGGCAAAATTCAGAGAACCGCGATAGAACGGTTTTCTAGACCTTGCTCGAGCCAGTTGGTTGGTATACAAAAGCAGATGTTTGCCCACAGCATCATGAACTCTATTTTCCAATCAGGCACGACAAAAAGGGCTCGAGGATTTTCCTCGAGCCCTTGGCTTTCAGCTTTCTTAGAAGTCCATGTCTCCGCCCATACCGGAACCACCGGCGGGCATGGCCGGAGCTTTTTCACGCTCGGGCTTGTCGGCTACCACGGCCTCAGTAGTGAGGATCAGGGAGCCAATCGAAGAGGCATTTTGCAGGGCAGTGCGGGTCACTTTGGCGGGGTCTACGATGCCCCAGTTCATCATGTCGCCGTACTCGCCGGTAGCGGCGTTGAAGCCGTAGTTTTTCTCTTTCTTGCCGAGAATTTGGTTGACCACCACGCTGCCCTCGAAGCCAGCGTTGGCGGCAATCTGACGGGCGGGCTCTTCCAGCGAGCGCAACACGATCTTGGCTCCGGTGGCTTCATCGCCCTCGAGGCTCTTGATCAGGGTCTTGACCGCGTTGGCAGCCCGCAGCAGGGCTACCCCACCGCCTGGCACGATGCCTTCTTCTACGGCGGCGCGAGCGGTGGAGAGGGCATCCTCGTAGCGGTGCTTCTTCTCCTTCAGCTCGGTCTCGGTAGCGGCCCCTACGCGGATTACCGCGACTCCACCGGCCAGCTTGGCCAGACGCTCCTGGAGCTTCTCCTTGGCGTACTCGCTGTCGGAAGTCTCGAGTTCCTTCTTGATGCCGTTGATGCGGCTCTCGATATCTTCCTTCTTGCCCTTGCCTGCTACCACGGTGGTCTCGTCCTTGCTGATGCGCACGCGCTCGGCGCGGCCCAGCATGGACAGGGTGGCGTTCTCGAGCTTGAGGCCCAGGTCGTCGCTGATAACCTCACCGCCGGTGATGGCGGCCAGGTCACGCAGCATCTCCTTGCGGCGGTCGCCAAAGCCCGGAGCCTTGACCGCGGCGATGTTCAAAGTACCGCGCAGGCGGTTGACCACCAACGTAGCCAGAGCCTCACCCTCGACATCCTCGGCAATCAGCAGCAGGGGCTTGCCGGTCTGGGCGACCTGCTCTAAGACCGGCAGCAGCTCGCGCACGTTGCCGATTTTCTTCTCGGTAATCAGGATATAAGGGTCGTCAAGCAGGGCTTCCATGCTGTCGGAGTTGTTGACGAAGTAGGGCGAGATGTAGCCCTTGTCGAACTGGTAGCCCTCCACAAAGTTCAGCTCGGTGTCGAGGCTCTTGCTTTCCTCGACAGTGATTACGCCCTCACGCCCGACCTTCTCCATGGCATCGGCGATCAGATTGCCGATTTCCATGTCGTTGTTAGCGGAGACGCTGGCAACCTCGAGGATGGCCTTCTTGTCGTTGACCGCGACGGCCATTTTCTGCACGTCCTCGACGGCGGCGGCCACAGCCTTTTCGATGCCGCGCTTGAGTTCCAAGGGGTTGGCCCCAGCCGCCACGTTGCGCAAACCCTCGCGCACGATGGCCTGGCCCAGCACGGTAGCGGTGGTGGTGCCGTCACCGGTGATGTCGTTGGTCTTGGAGGCGATCTCGATGATCAGCTTGGCCCCGATGTTCTCCAAGTGGTCTTCCAGCTCGACTTCCTTGGCTACGCTCACGCCATCTTTGGTGATGGTAGGTGAGCCGAATTTCTTCTCCAGCACCACGTTACGCCCACGGGGGCCAAGGGTCACTTTTACCGCGTTGGCTACAGCATTTACCCCGCGCTCCAAAGCCCGGCGGGCAGTTTCATCGAACACTAGCACTTTTGCCATATATTAAGCTCCTTGTCTCAAGTCTCAGGTCGCAGGTCAGGCTTTTGTCGTATGACACGAAACCTGTGACCTACGACAGCCTTTTACATCACTGCCAGCAGGTCGCGCTCGGAGAGCACGATGTACTCGGTGCCATCAATCTCGACCTCGGTGCCACCGTACTTGGCAAAGAGCACCGTATCGCCCAATTTGACCTCGAGGGCAACCTTAGTGCCGTTGTCGAGCACCCGGCCACTGCCCACGGCGATCACTTTGCCCTTCTGGGGCTTCTCCTTGGCGGAGTCGGGGAGCACGATACCCCCACGGGTCTTTTGTTCTTCCTCGAGGCGCTGCACCACTACACGATCACCTAAGGGCTTCATCTTGGTAGCGACTTCTGCCATACTCTTTCCTCCTTTGACAGTCAAGGGTTTAGAGTGTCAACCCAGGAATATAGTATTTCTCCTACTCCATGAGATTGTCAAGAGAACAAGCTATGGAGTTGAGTGAGGTTGAATCAAGTTTACTTACGCTTTAGTTCGCCAATACGGGTTTCAGTGTCGGTTAAAGGAGGGACGCTGGTGCCAGGAGGCACGTTGGTGAGGTACAAAGGGTAATAGAAGTTTTGAATCGGATTTCTTTCGGCTTTGGTATAGCCAGTGATGTATCGCTTTCCGCCCTGGACATCTTGCAGAGTGGCCTGGTAGCCCAACATTGGGGGTGGCGCAGATTGTATGAGGTCTGCTCCGGAATAGCCCTTGCCTTCGACGCTATAGGGTGTAGAGCCGAGTTGAGCAGTGCCCGTGAAGGTGTATTGGCGCGATGTTTCGTAGGTTGCTTTTAGGTGGCGCTCTCGAAGAACACCGCAGTTTTTCCCTCTGGGCCGAACTCCAAAACCTCGGGGTAGCTGTTGGGTGGGGCCATGGAGTGCTCGAGAAACCCATCCCCAACCCGCCAAACCCGCTGGTCTCGAGGAAACCTCGATGTTCAATCAGGGTTTGAATACGCTGCCCATCGAGGTTATAGAGTGGAACCTCTGCTCAGATTGCCAAGCCCGATCTCTGAAACTTGCCGAAAGTCAAGATTTGTAGGTCAGGACTGATAGCACCCCAGTAGCGCTCACCGGTGTCATTCATCGGAAAATCGTCTGGTAGGCTGAACCCTCGAATTTTTTGCTGGTTTTTTAGATCCCAAAGGGTGAAGCTATTTGGCCCGTCTCTGCTGATGAGCCTAGAGGCATCGCGGCTGACTGCGGCTACGGATATATTCTACGGCGGTAGGGCCGTTCCGCTCGCATCCCAGTGCAAGAGGCGATGGTCTTGTATCAGCCATACATTTGCACTGCCATCCACCAGGAGTTTGGTGGCATAGCCGTACGTGACATCCGTCGGCAGGTTGGCCTGACGCAACTCTTGCCTGTGAGCATCTAGTCAGACAACGGTTTGACCTTTAAGGGCCACGAGGTGCTGCCCGGTGCTGTCTACTGACAAATTGCTGTACGGCTTCCCGATTTGCAACAACTCACCCACCCACTGCCCGCTTAGGACTCGAGGGTCTCTGGCAAAATCTATTTTTATGGGTTCCTGACAGCCTACAAGAGTTAGAAGCGCTGTCAAAAGGAGTCCATACCAGGTTTTGCTCTTCAATCAAAAGTATAAAACTTGAACTCCAAGCACAGTTGGGGCTATATAGGTTTAGCTGCGTTGACGCGCCGCTTCATATAGCAGTAACGCCGCCGCGACCGAGACATTCAGGCTATCGGTCTGGCCCTGCATGGGGATTCGGACTTTGGTTTGGGCGGCCTCGAGCCACTCCTGACTCAGCCCCTGATGCTCCGGCCCCACGGCAATAGCGACCCTGCCGCGCAAATCGGCCTGCCAGAACAGGGTGTCGGTGTGCGGGGTGCTGACCACCAATGGAATGTGGTGCTGCCGTAGCCAAAGCAAAACTTCCTCTTCGGAAGCCGCCACCGTGGGCAGTGAGAAAACTGCTCCGGTACTGTTGCGAATCACCTGCGGATTGTATAAGTCCACACCGCCCGCCACCAAAACGGCGCTGGCACCGGCGGCATCCGCCGAGCGCAGCACCGCCCCTAAGTTGCCGGGCTTCTCGAGCCCCACCGCGACCAAAATCAGGGCGTTTTTAGAAGGTTCAGAAGCCGCGAGCGAGTGGTTGGGAATTTGACCCACTGCAATCAGGTTCGCCGGGTTTTCGCGGCTGCTGAGTTTTTTCATCGCCGACTCGGAAACCTCGAGGATTTCCAGTCGCTCGACTCGAGCCAAATTGGCATAAACCTGGCGTTCCTCGAGGCTCAGAGGGCTGTCGGAGATCAAGACGGTCTCGAGGCGGACTTCTGCCGCCAGGGCTCGAGCGATTTCTCTAGCACCTTCAATCAAAAACCGGCCTGCTTGTTCGCGGCCTTTGCGCTCCTTGAGTTGGGCCACGGCCTTGATGCGGGGGTTGTGGGTGCTGGTGATGCGCATGGTTCTCAGGATAAAGCCAAAGGTAAGACGCACCGCCTACGGCCTTGAAAAGAAATGGATAGGGTGCAAAACTGTCTGTGGAGGGCAAATATGAGCATCCTCCTCGAGGAGCGCTGGCTGGATTCGCCTTATGTTGAG
Organism: Thermaceae bacterium; assembly: GCA_015478585.1. GTDB lineage: Bacteria > Deinococcota > Deinococci > Deinococcales > Thermaceae > Meiothermus. Next base: position 2,731 of record JADMIM010000092.1, on the reverse strand, counting down.
ACGGTCATACAGGGCCATACCGCGAGCGCCGGTTTTTCCATCCGCCCTGCAGAACCCCGTTGGCATATGGTCATCACAAAATACCAGAGCACCGCGCGGTTCCTGATCGTCGGGCCTTGGGAGACCTCGGGCCGCATCGCTTACCCTGAAGGCGCAGAGATTCTGTGGATTAGATTCAAGTTAGGCACTTTCATACCTCATTTGCCCCTAAAAACCTTCCTGAACACAGAAACCACTCTACCCGAAGCACCGGGCAAACGTTTTTGGCTGAAAGGTTCAGCCTGGCAACTCCCCAACCTCGAGAACGCCGATACTTTTGTTGACCGGCTAGTGCGAACCGATGTGTTGGCAAATGACCCAGTGGTGAGCGCCGCCCTTCAAAATCAACTGCCAGAAATATCGCCTCGCACCTTGCGGCATCGTTTCTTGCAGGCTACCGGATTGTCGCAAAACCATATCCGCCAGGTCGAACGGGCCAAGCGGGCGGAGGTGCTTTTGCGGCAAGGGGTTTCTATCTCGGACACCGGTTATCAGCTTGGTTATTTTGACCAGCCGCACCTGACCCGCTCGCTCAAGCAGTGGATTGGGCACACGCCTGCGCAAATCGTCGGCTCGAGCATTGAGTAGTTCAAAAGCAATCCTGTGTCCCAAAACTTACAAAATCACCTCGAGTGTCATTCTGAGTCGCGCCCTTTGCGACGAAGAATCTGATGTACTGAAATGCCCGATACGTAATGAGCCGGTTAGCCTATCAGATTCTTCGCCAAAGGCAGGCTCAGAATAACAACGGTTTTTAGGTGGCAGTGACGATCACGACCGCTACAACCTTGCCATTTCTTACAAGACTCTCGCGCCCAGCTTTGGCTAACATAGCCATACTCCAGAAGTTAGTGCTGGAGCCAAAGGAGAGCCCAAATGCGAAAACTGATTATGCAGCTCGAGCTAACCCTGGACGGCTTTTATGCAGGCCCCAACGAGGAGTTTGATTGGTTCAGGCTCGACCCAGACCAATGGAAGATGAAAGTTGACCTGTTCAGCACTATAGATACGGTGTTGCTCGGGCGCAAAAACTATGTGGGCTTCGGTAGCTACTGGCCCAGCGTGGTGAATAATCCTGCTTCGACAGAAACCGATATCAAATTTTCGCGTTGGCTTGACGAGGTGCCCAAGGTGGTGTTCTCCAAAACCTTGGCGAAGGCCCAGTGGCAGAACTCGAGGCTGGTGGGAGGCGATGTTGCGGGGGAAGTCTCGAGGCTCAAAGGGCGGTCAGGGAAGAACCTCCTCATCATGAGTAGCACCAGCATTGCCCAGGAGTGCATGAAACACGATTTGATTGACGAGTATTGGCTGGGGATTCATCCTGTAGCACTTGGGGAGGGGCTTGCGCTGTTCAAGGAGAGGGTAAACCTCAAACTCCTTGACTCAAAAACATTCCCTTCTGGACAGATTTTTCTGTACTACGCGCGGCAGCGTGCCTGAGCAGAAAGTTTGAAAAGGAGGTACTTGTGCCCGAAGCAACCTTATCCCCCGTCCCGGAAATGTGGCTCGAGCTCGTACCCGTACCGGTTTCCGACATTGACCGCGCCAAGGCTTTCTATGTGGATAAGCTCGGATTTAAAGCCGACCACGATACTCGAGTGGGTGATACCGTCCGAATCGTCCAACTCACCCCGCCGGGGTCGGCGTGTTCTATCGTCATTGGAAGTGGGATGGGGGAGATTTCAAAGATGGGGCCAGGGTCGGTCAAGGCACTGCACTTGGTCGTGGCAGACACAGGAAAGTCGCGGGAGGCGCTTTTGGCTCGAGGGGTTGGGGTGAGCGCCATGGAGGAGCAGGGCAGAGGCGTGAAATATGCCCGCTTCAGCGACCCCGACGGCAACTCGTGGGTGTTGCAGGAAATACCCTGGCGGTCTGGGGAGTTTGGCGCGAGTGGATAGCAGGGGATTTCAGAGCATCGAAGAATGCCGATTTATAGCCGAGAAATCAATGACCATGTCTTAGGGACATCTAAAACAGACAAAAGTTGGCCCTTCTATCGCGGCAGAATCGGACGGAAATACTTCACCACCTGGTTGTAGCTAAAGGTATAAACTGCCCCGTCCGGGCCGGTGATTTCCAGGGTATCGTTGCCTTCGTAATTGACCCGGCGCAACAGCATCACCCCAGCGGGCTCCAAGGTTTCGACCTCGGCGGCCAGATACGACTCCTCGGTGGAGCGACTCGGTTCGAGGCCAAGGTCGCTGTCCGGGCTTTCGTCGCTCTCCCCGGCCACACCGCCCAAACCCTCGCCTTCCATCGCGCTGAAGAAGGGGTCTTGAACGTAGCCTTCCTCGAGCTGCACCATGGCCCCTGCCAGGTCGAAGGCATTGACTACCAGATGGTTTTCGTTACCATCGCCCAAATACAGCGACACTACCTCGGTTTCGTTCTCGGGGTCGTAACCCACGCGCATACCCTCAGGTCTGGCCATAAAGCTCACTGCGAGAATTGTACAGCGCCGGGCTGGTTAGCTGTGTAATGCGGGAAAGGGGAAACAGAGAGCTGTGAAGTCAAAAGCTCAGTGCTCATTGCTTCTCCGCTGCCAAGGCTGCCCCAAACGCCGTGGCCCACCCCGAACGCTTGGGGATAATGGGCCTAGGCTCAACTTGATAAAACTGCCAGACCCGCTGGAGTGCTGCCTGTATCGGCTTTAGATCGGGCAGGTGGCCCACAATCACGATCTGTTCGAAAC
>JADMIM010000091.1 GCA_015478585.1 Thermaceae bacterium | reverse complement strand
CAAGCCGCATCTCGATGTATCCCCCTTGCATACTGCCCTTAATGCAAGTTTTCAGGGTAGCGATGTTGTCTGAGCAGCAGCTCGAGTTGGACTCGGTTGAGTGGCCCCAGGTGACGTGCGTGAACTTGTCCATCTGTGCCAATGAGCAAAGTGGTGGGTAGACCGCTTACCTGAAAATCTTGCTGCAAGCCCTGGCTATCCAAGAAGACCCGAGTGGAGAGGCTTCTTTCTTGCAAAAAGCTCTTTACCGCTCCCCAAGTTTCACCCGCATTGAGCAAGACGATAGGATAACCTTTTTGCTGATACTCAGCTAGCAAAGGCATCTCGGCGCGGCACGGCGGACACCAAGTAGCCCAGACATTAACCAACATCGGTTTGGGTAAGTCACCCCAACGCACGGGCATAGGTTGGGTCAGGCCAGGCTCGAGGTATTCCAAGGTCTTGGCCTCGAGCTGCCCACCTAAGCCAGGCTGGGCTGAGTGGTTCAGACTTCGCTGGATGCCCAGGGGCAACACCGCTATCGCCACTGCAACCACCCCCGCAACCAACAGGGCGATAGCCTTTTGCCGTAGCAGCAGAACCGCCATAGCCAAGCCCCCCAACAACCCCAGCAACCAGTTCCAGTCACCGCTACGAATATCCAGGGTCGCCAGCAGTGCCGCCTGAGGATTGGGCCAACTGCTGTAATGTTCCAGGGCAAAACCCAGCCGTGCGCCCAGCAGTGTAACCAGCAGCACCCACCCAGCCTTGGCCTTCAACCCCTTCCTTGCAGTCAGACTGGTGAAGGCCCCCACACCCAGCAGCAAGGCCAGGTCAGGCCAGCTCAGAGCCAGTGGCCCTAACAACAGAGCATCGGGGGTTAGCCTCATCGCTCGAGGGGATAGCCTGCCGATTGCCAGGCTAAAATACCGCCCTGTACGTTGCGTATATCCTTAAAACCAAGCTGGGCCAGGGTTTGGCTGGCTTGCTGGGAGCGGTTGCCACTATGGCAAATCACGTAAATAGGCACGTTTTTAGAGAGTCCGCTGGCCTTGAGCGACACCTCACCCAAAGGTAGCAAGCGTGCGCCAGGGACATGGCCGCTGAGGTATTCTTCCGGCTGGCGCACGTCCAGCACGATCCGGTTAGGCTCGCTAGCAGACTGAAGTTCTTGCACACTCACGTTTTTATAGCCCAGCTTGGGCGCACAACTGGTGAGCATCAGTAGCACCGCCAGGCCCACCAGTAGCCAAGGAGCCACCCGGCAAAGTGAAAACCGTTGCGGGCGGCAACCCACCAAGGAACGCACCCGCTCCATCAATGTAGCCCCATCGTTGCGACAGCTCCGGCCTTGAGCACTGCCTCCACAAAAGCCCTATCAGGCTGCCCACCCAGCACCCGCTCTTGGCGCTCCCCGGTGATGATGGTGTCGGGAACGCCGGAGATGCGGAATTGCCTCGAGAGGTGAGGAAATTCGTTGGCCTCGATGCCTTCGGCGATCACCTGGGGACTATGGTAGGCCAGCTTGAAGGAGGCCAACACTGCCTTGGGGCAGTAAGGACAAGTCGGGGTAACAAAAGCCTGCATCTTGACCGGGGTTTGTAATTTCTCCAGCTCACCCTTGCTGCGCTCGCCCAGATCGCTATGCCCGTTGCTCAGCATCAGCAAGGTCTCGAGCAAGGTACTGAACTCGTACCCACTGGGCAGCCCCAAAAAACGGATATTCGAGCGCTTGGAGCCCTGCTCACGAAACAGCAAGGTGGGCGCATAGGAGAGACCCAGCTCCTGCGCTTCGGGATCGGTGAGCAAGGAGCGTTCTTTGATTTCGACCTTGTCGCTCAGCTCGGCTACCTCGCGCAGCAAGGCCAGGGTTTCATCCTGTAAGCCTACCTCACCTTGATTAGCCACTGCGACCAACGAACTCTTGAACACCACTATCTCTACGGGTTGTTGCAGGGTATCCAAAACCTCTTGTACCTGTTTGCGGATTTTGTCGGGAAGTAACTTTTCCATCGGAGTTTCCTTTCGCTCATTTAGAGCATTTCATTTAGTATATCCCCAGGGGATATAGAAGGCAAATGGCTTGGTGTCGAGGAAACCGGGGCAGTAATGCAGTTTATTTAGCCCGGTAGGGTATGTATGTAGCTTACTCGAGTAGCTCAGTCCTATAGCAGCTTATGCAAATTTTGCCAGAGGATGAAACTTCCCATCAGCAACAAAAAGCCAGCAAATCCTCGCCGTAGAGCGAGTTGGGGAATGACACTCCCGATGCGTCGCCCCAATAAGCTACCCATAATTCCCAGGCCCGCAAATAGCCCTACCAAATACCAGTTGACTGCATAGCCCTGCTCAGGCAACAAATGTAGGTATTTGTAAAACCCACTGGCGGAGTTCATGGCAATGACCACCAGGCTCGAGCCCACGGCCAGGGATATGGGCAAGCCCCCGAGCAGCACCAGGGCAGGCACGATCAAAAATCCACCCCCTACCCCTACCACCCCGCTCAGGCCGCCCACCAACAGACCATCCAGCATGATTCTCCAGACCGGTCGTGGGTGTGGGACGGCTTCCGCCTTAGGCGGGCGAAACATCCTGTAGGCCGCAATCAGCATGATCACGGCGAACAACCCCAGTTGCCAGACGGCCGGAATCCACCTCGAGACATAGGTTCCCAGATAGGCTCCAACCATGCCCGGCAGTCCAAAAAGCAGAACGTGAAACCAGCTTACCTGGCCCTTGAGGGCATAAGGGATAGCCCCCACCAGTGCTATCAAACCCACAATCGCCAGAGATTCGGCAATTGCCAGCTTGCCCGGTTCGCCTACCCAAAAAACCAGAACCGGAACCGTGAGAATAGACCCTCCCGAACCCAACATCCCCAGCGAGAGGCCGATCAAGAGCGCACCTATCCATGCCAAAGCCCCACCCACATCCTTTTATCGCGGCCTTCATTAGCGATTACTTGACCGGCAGACCTGCTGCTTTCCAGGCCAGGATGCCTCCTGCCAGGTTGTAGACCTTGAAACCCTTGCCCGCCAGAAAACGAGCCGCACTGGCACTGCGGCTGCCACTACGACACTGACAGATAATCTCTTTATCTTTGGGCAGTTTTTCCCAGCCAGAGGTCAGGGTTTCTAGAGGTAGGGCTTGCGAGCCGGGAATCTTACCCTCCTTGCGCTCGAGCGGAGTTCGCACGTCTATCATCAGTGCTCCATCTTTGACTTTAGCCTGGGCCTCGGCAGGGCTAAGGCGGCCCACCGGCCCACCACCGAGCAGCTTGGTCAGCCAGCCGATCATCGTTCGACCCCCAGGCCCACACTCATCCAACCATAGGTACCCCCCTCGAGGTTGCCCACCAGCTTTGCATCAAAACCCTTTCCGATGAGATATTCGGCGGCTTGGGAGGAGCGTCCACCCGATGCACAGACCATTACCAGCTTTTGGTCTTTGGGCAGTTTGCCCACCTCGGAAATGAACCGCCCCAATGGAATATTGACTGCACCTGGCAGGTGTCCCAGGGCGTATTCGTAAGGCTCACGCACATCCACCACATAGGCTCCCTGGCTAAGCCAGGTTTGGGCTTGGTGGGGTGTGAGTTCGGTGAAGGCGGTATCGGTATAGGTAGCTTCTACCGGCTGAGTATCCAGGGCAAAACCCTGCTGATACCAGGCCAGGATGCCTCCATCCAGGTTGAGCAGATTGCTGTACCCCTGGGCTGCTAACCAAGTGATGGCTTGGGAACTGCGATTGCCACTGCGGCAGTAAAGCACCACCGGGCTATCGCTGGGCAGCTCACGAGACCGCCCGGCAAACTCCGAGAGGGGCAGCAACTGAGCATTGGGGATACGGGCCTGAGCAAACTCTTCCACCTCGCGCACATCTACAAACAGGACACCCTGCTGAAAGAGTTGCTGGGCCTCTTGGGGGCTGATATCTTTGGTTTGGGTCAACATAGTTTCTCCGTATCCTTATACCCCCACGGGCTGATGGGATGGGCCTTTCTGGGTTGGATAACCTTCTTGTTGCCAGGCCCGAATACCCCCGGTCAAATTAATCAGGTTATCGAACCCCACCGAGCGCAGGGCGCTAATGGCCGTGGAGGAGCGATCCCCCCCCAGGCAGTGAACGATGACAGGAACGTTTCTGGGAATCCCGGCCAGGTTTTGTATCACTCGCCCAGCATGGATGTTCTGCGCTCCAGGGATGTGCCCGGCTTGGTATTCATCCGCTGCGCGCACGTCCAAAACTCGAGCTTCTCCTTTTTCCCATAGGGCCTTAGCCTGGGCAGCGGTGATTTGGGGGACGGTCTCGAGCTCACCCTCGGCATAGCCCTCGAGGCGGGGGATATATCCCACCACCCTATCTAGCCCAATGCGCACCAACTTGGCAACCAAATCGCCCACCTGCTCATCGCCCGCCAGCAACACCAGCGGTTGGTCGTAGGGCAGCAGCCAACCGGCCCAGGTAGAAAAGCTTTTGTTACCCGGAAGATTCCTCGAGCCCTGAATATGCCCTCCAGCAAAAGCCAGCTTGTCGCGGGTGTCCACCAGAACGGCTCCCTGGGCTAGCTTTTGTTGAAACTGGGCTGGAGTGAACTTGTGCGGCTGGGGCAAATCGCCCAGGATTGCCATGCCATCACGGTTGAGTCGCTTCATCTGGGCAAAGTAGCTAGGGGCTTCGGGTTGGCCTGAAAGCAACGCTTTGACGAAGCCCTTTTGGTCATTGGTGCGAAGATAATCGGCCCACCAGGCGAACCGCCGCTCGTACCCCACGGTAGTGCTGGCGACCGCGCCCAAGGCTTTGCCGCAGGCCGACCCCGCCCCGTGACCGGGCCAGACCTGCACGTAGTCGGGCAGACTCAAAAACTTCCGTTTAAGGCTCGCAAACATCTGCTGGGCACCAGGCTCCGCCGTACCCTGAAGGCCCGCCGCCTCTTCCAGCAAATCTGGGCGACCAATATCCCCCACAAAAACAAAATCGCCGGTCAGGAAAAAGCCTGCCTCATTGGCTGCAGCCCCGTCCTTGACCAAAAAACTGAGATGTTCTGGGGTATGACCGGGGGTATGCACTGCGGTGAGGGTGATGTTGCCCAGCTTGATTTCGTCGCCATCTTTGAGCGGTTGGTAGTTGAAACCTTCCAGCGCACCGTATTTCCAGTCGGCATCTCCCTCATCGGAAAGGTACAGTTTGGCGGCGGTAGCCCTGGTGAGTTCGCGGGCTCCGGAAAGATAGTCGGCGTGGATGTGGGTCTCGGTGACGGCAACTATTCGCATCCCGTTCTTTTGCGCTTCTTCCAAATAGACCTGAATATCCCGCCTGGGGTCTACCACGATAGCCGTGTTCTCGGCCTGGCAACCGATAAAGTAGCTGCCTTGGGCTAAACCTTCCTCATAGATTTGTTTAAACAGCATCGATCCAACCTCCTAAACAGCAAGATATATCCCCTAGGGATATTTGTCAAATATCCTTTGGAGTATATCAGCTATGCGTTTTCCCAGTTTACCTGAGTTTACGCGGTAGTTAGAAACGATGTCCGAAACGTCTTCTCGAGCCTTAATCTTGGTGCAACTGCGACTGCTGAGATATTCCTAGTTTTTATATCAAGTTCGGTTAGAAAGTCACCGTTCGGTGAGTATCTAACCCGACTGGAAGTTATCCGCACAGCGGAGGGCGATACCCCCCCTTGGACGGAGTCTACTCGGCTTCACCAAGCTGGGCCTCTAAAAAGTTTTGAATGCTATCTTTGTGAGGCTGGTATAAGGAAATTTCGTCATCCTGGACGTAGAATTATAAGTGTGGCAGTTTTGGCTATTGGCGCTGCTTATCCAACCAGTCCCATAGCTTTTGGTCGTTGAAATCCTTCACTACCAAGGTGGCTCCAGCAGCTTCCAGACCTTCAATTTTGTGACCAGTGGTCAGGGCCACGGTGCGAATGCCTGCGCCCACCGCCGAACGGATGCCCGAGGGGGAATCCTCGAAGGCGATAGCTTGGTCTGCGGTGATACCCAGGGTCTCGAGGGCCGTCCGATACGGCAGGGGGTGGGGCTTACCCGCCGCCAGTTCTTCGGCAATAATTACCGTCTCGAACTGCAACCCCAGCATCTCGAGCATGTGCTCTACGTTGGCTTTGGGAGCGTTGGTAACCAGGGCCAGACCCAGGCTCTGTTCCTGGGCCCAAGGCCATATTCGTCCCAACCCCGGAATCGGTGGGAGATTGCTCGCCATCTGGCGAAAACGAACTTCCTTGCTTTGGAGAAAAGCTTCGCCCTGAGCTTTAGAGAGCTGCGGCAGAATGTCGGCCACGATATCCGGGTTGAGCTTGCCGCTGACGTGGGTCTGATAGTAGGCGTGGTCGGCCTGAATACCATAGGGCAGCAAGGCCTCAATCCAGGCTTGCTCGTGTAGGTGGTCGGTGTCGGTCAGGGTTCCGTCAAGGTCAAAGAGCAGGGCTGCTAGGGGTTTCACTTGAGTACCGCCTCTGGGGTGTGCTGGGCCACTTGGCTTTGCTTGCCTAAGATTTGAATCAGCAGAACCAGGATCCCGGCAATGCTCAGGATACCTAGGGGAATCGCCGCAGCCGGGAGCAGGGCAAATGCACCTGGAATCAAGTTGGCCCCCGCCGAGGCAAAATAAAAAACATAAGCCAGGGCAAAATAACCTACCCTGATCTGGGTAAAACCGTAGAGGGTGGGAAAAATAGGGCTAATTAGAAAGCCGGTCAGGGGAAATAACACCGCCAGGGGCGGCACGAAATAAACCCCTACGGCCAGGGTGGCTAGGGTCGCCAGAATCCCGAGTTTGTTTATCGTCCGTTGGGCGATAAAGCCAGAAAGCGTGACCCGCCCGATAGAGAAAACTACCCAGTGAACCGAAAGCAGCACCCCAATCAAGCGGGCATCGTAGCCCAGATGGCGCAGGTAAATCCCAGAAAAAGTAGCCAGCACCACTTCTAGGGCCACATAGGCCACGAAGGTTATCAAGATGAGCGGGAGCAGGCGCACCTGACCTTTAGCCTTGGAATGGGCCCCGAGCACCGGTGGTGGGGCTTTCCATAACAGGGCGGCGGTGATTAAGGCCACCCCGGCAAAAAGGATATAGCCCACCCGCCAGGGCAGCAGCGTGAGCAGCAATGGAGCCAGCACTGCCCCCACTCCAAACACGGCATTGATACGGTTGAGCACCACCAAGCGCCCCTTGGCATAAAGTTCGCCAGGCAAGGTGTTACCATGAAAGTTGCATACCGAAAGCCCCAAGCCCAGCAGGGGAGCTGCCAGCAAAATTCCCCCAAACAGCGGGGTAAAGGCTACCAACAGCAAACCCAGACCTTCGGAGACCAGGGCCAGGGGAAACCAGGGATGGCGCAGGCGCATCCGGCTACCTAAAAAAGTGCCCAGCAGGCCCCCCACAAAAAACAAGTTGAAATACCAGGCCACCTCCCGGCTGACCGAGAAATCGTGCTGCCACTGGGGGATTACTGCTCCGGGTGCGGCCCCGATAATTCCGCTCATGAGCAGGGCCAGAGCACTGCCAGAGGTAAGGCGCAAACGCACCGAACTATTGTACGAGGTGGAGGCTATGTTGGCTTCCCACTATTCGTTGAGCCAGGCCTTACCTACGGCTTGGAGGTTTTTGGCGGCTTCGGACTGCGGCTCTTCGTGCTCGGCGATATATTTCTCGGCCACCATGGCGGCCCGCGTACCAGCCCCTACGCTGGTGGTGAGCTGACGATAGATGGGGTCGGCCACGTCACCGGCGGCCAGAATCCCCGGCTGAGAGGTGTAGATTTCGTCTTTGACATCCACGTAGCCATCGGGTCGTAGGGCCACCATGCCGTTTAGGAAGCTGGTGTTGGGCGAGTGTCCGATGAAGATAAAGATGCCGTCGGTTTTGTGGATGTAGGATTCGCCGGTTTCTAGGTTTTTGACCCGTACTCCGGTCACGGTTTCCTGGCCCAGTACCTCTTCTACGGCGCTGTTCCAGATAAAGCTCATCTTAGGGTTGGCAAAAGCCCTGGCCTGGGCAGTCTTGTTGGCCCGCAACTCGGCCCGGCGGTGGATTAGCGTGACCTTGGAGGCGAATTTAGTCAGGAACATCCCCTCCTCCACTGCTGCGTCGCCCCCACCCACCACCACCACTTCCTTGCCCCGGTAAAAGAAGCCGTCGCAGGTCGCACAGGTCGAAACCCCGCGCCCATAAAACTTGTCCTCACCGGGGATATTCAAGGTTTTGGGGTTGGCTCCGGTGGCCAGGATAACCACCTTGGCCAAGTAGTCTTGTTCGTAGCCCTTGACTATGAAGCCGGGTGCGGATTTCTCGAGGGATTGCACCTCTTCCATCAGGATTTCCACCCCGAACTTCTTGGCCTGCTGTACCATCCGCTCGGAAAGCTCGGGGCCGCTGATGGCCTCGGGAAAGCCCGGATAGTTTTCTACCTCATCGGTCTGGGCGATTTGCCCACCGGGAAGCCCTTTTTCCAGAATAACCGTGCGGAGGTTGCCCCGCCCAGCATAGATGCCCGCGGTCAGACCCGCTGGCCCCCCCCCCATGATGACCACATCGTATATATCGCTCATCTAGACACCTCAAGGCCCTGAGCCTCACCAATTCCAGGATACAACCTGGCTTTATTTTTTGAAGTAATCAAGGTGACGAAAAATCCCCAGGGCAGAGAGCTAACCGTCGAACGGCTAGCGCCAAAGGCAAAAACGTCGAAGGTCGAACATCTAAAGCCGAAAGCTGAAGGCTTAAAGTCAAAATCAAAAAAACCAACTGCGTCCTGGACGATGTTTCTCGATAAAGCAATTGTGTCGTCCTGGTGTAGCTTTAAGGCCCTTTTATATTTTGCTTTTGGCGTTCGACGTATTGCGTCTTGTCCTCCGCCCTATAGCAAAACTCCCGGCTTTCACCGGGAGTTTTCTGGTGACCCCAAGGGGACTCGAACCCCTGCCGCCGCTGTGAAAGAGCGGTGACCTGACCACTAGTCGATGGGGCCAAGGCTGAAATGGCTTCAGCAGCTTGGCTTTTGTTTTGCCTTGTATTCGCCGCACCTGACGAATACAACTGGCTGGGGCGCGTGGATTCGAACCACGATTGACGGATCCAGAGACCGTAGTCCTGCCGTTAGACGACGCCCCAACAAAAGCAAACTGGCGCGGCCCGTCTCAGGGCAACCGGTATGGTACAAGATGACCCAGCAAATGACAAGGGCTTCACTATAATCGCAAGTGGGCAGAGTGTTATGACTAAAGCGGGTCTGGATATTCAAAGCAGAGTTGTAGAGGCGCTGGCGCAAATCGTCTCGAGGGGAGCGGCGGTTAACCTCTTGCAGCGGGCTTTGGGCAAGACCAAAACTGCCGACCTGACCCCCAAAGGCTGGGCCGAACTCATCGAAGGCCCTTTGCAGCGCGAACTGGCGCAGATTTTGCCGATGGGTCGCTTGATTCCACCCCTGCAAGCCCTGGTACAGGAGCTGAAGAAACAATCCGCAGCAGTAGAAACCCCTCTTCCCATCCCGGTTTTTCCGACCCTCGAGATTACCACCGAATACGTCCGTCTCTCCAACCCGCTCGTTCGTCAGGAGTTAGTCTTAGAGCTGGCTCGAGAGGAGGGGGTGACGGGGGTGGTACTGCAAACGCCTTATGGCCTGGAAAGTCGTCTGGCAGGGCAGCCAGGCAACCTGGTGGCCTTGTTGGCGATGAGTCACCGGTTACTTGCCCTAAAGTCGGGCTACCGGTTGTTTTACACTGTCCTCGGAGAGGCTCAAGTCGTACTTCGTCCCCTCGACCATAGCTGGTTGGCGGTACTCGCTCGAGCAGAAGCCAATCTGGGCCAGCTTCTATATCACCTGGGCAAAATAGAAGCCACCAAAGAAGATTTGAAAGGGAGGTTATCTTGATGAAGCGTTGGTTTGCGGTTATCGCTCTCTTGAGCTGGGTTATAGCAGCTCCAGTGGCCACCCTCTACGACCAGCTTGCACCCTCGCTGGACAAGGTGCAGTCACTACAAAGCAGCAACCCCGTGCAAGCCCTCTCGGTGCTGACCGATGCCGAGAACCGCTTCCGCGAGGGAGCCACCGACCTGCCCCCGGTACTCCGCGAGGGGGTGCTGCAATCACTAGCTGATGCCAAACAGGCCCTGTCCAGAAAAAGCAGCACCGATTTGTCGGCCAGGGTGCAGTTTATCAAGGCTATTCTGGGCAAAGCCCTCTACGATGCCTACTTTACTGCACTGGCTGGAGGCAAACCCCAAGATGCAGCCGCCCTGCTGCCCAAAGTGTTGTCGGCGAGTGGTCTGCCCGACAGCCTCGCACCCCAGGTCACAGCCCTAGCGCAAGCCAACAACCTCGACAATCTGCGTCGCTTCTTCGAGCGTACCTATGCCCAGGGGATTGTTAACGCCCTGGGACGCGCTCAGACCCAGACCAGCGCCAGCCAGGCCTACCTCGAGGCCACTCGAGCCTACGCGCTGTATCTGGTGGTTCAGGACTCCCCCAAGGCTCGAGGTCTTCATGCAAAAGCCTTCGTAGATGCTCTGAGCAAGCTCTCCAGTGGCAACTTGGACAGCTTCAAAAGCGATGCCAAAGCCCTGAGTACCCAGGCTCAGAATTTTCTCAAGAGCGTTGCTCCGGCCCAAAGCAATAAGCGAAGTACCGCCCCTCAAGTGGCGGCTAACCCCCCCGCCTCCGGGGGGGTTAGTTTAAACCTCCCCCCTGCTCCCCAAAGCGGGCCTGTCAAGCCCAAAGAAGCCGCGAAAGCACCCCTGGTAGTAGCGGCCAAGGCCCAACCCACCAAGCCCCAAGCCCTGTCCCTAGCAGCCCCCAAGACCCCTTCTATCGCTGTGACCGACAACAGGTTGCTCAGCGACCTGACCCCCTTGATCAAAGACCCTACTAAGGCCCAGATAGTAGCCCGGCAAGTTGGGGCCGCAGGCATCACCAGCCTGGACGAGTGGAAGCGGGTATTGCTCGATTTGCGGGGCAATCTGCTCGAGGCCCAGGTTCGCTTTGAAAATGGTCAGAGCATGGCTGCCAAAACCCTCCTCGGCCAAATTGATGCTCGTTACCGAGTAGCCATCCAGCCAGTGATTCAGGCCATCAACCCCTCCTTGGCCGAGCGCACCGTGCGCATCTTCGACATCGCCCAAAACGCAGCGGGGCTGCGTACCACCGATTTCTCGATACTGGGCGGGGAACTGCTGGAAAACAGCCTGACCCTGCAAGGCCAGAGCCTGGGTAGCTTCCATGCCCTCGAGGTGGGGCTGCTGCAAACCACTCTGGGCATCCCCAGGGCTTTTTTGTTCATCCTGGCTGGTCTGCTCTCGATTTTCCCACTGTATCTGCTGGGGCTCACCTTCGGGGGGCGCAACCTGTATTGGCGCTATCTGGGGCTGGCTTTCTTCTTCTTGCTGCTGCCCGCGATGGTGGAGGGCCTATCCTACATTGGCGCGCTTTTGGCTTCGCAGTACGGGGTTGCTTTGTTCAACACCCTTGCCAACCTTTCCATTGAGCAAAACCTAGTAACCCAACTTTTCTGGGGTCTGACCCTCTTCCTGGCCGTAGGCTTTGCTATCGTGGGCCTGCGCGGTATCGCCACCCAGTTTGGGTTACTCCAAAACCGACGCACCTCCCAGTCTTCCCAGCCAACCAACCCCACCCTGCCAGGACAACCCGCCAAAACCGCCAAGCCCAACCCTGGCCTGACCAGCGAAACCATTGTGCAATGGGACGAGGAATTTTAGACCAGAGGGAACATCCAGCCAAATGCCCTAAACGCACATATACATACTTGGCTGGCCTGGGGACGAGAGGATATCTCTCGTCCTTTTTTTGGGCATCTCCTGGTGTCAAAGCGGTTTTCTGGTCGTAAACTGGGTTACATGTGGGTTAGAGCGGTTTTCAGAAAGGATAGGGCTCTCCACTCCGATAAAAATAGCGCAAACCGCGATAAAGCTCTATTGATGCTGAATCCCTCGAGGCAACCATGATTCAAGGACGTTATGCACTGGTCGTAGCCCTCCCTAAAGGACGCAACTTTAGTGATGGGTACGGAGCTTTGAGTGCTGCGGGCCTGGAGCTGCCGCCTTTTGGCGACGAGCGGGCCCTGTTGCACGGGGAAGCCGGGAAGATAGCCCTGCTCGAGCTGCGTAACCACGATGTCCCCTCCTACGTGGACTTAGGCATCGCCGATGTGGGCATCGTGGGCAAGGACGTGCTGTTGGAATCGGGACGTGATGTCTACGAACCGGTAGATTTGCGCAGCGGAATCTGTCGGCTATCCCTGATTCGCTTGACCGGCGTGAGCGAGCCGGTACGCCGGGTTGCCACCAAGTACCCCAATTTCACCGCCAGGGTGCTGCGCGAAAAGGGCATGGTGGCCGATGTCATCGAGTTGGCCGGAAACGTCGAACTTGCGGCCATTACCGGCCTGGCCGATGCCATCGTGGATTTGGTTTCGACGGGGGCCACCATTCGGGCCAATGGGTTGACCGAGGTCGAGGTGCTGGCCCATTCCTCAGCCCGCTTAATCGTCAATCGGCAAAGCCTGAAGCTCAAGCGTGACTTGCTGCGCCCACTAATTGCCCGTCTGCGGGAACAAGCCGAGGTTTTGAAGGTTTAGAGCGCTCTAGACTTCCTGCAAAAGTCCAGTTTCGACCTGCGGGGCAGAGGATTCATCGTTCTGAGGTTGGAAGAAGACCCTCCATAAGGCTTGTCTGGCTGAGGATAACTGATAGGTTTTGAAGACAATATCGCTTTCTGGGCGGCAACAATCAGGGAGGCGCGATAATGAAACACTGCACCCAGTGGGTGCAGTGTTTATGAAAACCCTGATGGAGCGGTTTACTTCAGTTCCTCCACCGCTCGCTTCAAGATGGCATCTTTCTCCAAGTCCAGCACGGCCTGCCCTGGCTGGGCTGCAACGACTGGAACAGGGCGCGGCTGGCTAAAAGTAAACTTGCCCTGGTCGTTGGCTTTGGCGGTGAAGGTCTGTCCACCGATGGACATGGTGACCGTATCACCCGGCTTGGCCCCAGTTCCCTCGAAGGAGAGCGGGGTTTGGAAGCGGTTGTCTTGCACCACCACATCGGGAGTGATGCCTTTTTTCTGGATGCCGCGCTTGAGTGGGGTGAGCCACTCGAAGGTGACTAAAATCAGCTCGCCACCGTTGGACAACGGGCGCACGTACTGCCCCACACCTTTGCCAAAGGTCTGTTCGCCGATAATTTTGCCGCGCTTGTCGTCTTGAATAGCCCCAGAAACAATTTCCGAGGCCGAGGCCGAGTTGCGGTTGACCAGCACTACCAACGGCCCGCTCCAGGCCACCTTGCCGTCGGCCTCGCAGACCAGTTGGGTGCGCTGGCGGGTGCGCTGGAAGACGATTGGCCCTTCTTTGAGGAAATCGCTGGCGACCAAGCAGGCTTGCTGAAGCTGCCCACCCCCGTTGTCTCGCAGGTCGAGGATGAGCTTTTGTGCACCCTGGGCCTTGAGATCGCGGATGGCGGCGGTGAGTTGGTCGTTGCCCTTGTCAGTCTGGAAGGTCTCGAGGGAAACATATCCGATATTTCCGGGCAGCATTCCCTTAGTTACCGTCGTGACCTCGATACGCTGGCGAATCATGTCGAAGCGCAGGGTTACGTTGCTCCCGGCCCGCTTAACCCCCACCGTGACCTTGGTGCCGTCGGGGCCGACAATCTTGTTACGAATTTGCCCGCTGTTGAGCTGGCTCACGTCCTCGCCATTGACTTCGACAATGTTGTCGCCCACCTGAATCCCAGCGTTGAAGGCAGGTTTACCCCGAATGAGTTGCAGGATGGTGGCCCCTTTGCCGCCCTCGCCCGGCCCCAAGGTTGCGCCGATGCCGAAAAACTCTCCCCGGCGAAACTCCTCGTCGCTCTTGGCTTCCTCGGGGGAAACATAGCTGCTGAACTGGTTGTTGAGTGCCCCTACCATGCCCTGAATTCCACCTTCAATCACCTTGTTGAGCTGATTGGGGTCGAGCTTGTTCAGGTAGTCATCCTGGATGGCCTGAAAGGTCTCGAAAAAGGCCTGCCCGTTAGGGTTACGCGCGAAGGCATCGGCTGAGGGCCGCGACAACTGGGCATACACCAGGGCAGCCAGCACGCCACCCACGATAACTACCGTAATCCATGCTCTGCGTCTCATCTTTTCACCACAAGGTATCTTAGCGGTTTTGTATGAGAGGGCAGTGTTCATATAACACCTTGCTCGAGGCTGGGCCGATTTATGGGCAAGGTGGAGAGCAGAGGGCTGAACGCCAAAAACTCAAAGTCAAAAACCCAAACACACCAATCGCGTCCCAGACGGCGTTTCTCGATAAGGCAATTATGCCGTCCTGGTGCAGCTTTTGGCCCTTTAGCATTTTGCTCTGCGCTAAAGCACTCGTGTCAAGGCTTTTTCTACCGCTTGCTCGGGGCTCATCGGCAGGCCCACGTAGTAGCCCTGGGCGAAATTGCAGCCGTGCCGAGCCAGCCAGTCCAGTTGCAGACGGTTTTCCACCCCCTCGGCCAGGGTTTTGAGGCCGAAGGCTTCGGCCAGCCCCAGCACGGCCTCGAGGATTTCCTCCGAAACTTTGCCCTCGCCGATGTCCTGCATGAAGCTACGGTCAATCTTGATGAGGTCTACCGGCACTTGCTTGAGGTGCGAGAGTGAGGAATAGCCCATGCCGAAGTCGTCCAGGGCTACGCGAACCCCCAGCCCCCGCAAGGCCACCAAACCCCCCAGCCAGCGCTGCCGCTCAGGGAGTAGCGCCGACTCGGTGATCTCGAGCCACAACCTGCCAGGCTGCATCCCCTCGTCTACCAGCGCCCGCACCACCTCACGCACCCAGTTGGGGTGGGCCAGGGTGGCCGCCGAGAAGTTGATGGTGAGTTCGCCTCCCAAGCTTTTGTGGTCGCGCACCGCCTGGCGCAGCACGGCCAGGTCGAGTTCGCCGATCAGACCGGCCTCTTCGGCCAAGGGTACGAACTCGCTGGGCCGCAGCAGGCCACGGGTGGGGTGTGCCCAGCGCACCAGGGCCTCCCACTTGCTCACGAACTTGTCCTCGATGCTCAGAATGGGTT
>JADMIM010000187.1 GCA_015478585.1 Thermaceae bacterium | reverse complement strand
CTACCTGGGCGAGCAGGTGTACCTGAAGAGCCTGGCGGCCATCAAGGTCCTCTCCGCACCCATGGCCCCGGAAGCGGCCGATGGCTTTCTGCGCGAAGCGCAAACACTGGCCAGCCTCGTGCATCCGCATATCGTGCGTCTGCTGGACTACGGGGTAGAAGGGCAGACGCCCTACCTGGTGATGGATTACGCCCCGGGCGGAACACTGCGCAAGCGGACGGCACAAGGACAGCAGCTCTCACTTCCAACGGTTGTCGCGTATGTGAAGCAGGTAGCTGAGGCCCTCCAGTACGCGCACGACCAGCGCCTCATCCACCGCGACGTGAAACCGGCGAACCTGCTGCTTGGTCGTCATGACGAGGTCCTCCTGAGCGACTTCGGCATCTCTTTGCTTGTCTCCAGCTCACGATCCGACCACACACAGGATATGGCGGGAACCATCACGTACATGGCTCCAGAGCAGCTCCAGGGGCATCCCTGCCAGGCCTCCGATCAGTACGCACTCGGCGTGATCGCCTACGAGTGGCTTGCCGGAAAGCGCCCCTTTTCCGGGTCGTTTGAGGAAATTGCGGCCCAGCACTGCCTGGCGAAGCCTCCATCGCTCGGAGTAGCGCACCCTGGCCTTCCCCAACCGATCGAAGCCGTGATCTTGCACGCGCTGGCCAAGCGCCCGGAGCAGCGTTTTGCGAACGTCCAGGCCTTTGCCGAGATGCTTGAGCGAGCTGTCGCAACGACCGGGGACCGACCCGCACAGCGCGTCCTGGCCAGCACACGACCGGCGAGTGGCAGGCAGTGGTGTTTGGAGGACGATTTTGAAGGAAGGTCTACCTCGTAAGCGGCCTGGCATGGCCTGGAACGCAGAGAGATGATACGGCATCAACTCTCCTATTCTTCCCACCGCGAGGAGGAATCTCCTGGGTAGAGCAGCGGAGGTGGATATTCCCATGGCTCATTGAAATCGATGAACCGGTACCGCCCCCGCGAGCCATGAAGCGCTGGCAGTGCCAGATCACGCAGTAAGGCCCTCTTCACCCTGGGCGTCCCATAATACCACACCTCGACATCCAGGCCGCTGTAGTTCTGTAGGATAGGAAAGAGTTCACCGCGGCTCTTGGCAGTGAGTTCCGCTTCGATTGCCACGGTCTTGACCGGGGTTTTCCCTGCACCCGTCGTCCCTGGCCGGAAAAACCAGGCGTCAGGGACGTGCTTTTGCTTGCGGCTCTTGCGACTCTTTTCCATCTCCGCTCGGATCATCCGCTCGCTTTTCCACCTGGCATCGGGCTCTTCCTCTTCCAGCGAGAGCCGGACCCAGTTCACCAGGTGCAGATGCCGGACTCGCGCGGCAGCGGGCTTATAATAGGTCATCTCGAGGTCAGCTTCGCGCTGACCAGCTTTGGTCAGCCACAGCCAGCCGGGCTCCCCGGCCAGGACGGGTTCAAACCGGGCGTACCCCTGCTGGCACCAGCGCCTGATGACCTGGCGCGTGGCGTTCTCCGAGAGCGTGCGCGGGCTGCTGTCTTCGCCCTGCGGATAGCGGCCCAGCAGCTCGCGCAGGTGATCGAAGCGCACCCCCGCTTGCTCGCCAACCCAGCGCATGGCCCAGAGGTCCCGTTCGGTGTGGCGCATGATCCCTTTGTCGCTCCTGACCTTGCGCTTGAGCTTCCGCTCCAGGAGCCACAAGAGAATCCTCAGGGCCCAGGGTTGTAAGAATGGTGCCTCTGCTGATGGCGGAGAATCGTTGCGTGGGTGACCGATTGTCATGAAGGTTCCTCCTCTCTATTAGTCCTGCTGGAACACACCGATTCTGTTGAAGACGAAGGTTCTCTGACGAGCCCCTGGTTTGCTTTGTTGCCGAAAGTGATGAGAGAGCGATGATTATGAATACAAAGAAGACATACTAAAGAATATCAGGATACTCACTCGCAAAGACATGCCCTCCATCAGCCTGGCTCGCACCCCGCGCAGCAGATCGCTTGAGCCTGCGGCACCAGGGGCTAGCTCAACAGGTATGCCAGTCGTTTTTATCGGCTGGCATCCCAGTGCTCTCCCTCCTGCTCCGCGATGGCCACCAGGAG
>JADMIM010000090.1 GCA_015478585.1 Thermaceae bacterium | reverse complement strand
TCCGCGTGCCGTAGGCCCGACCAAAACTCCCCGCGCGGGGGCGGGGAGTCGGCCTGGGGACGGGGCTTACTTGAAGCTGGCTTCCTTGACGCTGCTGGAAACCTCGAGGCTGATGTACTGACCGCTCAGAGCGTGCCCCGGCACCCCACAGGCGACGGTGTACTTCCCGACC
Organism: Thermaceae bacterium; assembly: GCA_015478585.1. Taxonomy (GTDB): domain Bacteria; phylum Deinococcota; class Deinococci; order Deinococcales; family Thermaceae; genus Meiothermus. The sequence goes on along the minus strand of JADMIM010000090.1, from coordinate 15,732 downwards.
TTGCTGGCGGTAAAGCGCAGGGTGTCCTGCGGTGTACTACCTCCAGTCTTGCCAAACCCTTGAACTAGGTTCTTACCTGCCGAGCCGGGGAAGGCTGCCAGGGCAGGGGTGATGCTGGCAGGGACAGAACCACCGCCGAGGACGATCACGCTGTGCGGGGCCACGCCGTTGTTGCGGAAGCGCAGCTCGACCTTCCAGCCCAGCGGCACCACAAAGGTCTTGTCGCCCCGCACCCCGCCGTTCAGGTTGAGGCCGCCGTTGGCGTTGTCCGAACCTGCCACCACCGTCAGGATGGTGGTTTTCTGTGCGGCTTGGTTGGTCACGTAGGTTTGGGCGAACGCCGCCGGAGCGAGCGCAGCCAGGGCCAAAAGGCTGAGGGAGGAGAACAGAAAACGTTGCATCAAAGACTCCTGTCGCGGTTTTCATCACAACTCCGCCGTCTGGCAGAGTTACTCAAAGCGTCACCCCCATAAAAACCACTGAGGATGTTTGACGCTTATCCCGTGCATACTGCTCTAAACAATGCTGCTCACAAGACACCAACCCACAAAGTGGAGCGGGCTGAAGCCTTCACGGTTCGTAAAGGCGCTCAGGGTTTGTGGGGCTCGGGTACGTCTGACCTAGCTGGCCCGCTGGGCCGCAGGGGCTGCCCGCACTCCATACAAAACTTAGCCATTACCGGGTTTTCGCCGCCGCAGCTCGGACAAACCAGAATCCGTTGGACGGCTCGGGGGTCGTAACCGGGCTGGTGGGAGTGCCCCTCATGGTCGTCGCGGGCATATCCGTCTTCGTACCGATGAAGCCCATGATCCCCATTGCCGTAGCGGCGGTATCCGTGGTCGTCGTCGTGATCACCATGCCTAAGACGATGTCCGTGCCTGCCAGAACCTTCAAACAGATCATCAAAGAAACCCATAGTCCCTGCCTCCGACCTAACGCCGGGAACCGAACCCCGACTGGCCTCAAGGTAGCCGAGGAGTGTTCGGCTTCGGTAAAAACTTCGGCTCACCGGCCTCGTCCTTTTCACACCCTGGGCTCAGGTGAGGACTAACCCCCGCCCAGCAGCAATTGGGCGAACAGAATCTTGAGCAGCATCGCCGGGGGGTAGACGGTGGCGTAGCCCAAGTTGCAGGGTTAAGACGCTGAGGGTCAGGGCGGCCCCAGTCAGAAACAAGGCCAGACCGCCGCCCTGGGCTAGGGTTTGCACAAAGGTGAGGATCACCCCCAATTGACGCAGAGTCAGGTTGGCGTTGTAGGGCAACTGCTACGGCACCGGCCCAATGCGGTTGAGGGCTCCCACCACCAGCGGCCCTCGGCCATTGCCCAAGCCTGGAGGCGAAATCGGGAACGGATTATCCGCATCTTTGATTATCCCAACGAGATTCACCGGGCCATCTACACCAGCAATATCATCGAGTCCCTCAACTACACGCTCAAAAAGGGGGTCAAGACCCGTGGAGCCTTCCTAGACGAGGATTCCCTGTTCAAAGTGCTATATCTGGCGATTCAAAATGCCCATCCGCGACTGGAAAAGGGCCCTCAACTGGTTTGCCACCCTCTTCGGCGAACGGCTCACTGACAGAATGCATACACAAAATTCTTGACACCTCCGGGCTTTCATGAACTGGTACAACCATCAACGACCTCACAAAGCTATTGGTTATCAAACCCCAGTCAGTTTGCTGGCCCAAGCCGTGGCATGATCTCTCTTAGGGCTTTGGAAGTAAAAACTGTAGCAGTACCCTCCCATATCGTCCCCCATTTTCCTTCCTTGGAGTCGCTTAACCTTAATCTGCGGTTTTGGGGGTCAGTTCAAGTAGGCCATCGCGCTATTATCGGCTAATCCTTTATGAAGAATACTGTGTAGCAGTGGTACTTTAGGGGAGCCTCACACCGGAACAGGGGCGGCCCGCCTGGAGACCGCTATAAAGGCGGGGGTGGCGGGTCACGCCACCCCCGCACTGTGAACCGCTCCTACAGGTCTAGTGCCGGGCCGTACTCATGCTCCTTCACGTAGGCCCAGCGCCGCCTCGAGAGCAGCCCCAGCCCCAGGCCCAGCACCCCGTAAGCGAACAGGTAGAGCGCGTAGCGCACCCACTCCCCGTCGTAGCTGCCGAACATGGTGGCCCGCAGCCCCTTGACCAGGTAGGTCAGCGGCAGCCAGGGGCTAGCGGCCCCGTAGAAGTCCGGCGAAAGCTCGATGGGGAAGACCCCGCCTGCCGCCGCCAGTTGGAAGACCAAGAGCACCACCGCCAGAATCTTGCCCGCGTCGCCCAGTAGCATGATAATCGCCAGGATCAGGCTCAGGAAGGCCCAGCCCCCCACCACCAGGATGGTGTAGTAGCCAAAGGTCGAGCCCAGCGGAGCTTGCAACCCCAAGTGTACCGCCAGGGCCAGCACCGTCACCGAGAACAGCACGATCAGCATAGGCACGAAGCCTTTGCCTACCACTTGTAGCCAGTGTGGCATCCGCTTGAGCCGCTCGGGCAGCACCACCACCCGGAACAAAAAGGTTGCCATCAGCGCCCCGATCCACACCGAGAGGGCCATGAAGAAGGGGGCGTAAGCCTGACCGTTCTTCTCCACCTGATCTACCTTTTCCACCTGCGACTGCACCGCCACCGCCATGTACTGCGGCTGCACCTTGTCCTTGGGCAGGGCCTGGGCGAAGCGGTTCAGGCCGTCGGAGAGCTGGCGGGTGCCGTTTTGCAACTGCTGGCTGCCGCGCCCTAGCTGCCCCAGCCCCGCCGAGAGTTTCTGGTTGTTCTGGGCCAGTTGGCTGGCCCCCGCTCTGGCCTGGGTGAGCCCCGCCGAGAGCTGGGTGGCCCCGCTGCCCAGGCGCTTGGCCCCGGCGCTGAGTTCCTTGGTTCCCTGGCCCAGTTGCCCGATGCCTGCCCCCAGCGGTTCAAAGCCTTTGGCCAGCTTCTGGGCTCCGGCGGCGAGCTGTCCCGCGCCCTGGTTGGCTTTCTTCAAGCCCCCGGCCAAGCGCTCGGCTCCTCCGGCCAGCGCCCGCGAACCGGCGGTGGCCTGGGCTAGCCCCTGCGCCAGTTGGTCGCTGCCGGTTTGCAGGCGGGTTCCGCCCTCCACCAGCCGGGATAGCCCCTGCGCCAGTTGGCGGTTGCCCTCGGAGACCTGGGTTCCGCCCTGCTCGAGCGCGGTGAGTTGCTCGGGTTTGGGCAGGGCCGCCTGAATCTGGGCAATGGCCCCGGAAAGCTGGCCCATGCCATCGGCTAGGGCTGATGCGCCTGCGGTGTAGGTTTGCAGGCCGCCTTCCAGCACCCCGGCCCCCTGCTGGGCCGATTGTAGCCCCGCGCTGAGCCTGCCCGCGCCGTCCTGGGCGGATTGCAAACCCTGGCCCAGCCTGCTTTCACCCTGGCCCAGGTTGCCCGCCACGGCGGTGGGTACGGCGGCGGCGATCTGCCCGATGCCCTGCTGGAGACTAGGGATCCCCTGGGTTAGCGCCGTGACTCCTTGTTCCAAGCGCTGGGTTCCGCTTGATAGTTCGTCCAGCCCCTTCTGCACGGCCTCGGCCCCCGCTGCCAGGCGCTCCAAGTCGCCCGCCGGGGGCAGGCCCAACAACCCGCCCAGCCAGCCCAGTTGTTGCAGCCCACGGGATAGCTTGGCGGTTCCCTGGTGCAGTTGAGTACCGCCTGCGCTGAGCTGGGTGGCCCCTTCGGTGACGGCTTTGGCTCCACGGGACAGGGCTTGCAGTTGTTCGACACTGGGAAGTTTACTGCCAAGGGTCTGGAGGTTTTGTTGCAGGCGGCCCAGCCCCTCCTGGAGCTTGCCCAGCCCCACCGAGAGCTTCTGTGAGCCCTGCGAGAGTTCGCCCAGGCCGCCTTGGAGCTGGGCCGAACCCTGGGAAAGCTGGGCCAGCCCGCCCGTAAGGCTTCCGGCTCCCTTAAGCAACTCGGCTCCGCCGTCCTTGAGCCGCTTTAGCTCGGCCTTGGCGGGGAGCGCCGAACGTACCTGGGCCAGCGCCTGGGCGAGCTTTTGTGTGCCCTGGGTGAGAGCCGTCACGCCCTCGGCCAGGGCTGGGGAACCCTGGGCCAACTGGTCGGCCCCTTTTTGGGCCTGCCCCAACCCCTGTACCAGCGCCTCGCTACCCTGGACGAGCTGCTGGTTGCCCTGCTCGAGCTTATCTAGCCCCTGGGCCAGTTCGCCGCTCTTGGCGGCCAGTTCGGTTCCGCCCGAGGCAAGCTGATCCAGCCCCTGGGCGAGCTGCTGGCTAGCCTGAGCCAGGGTCTTGGCCCCCTGCGTCAGTTGCTGGTTGCCGCCGGTGAGCTGGTCGAAACCACCGGAGAGCTTTTGCGTCCCCTGGCCCAGGGTCTGAATCCCCTGGCCCAGTTGCTGGCTGCCTCCCTCGAGGCGGCCCAACCCGGTTGCCAGTTCGCCCTGATAACGGCTCAGGGTGCTGGCTCCGTCCGCTGCCTGGATCAGCCCGCTGGAGAGTTGTCCGGCCCCCCGCTCGAGCTTCTGTGCTCCGGCAGATAGCTGACCCAGGGCACTCTGGGCCTGCTGGATGGTGTCCAAAATGACCTTCCAGCGCTGCTTGCCAATCTCCTCAGACAGTTTGTTGGCCACATCGCCGGCGGCCCGTTGGCCCAGCACCGAGGCGGTAAAGTTCATGCCCACGCTCTCCACCAGCCGCACCGTGCCCTGGGCGGTTCCCGATACGGCTTTGGTGCTAAAGTCGGGCGGCACGATCAGGGCGAAGTAGATCTCGCCCCGGTGGATGGCCTGGCGGGCGCTGGCCTCGTCGAGGAAGGTGCGGAAGGCGAAGGGCCGATCCTTGAGCAAGCGATCCGCCAGGTCTTGCCCGAGCTGGTAGGGCTGGCCCCGGTAGGTGGTGCGCTGGTCGAGGTTAACCAGCCCCGCCGGGAGCTTGGAGAGCTGCCCGTAGGGATCCCAGATGCTGGTCAGGTAGATGATGGTATAGAGGGTGGGGATCAGTCCGATCACGATGGCGGCCAGCAACATCCGGGGCTTACCCCGGAAGAGGGCCAGCTCGATGCGGATCAACTGCTTCCACTGCCATACAATCCCCGGCCTCCGGCCCTGGTCTGGGCTACTGCCGGAGATCTCCGAGTCCTGTAGGGGTTGGTTGGTTTGTCTTGACATCGTGCTACCTCCCGGAGCTTCGCGCATCCGTTTGCGGCATCATAGCCCACCCCACCTGGGGTGGGCTATGGACATATGTCCTCTTCTAAAGGAGGACATATCTAGTGCTAAGTTGCGTCCGCCTAGAGCCTGCTGATCGGCTGGTCTGGGCGGATGTCTACTGGCTGCTAGGGACGCACTTGAGTACATTCCAGCCAGGGTTCTAGGTTGGGCATAGCCTGGGCGAGAGGTACTTATAGCGGTCTTCAGAAAACTCGAGCTCCCTCGTATTCCAACTGCTCTCATGCCCGGAGGCAAATTTGCCTCCTAGACGGGGTTTATGAGATGCTCACGGGGCCCTTGGCTATGCCATAAACGGCTCGTCCATATCGAAGAGGGCTATAAGTTGCGTCCGCGTAAGACTTGGAGATAAACCCGGCTTGTTTTAGAAATCATGCTTCAGGGGCAATTCCCGAGTGATTTTTGGATGGCGGTATCATCTAAAACATAGGCCGGAGATACCCAGCTATGGTTGCACAAACCACCTTGCTCAAGCACTACCAGGAGATCGCCACGGTGCTGGCCCGCCACGGGCTGGGCTACCTGGCAGTGGAGTTGGGCCTGGGGCGCTACCTGCCCTTCAACCGGGGTCTGCTGCAGCATCGCCCACGCGAGGCCCCCTACACCCGTGCCGACCACCTGCGCTTAGCTCTGGAAGAGCTTGGCCCCACCTTCGTCAAGCTGGGGCAGATCCTCTGCACCTGGCCCGACTTGGTGCCCCTCGACTGGTCGGTGGAACTGGCCAAGCTCCAGGAGCGGGTTCCGCCAGTCCCCTGGGATCGGGTCTGGCTCAAGCTGGCCCGCCCGAGGAAGTTTTTGCCCAGCTCGAGCCAGAGCCGTTGGCCGCAGCCTCCATCGGGCAGGTACACCGGGGGGTGCTGCACGGCGGCGAGGTGGTGGCGGTGAAGGTGCAGCGCCCCAGCGTGTACCGCCAGGTACGGCTCGACCTTGAGGTGCTGCGCTCGCTGGCCCGCCTAGCCCAGCGCCACTATGCGTCCTACGATCCGCTAGGTCTGGTAGAGGAGTTTGCCCGTACCATCCTGGATGAGTTGGACTACACCAAGGAGCGCCGAAACTTGGAACGCTACGCCCAGAACCTGGCCAATACCGAGGGGTACGCCTGCCCAGGATTTACCCACAAGCCTCTAGCCGCGAGATGCTCACGCTGGAGTACATCGAGGGAGTGCGGGTGGATGACCTGGGCGGGGTTCAGGGATACGGCCTGGACTCCGCCCAACTAGGAGGTCGGCTGGCCCGGCTGCCCTTTCGCTCGGCTTTCGACTGGGGCTTCTTCCCCGCCGATCCCCACCCGGGCAACTTCCGGGTCACACCGGAGGGCGATCTGGTGCTGCTGGACTTCGGCATGGTGGGCCATCTGAGCCGCCCGGAGCGGGGCCGGCTGCTGGAACTGGTGTTGGCGGTGGTGGACAGCGATGCGGCCAGGGCCGCCGACCGCCTAAGCGAACTGGGCGTGGCGATCGCCCCCGACCAGGCCTCGGCCTTTCGCTACGACCTCGAGCGGCTGCTGTACGAGTACATCGAGCTGCCCATCGGGCAGATGCCGATGGGGGACATCCTGGTGCGCTTTCTAGAGCTGGTGCGGGAGTACCGGCTGCGCCTGCCCGCCCACCTCTCGATCCTGGCCAAGACCACCATGATGGCCGAAGGGGTAGGGGTGCGGCTCGACCCCAACTTTCACCTGGCCCCGCTGGTCAAGCCGCTGTTCCAGCCCATCTTCCTCCAGCGTCTCCGGCCCAAACAGATCCAGGGCCGCTTGTGCGAGGGAGCCCTGGACGCGCTGGCCCTGCTGGAAGAAGCCCCGGCGAGGCTGCGCCGCTTGGTGGATCGGGCCGAGCGGGGGGAACTCGAGCTGCGCATGTGCCCCGACCGGGAGTTCTTGCAGGAACTGCGCGGTGTTGCTGGCAGCCTGCGGCTATCGGCCTTGACCATTACCCTGATCCTGGCCCTGTCCGGCCCGATGATGTGGTCTACCACCCCCCAGGTGGGAGCGCTGGGCTGGCGGGGGTGCTGGGACTCGCTGGATATCTACTGCTGGACTCCTGGCGCAAGAGTTAACGCATCAGCGGGGGTGGGTCTTGAGAGAAAGGGGATCTGGGCGTAGCCCCTCGGGGGGTCTTTGGCCCAGCCGCCACAGCATGAATAGCGACAGTCCAATCAGCAGCACTGACAGGATTTGGGTGGCGGTGAAGAGGCCGATGCCCAGTTGGTTGTTTTGGTATACCGGTAGCCACAGGGGGTTGAGCCGGAAGGGTTCTTCCAGTACCGAGCGCAGCAGGCTGTACCACAGCACGAACCGCCAGAAGGCATAGCCGTAGGGCCGCCCTGGGCGCAGCCAGAACCACACCACTGCTAGCAGTACTAGCCCGATGGCCGCGCCGTAGATCTGGGTCAGGTGTACCGGCCCCATCACTACCGCGCCGGCGCAGGTTCTATTGGCTAGGTCGAGGGTGCTGGTGCAGATACCGGGGAAGCCCGAGCCCGGCGGGAAGGTATAGCCGATGGGCAACGTGGTGAGCCGCCCGGCGCTATCCCAGGCGCTCAAAAAATTGCCGATGCGCCCGCCGATGATGCCCAGCGCCACCCCTGGTAGGGCGGCCTCGAGGTAGGGATAAAGGGGGAGGCCGTGGCGCTTGTGGTAATACCAGAAGGCCAGCAGCCCCCCGATCATGCCGCCGTGGAAGGAAAGTCCCCCGCGCCAAACCTCGAGGATGCTCATGGGGTTGGCAACAAAAGCTTGAGGGCTGGTGATTACGTACAGCAGTCTGGCCCCGATTACACCCCACACTACCGCCCAGAACACCGCCTGCTCGAAGCCTGCTGGGTCGTGGCCCCAGCGCCGAAGCAGGCGCTTGGCAATCTCGATGCCAACAAAAATTGCCAGCACGATCAGAATACCGTGCCAACTTATAGATAAAGGGCCAAGGTGAATAGAACCAGCTTGCATAGACCACCTTTCAAAGTCTTCGGGGCTCGAGGGCTCAAGCTCAAACTACGAGGTTATGGCTAAGAGTCTCCGAGGCGACTTTGCCCAAAGTCGCCCCGACCAAAGGGAGCGGGAGGGTTCCACGATGAGTTGGTTAGGCTGCTCATTTGACAAACTCGTCGTGGAGCTACTTAACATAACGAGAGTCACCGCCCCAGTTTTGCAAGACGGCGACCGCTGTATCTCAGCGTAGGCTAGCGAGCTTGAGACGCATCTGGTAAACCTCCTGAGCCTGGGCCACCACGATCTCCGAAGCTAACTTGACGATGACCGGGTTCTGGGCTTTTTGCAGGGCCAGCGTTGCCATCTGGATGGCCTGTAGGTGATGTGGAATCATGGCCTCGAGGAAGACTCGCTCAGGGCTAGCTGGGGTTTGTGAGGGCTGCATCATGCTGTCCGAGCCCGATTGCGCCGTGTTAGCGGTGCTGGAGTTTTGCCCCATACCGGTGCTGGAGTTTTGCCCCATGCCGCTCTGGGTCATGGCACGCTGAGCAGCCAGGTTGGTGCCCCCGAGCGTACTCAGCAAGGTGCGCATCTGGCTTATCTCGCGCTCCTGGTCACGGATGATAGCGCTGGCCCAGCCGCGAATCTGCTCGTCTTGGGTCTTGTTTAGAATGTCTCGAGCCATTGCAACAGCTGTACGGTGGTGCGGAATCATCATCGAGAGGAAAGCCTGCTCAAAGGGGGCTCCCTCGAGCACCCCCAAGCCCTGTCCGGTCAGGCCCATACCCATTTGATTCATCATCCCCTGCATCATCTGCATCATGTTCATCGGGCTCTGCTGGCCTCCCATCATTCCAGACTGCCCCTGATTTATTCCAGGCTGGCCTGGGTTGATCGCCCCACCGGGTGTTGGAAGTGGAGGTAGCAACTTGGGCTGCGTTGATGGAGTGGGTGCAGGGGTCTGTTCGGGGTGATGGGGGTCGCTTTGTGCCAGCGAGAATCCAATTAGCACGGTAACTACCAGGAGAACCAGTTGTCGTTTCATATCTAGTACCTCATGATCAAGCCTACTGAAGTGTTGTTAAGCTCGTGTAAAACCCCCCCAGGGGTATTTGTCTCTTGACGGATGGGGAGAAATGCATATTTGTTTTGCCCAGGTGAGACATCTACACCGCTCCGGCCAGAGCACGCCCAAATGGTGCCAGGCGTAGGTTCATAGCAGGGCAAAAAGCCCCACTGCAACTACAAACACCCCCAGGCCCAGCTTGACCAGGCCTCGTTGGGTGATGTGCAGACGGCTGACTTTTTGTAACACCGCTCGGCTGCTACCAACCGCTACCAACAGCACCAATGGGAGTATGAAGGCCAAGTTGTACCAAGTCAGCAGGGTATAGCCATAAGCCTTGCTGGGTAGACTGCCAATCAGGGCGGCTACTGCCAGATACATGGCCCCACCGCAGGGAATGGTACAGGTGCCAATCAACACCCCACCCACAAAAGCTCCACCTAGGGTAGTTTTGCGCCCCCATTTATGCGCCAACCCATGTAGACCGGCAGGCATGGTGAGTCTGATGGGGCTATTCGGATAGAAGTATTCCGCCGTCATGATTAGGCCCAGTACGATGGCAATCAATCCGGCTAGCCGAGTGAAGAGGTGGGTATTGCCGAATCGTTGCAACCCACTGACCTCGATAAAACCCACTCCCAGTAGAAAATAAAGCAGGAAAATGCCCAGGATGTAGGCTCCCGCCACCGCCCAGACATAGCGCTTGGCTTGGCGCACATCCTCGAGGTTGCTGGAGCGCTCTACCACCGCCAAGAGTGCTCCCACAAACAGCAGTAAGGTGGTAATGGCACAGGGGTTGATGCCATCCGCGAAGCCTGCTACTCCAGTGAGGGCCAGGGCGGGTAAAGGATAGCTCTCCAACCAAGCCGCCGTAGGTATGGTGAGCCTCGAGCTGAAGGCCAGATACGCCCCCAGGACTATCACCCCTAAACCTCCCAACGGAAAGAGCCAAGGAATTCGGGCAATTCGCATCATGCTAGCCCTCGACGACTACCTTGCCGCGCATGAACGGATTGTCCTTGCCACCACAGCAGATATCGCAGTAGAAGAGGTACTCACCGGGTTTCTTGAGCGTGAAGCTAAAGGTGCCGGTCTGCTCGGGTGCAATACGTTGATCAATCCCTTGCCCCTCGAGCACGAAGTTGTGCCATCCACCACCATCACTGTGCAGGGAGTTATCTAGATTGACAATGCTCACGGTGAGGGGTTGCCCAGCTTTGGCGTAGACCACATTGGGCTGCCAACCCCCCATGCTAATGCGCAGAACAGTGCCAGGGTTACGATTCCCAGCAGACTGCAGATAAGGTCTCATAAAGAGGGCCCCGGCTAGCAGAATCACAACCAGGGCTACCAACCAGAAAAGGAGGGTACGCCGACGGGGAGCGGGCTTAGTGATATTTGGTTTGGACATGAGTTTTCCTCTCTGCCATTCAGGGTGGATTTTGGAGCCCAGATTGGCGGTTCATCTGTACTTTCCAGCAATGAAGATACTCCACCCCATCAGGGGGGGGTAGGGTTAAATGTCCTTTAGAGCAGTTTTCAGAAAGACTATGGCCGCCCACTCATCGCGTTTCCCACCCTTACGGCCCACGCGGAGTCAAGGGCCACAGGCCCCCGGCCAGGCCGGTACTGGAGTCAAGGGCCACAGGCCCCCCTCGCACGGCAGCTTAGCGCTATAGTGCGTGCGCTAGCAAAGCTCGGCCCTATGGGCCTAGTGCTGGCACGGGCCACCCGGCTGGGCACTGCCCACGCCAAGCCCGCCCCGGTGGGGCTAGTGTCACGCCGGTACTGGTCAAGTCGGGGGCTAAAAACCTAGCTCTTCTACGGCGTGTTTTAGGATTTCCGCGCTGTGCTTGAGGGCATGATGTTCCTCAGGGGTTAGCTCAGGCTCGAGAGTTCGCATGACTCCACCCGCCCCAACCACCCTGGGCAGTGACAGTGCGGTTTCCTGAACCCCCTCTACTTGGGCATTTAGGATTGAGACCGTAAACACGCTGCGTTCGTCATGAAGGATAGCCCGGGTTAGCCGGGCTATTCCGGCCCCGATCCCGTAATGGGTAGCCCCTTTGCCCTCGATGATTCGGTAGGCAGCGTACCGCACCCCGTGGTCAATATGCTCCTGCACCTCCGGCGTGACGGTATAAGTGGGTTGCTGAGCAAAAATACTAAGCTTCACCCCACCCACGCTGACCCCTGACCAAACCAACACCTCGGAGTCGCCATGTTCCCCTAGCACGTAGGCATGAACCGATTGGGGCGACACCGCCAGGTGCTCTCCCAGTAAGGCCCGGAAGCGGGCGGTATCAAGGATGGTACCTGAGCCGATCACCTGGTTAGGGGGTAGGTTGGCGATACGGGTGGCTACCTGGCTCATCACATCTACCGGGTTAGTGGCGATGAGAAGTATGGCCCCCGGAGCAGCCTGCACAATTTGAGGAATAACCTGTTCAAACACCTTGGCATTGCGACCCAGCAATTGCAACCGGGTCTCCCCAGGTTGCTGGCTTACGCCCGCTGCCACTACAACCACAGTTGCCCCTTCCAGAGCACTGTAATTCCCCGCTCGCACCCGTACTGGGTAAGCAAAGGGGGTTGCATGCAGGATATCCTCGGCATGTGCCTGAGCCAGCTTGAGGTTGGCATCCACCAGTACCAGCTCACTCCCCACCCCGTCTAGCGCCAGTGCGTAGGCTACACTGCTACCCACCAAGCCGGTGCCCACCACACCGACTTTCATGCCTCACCCTGTATAAACGTGTGGGGCTCGAGGAGAAATTCGCTGCGGCATCCTTTAGAGCAAAAGAAATACTCCTGTCCCTGCCAGGTGGCAGTGGGGCTTTTGGTTCGCTCAACGGACATGCCACATACCGGATCAATAGCCAGGGTACGGGCCTCTTTGAATTCACCGTCCTCCAGCCACAGCACCCGATCGGCAATGTCCTGGATGCGGGTATCGTGCGAGACAATCAATACACTCTTGCCTTGCTCTTTGGCGATGTGGCGTAGCAGCCTCGAGACCTCGTGACCGGTAGAAGAGTCCAGGTTGGCGGTAGGTTCGTCGGCCAGGATCAAAGAGGGGTTGTTGATCAGGGCGCGCGCGATGGCGACCCGCTGTTTTTCCCCACCGGAAAGCTGCTCGGGCAGAGCCTGGAGGCGCTTGTCCAGGCGTAATTCCTTGAGGATTTCAGTGGCTCGCAAACGGGCCTCCTTGCGCGGTACTCCAGCCATTTCAGCCACCAGCACCACATTCTCGAGGGCGCTCAGGGCCGAGAGCAAATTGAAGTCCTGGAAGATAAAGCCAAACTCCCTTAGGCGAAAGCGGGGCAAATCGCGCTCGGAGAGCGCAGTCAACACCGTGCCGTTGAGCTGGATGCTACCCTCACTTGGCCTCAAGAGTGCTCCTAGCATCGAGAGTAGGGTGGTTTTGCCCGAACCCGAAGGCCCCATAATCAACACCACCTCGCCGGGGGCTACCTCGAGCGAGACTCCCTTTACCGCCGCTACTTCAGCAGTTCCACTGCCGTAGCGCTTGGTCAAATCCTCGACCCGCAAGATTGCAGCAGTCTTTTGAGCCTTCACCGTCCACCTCCACGAAAAACTATGGCTGGATCTAGACCGGCAATCTGGATCACCGGGATTATCGCTGCCAGCCCGCCGATGCCAAGAGCTATCAGGCTCACTTTGAGCACCGAGGCCAACGTCGGTTGCAGGGGCAGGTTGAAGCCCAACCAGGGCAGCAGCAAGGGCAACACCAGAAAGCTGAACACCCCCGCCAGCAGCAGCCCTAACACCACACTGTAGAGGGCCTGGGCCAGTACGGTCGTAACCAACTGACCGGTGTCGGCTCCGATGGCCTTGAGCACCCCAAACTCAGCCCGGCGCGAGAGGGTAGCGGTGTAGACCGTGAGGGCCAGCACCGAGAGACCAATCAGAAAAGCCACCAGGTTCATCAAGTTGATTGCATCAGCTCCCATGTCTTTCACCACTTTGCGTTCCTGCTGGGCAAACTCGGTACTAGAGAGGGCACTAACCTTTGCTACTTGGCGCTGGATGCGGGATGCGACTATCTGTGGAGATGTCCCTGGCTGCACCTTGACCAAGAGAAAACTGGGGTTGCTCCCGGTACGTCTTAGACGGGCAAAGTCTTCACTGGAAATGAAGGTTACGCTGTTGGTGAGGCTCGAGCCCCCCTGGGAAAACCCCACCACCTTAAAGCGTCGCCCGAAGACTCGTATGCTACCGCCCAATTTCACTCTGGAATCCTTGGCTTGTTGGGAATCTACTACGGCCTCGCCCGGAGCAGGAAGCGCCTTGCCTTCCACTACCTTCCAGGGTCCCCCTGCGCGGGCATTCAGGGGCAGGCCAAAGACATAGCTAAGACGACTGTCCCGACCCATCTGCACACTTTGGGTGGTATAGAGCAGGGGCGTGACCGAAGCCACTCCTTTTACTACTGCTACCTGTTCTGCTGCACCGGCAGGCAGCGTGGAAGCCACCATGTGCAGGTTGCGTACCCCCTGCTGGGCCACCCAGACCTCGGCCCCGGAGCGCTCGATGTAGGCTGCGAGTTGGTGCTCGACCCCATTCACCACTGCATCCAGGGACAACACCAGGGTCAAAGCGAGCCCTACCCCGCCCGCCGAAATCAGTAGCCGGATGCGATTTTGCGCCAGATTACGCCAAGCCAGATTCAACACCCTTTACCTCCTGAATACCTCGGCAGGGGCCAGCCGGGCCACCACCCAAACCGGGGCAATGGCAGATAGCAGGGCCATGCCTAGTCCGGATAGAAGTGCCAGCAATATGGCGCTTGGCTCGAGCACCACCAGAAATTGCGGGCGCAGCACCATGATCAGCCAAGCTACCAGGTACGCCAATAAGACAGCCAGCAAGGCTCCCAAAAAAGCCATCACCAGCGCCTGAGAGAGCACCAATCCATACATCCGGGCATTCCCCGCTCCGATAGCCTTGAGCACCCCGTACTCACGTTGCCGCTCAACAGTAGCGGTATATATCACCAGGCCCACCACCAATACTCCTACCAGAAAGGCAATCCCCCGCATCAGCCGTAGGGGCTGGAAAAACCCCTCATAGATACGTAGATCAGCCGCCATCAGCTCGGGCTTGAGCCAAGCTGTCACCCCGGAAAGCTGGTTGATTCGCTCTTTCAAAATCTGGGGCGATACTCCGGGCTGAGGTTCTACCAACACAAAGCTGGTCAGCCCTGGGATCAATAAGTAACGCTCGAGCTCGACCTTTCGCACGAAGACCAGGGTGGTCATCCAGGAGTTGGTGCCCGCCGACAGACCCACCACTGGGAAGCGGTAGCCCCCGACCTCAACGGTCTGACCTACCTTGATGCCATGTAACCGGGCCAGGGTCTGATCCACCACTACCTCACGGCCCTGGCGGGGTTCGCGCCCCTGGGCCAGCCTCCAGGGGCCACCCCCCTTGGCCGGATCGTAGCCGATTAGGTAGGCGAAGATCTTCCGGTCGTGCAACTCGAAGAAAACGCTCTGGCTCAAAACTGGAATGGCCCGTGCTACCCCCGGTATTTTCTGAATATCGTCCTCCGTTCCCGGAGGTAGCAGCGAGTTATCTGCGGCCAGATTTCTCACTCCTACCTGGGTGGCCACTACACTGCCGGGAGTATTTGCTAAATACACGGTGATCTGCCGCTGCATTCCCCGTACCAGTCCGTCCAGGAGAAGAATTAGCATTAGAGCCAAGGCTACACCCAACAAACTCAGAGCCAGACGAGTTTTGTTTTGGAGTAGGTAGCGAGCAGCTAGCGACATTCAAGCCTCCGCTGTGATTTGGGGGTTATGGGTAGGGAGTGAGGAGACCACCCGCAGTTCGGGTTGGCGGCGCAGTGCCCGCAGCAGCGTATGCCGCCGCCGACAGTCCAGCGTGACCACCACCCGCCGCCCTGGATCCTGCTGAATCGCACTCAGGATGCGGCTCAGCAAACGGCTGTTCTGCTCGGCCCATTCCTGTCGGGCCGTACCCCCGCAAAGCGCCTCGGTCAGGTGGCAGAGGTTATCACAGACGATTCCGTAGACCACCCCGTTCATCCAGGTGGGGGAGTGCCGCTGGAGCCCTACTAGCAGGCCATTGATGGCCCTAACCAGGCTCCGGCGCAAGCCCAAAAAAATCCTGCCTTTGGGGATGAGCAGGGTCTGAGTGGGCGGAACCCCAACCGGAACCACCACCGTGTCACTGAGTTGTCCCAGTGGGATCAGCCCCTGGCGGTACTCCAGCGGCAAGGCTGTACCACCACCGTGCTCGAAGGATTCCAGGGGGATTTCCGCCAGGAGCAACTCGGGCTGCTGCTGCTGCACTAGCCGTACCAGTCGCTCCGCATACGCTGGGCTAAAGCCCTGCTCGAGTTCACCTAGCGTGCCCAGCACGACAACCGGGGTTCTGGTAGTAGAAGTGCTCACGGTAAGACTCCTCTCACAGGTAGGGGGAGCCCCTTTAGGCTCCCCCTACCTTCCCGATGCCTAGTGATGGGGTTGCTGAGGCCGTGATTCGTTCTGCTCGTTCCTTGCTTGATGGC
>JADMIM010000089.1 GCA_015478585.1 Thermaceae bacterium | reverse complement strand
GCAGGGTACTTCAGGGGCTGGGGCGGAGCTTTGCTGATGCGCTTTACCGATGTGATGATGGCCTTTCCAGCACTATTATTAGCGATTGCCCTGGCGGCGATTCTCAAGCCCAGCCTGTGGATTGTGGCGCTGGTGATCGCGCTGGTCAACTGGGTGCAAGTGGCGAGGGTGGTCTACGCGCTGGCCCTGGCGCTGGCCCAAAAGGACTACGTGGAGGCGGCTCGAGCTTTAGGAGCCGATAATCGGCGGGTGCTGCTACGGCATTTGCTCCCGCACCTGTTCCCGACGCTGTTGGTCTATGCTAGCCTGGGTCTTTCGACCACGGTGCTCTTGGAGGCCGCGCTTTCGTTTCTGGGTGTGGGAGTGCAGCCCCCCACGCCGTCCTGGGGGGGCATCATCAACGAGAGTCAGTCCTACTTCACCGATGCACCCTGGCTGGTGGCTTTCCCCGGCCTGGCAATCCTGCTTACCTCACTGGCCTTCAACCTGCTTGGCGACGCGCTACGTGAAGCGCTCGACCCCACCTTGAGGTAAGCCGTGGCGACCTATCTAGCCCAGCGCATCCTCCAGTCGGTGGGGGTGTTGTGGGCCGTCACGGTCATCACTTTTGGCTTGCTGTACTTACTGCCCGCCGACCCTGCGCGGCTAGTGGCAGGCCGAAGCGCTCCACAGGAAGTGGTGCAGCGGGTGCGGCATGAGCTGGGGCTGGATAGACCGTTGCCGCTGCGCTATCTAGGCTATCTGGGGGGGTTGGCGCGTGGGGATTTGGGCCGCTCGTACACGCAAAAGACTCGAGTCAGTGAGTTGCTGGCCTCGAGGCTCGTCCCGACCTTAGAACTCACCCTGGCAGGGATACTCTTCGAGTTATTAATCGGCATTCCCGCAGGCATCATTGCAGCCTTGCGGCGCGGAAGCTGGCTGGATCAATTGGTCATGCTGCTCTCCTTTACCGGGGTAGCGGCCCCTCAGTTTGTTTTGGGACTGCTGCTTTTATACCTGCTGGCTTACAAGTTAGCCCTGTTTCCGCTGGGGGGCTATGGTGGTTTGGACTACCTGGTGCTGCCCGCGCTGGCCCTGGGTTTGGCTGGAGGGGGCTGGTATGCCCGGATTATGCGCAGTTCGATGCTCGAGGTGCTCTCGCAAGACTACGTGCGTACCGCACGGGCTAAAGGTTTGGCGGGCCAGGTGGTGGTTTACAAACACGCCCTGCGCAATGCCCTGTTGCCCATTGTGGCGATGATTGGCAGCGATTTGGGTACTTTTATGGGTGGGGTGGTGGTGGTGGAGTCGGTGTTCGGCTGGCCGGGTATCGGACAACTGACTTGGCAGGCCATTCAGACCGTGGACATCCCGACCATCCTCGGTGCAGTCACCTTCACCGCGTTTTTTATCGTCCTGGCGAATCTTCTCGCCGACCTGGTGTATCCCCTGCTCGACCCCAGGGTGCAGTACAGGTAGCGAGTATGAAAAAGACCCCCCACCAGCAGCGAGGCTTCCCGCAATTCATCTGGTTGCGACCTATACGCAGTGCCCCCCTGCGCGCAGGGGGCACGGTGGAAGGCTCTAGGCGCATGAAATTGCGGGATGATCAGCAACGCGCGCGGGGGGCGTTTTGGTAGGCTATGAACGTTTATACATCAGCGTCTGAAACACCTAAACCAAGGGTAATCAAGGAGGCAAGAATGAAACGTTGGATTGTAGCTTTAGCCCTCTCGCTGGCCCTCTTCGCCCAGGCCCAAAGCCCCGGCGGGAGCCTCACCGTGTCGTTCAAGGACGACATCTCCACCCTCGACCCAGCCATTGGCTACGACTGGCAAAACTGGAGCATCATCAAGGCCATCTTTGGCGGGCTGATGGACTACCAACCGGGAACCACCAAGCTGGTGCCCCACTTTGCCCAGAGCTACAGCATTTCCAAGGATGGCAAAAGCTACACCTTCAAGTTGCGCAAGGGCATCAAGTTCCAAAATGGGCGGGAGATGCTGGCCTCGGACGTGAAGTATTCCCTCGAGCGGATGCTCAACCCCAAAACCCAAAGTCCCGGTGCGGGCTTCTACGGTGGCATCACCGGGGTGGAGGCTTTTAGCTCGGGCAAGGCCCAGGAGGTCAGCGGGATCAAGGTGCTCGAGCCTTACACCGTGCAAATCCTGCTGGACAAGCCCGATGCCTCCTTCCTGCACAAGATGGCCCTCAACTTCAGCTTTATCGTGCCCAAGGAGGCTGTCGAGAAGGCCGGAGCCGACTTCGGTCATAACCCTGTAGGGGCCGGAGCCTTCAAACTCAAGGAGTGGAAGCTGGGGCAGCAGGTGGTGCTGGAGAAAAACCCCGACTACTTCATCAAAGGTTTGCCCTACCTCGACTCCATCACCTTCCTGGTCGGCCAAGACCCCAACGTGGCCTATCTCAAACTTCAGCGCGGCGAAGTAGATATTTTGGGCGACGGCATCCCACCCGCCAAGTTCGTGGACGTGATGAAAGACCCCAAGCTCAAGAGCCAGGTGGTGGTGGGCAACCAGCTCATGACCGGCTACATTACCCTCAA
Source organism: Thermaceae bacterium (assembly GCA_015478585.1). Lineage (GTDB taxonomy): Bacteria > Deinococcota > Deinococci > Deinococcales > Thermaceae > Meiothermus. The sequence continues at coordinate 13,366 of JADMIM010000089.1, read as the reverse complement.
TACCCAAATCAAGCCCCTCGACAATCCCAAGGTGCGCCAAGCCCTGAACATGGCGATCAACAAGGAGCGTATCGTCCGCCTCATCAACAACCGTGCGGTTGTGGCAGTGCAGGTATTGCCCCCCGGTATGCCCGGTTACGACCCAGCCTACAAGGGCTACGCCTACGACCCCACCAAGGCCAAGCAACTCCTCAAGGAAGCAGGCTTCCCCAACGGTTTCTCGACGGTGCTCTACGCCAACAACACCGACCCCAACCCGCGCATTGCCCAAGCCATCCAGCAAGACCTCTCGCAGATTGGGGTCAAGGTTGAACTCAAGACCCAGGCCCAGAGCACCGTGATTCAGGCCGGTGGAACCAAGGGCCAAGCCCCCATGATCTGGTCGGGCGGCATGGCCTGGATTGACGATTACCCCGACCCCTCGGACTTCTACTGGCCCATCCTGAGCTGCTCTTCGGCGGCCCCCGGTGGCTGGAACTGGCCCTGGTACTGTAACCCCGCCCTCGACAAAAAAGCCGAAGCCGCCGACGCGATGGTGCAACCAGGGCAAGAAGCTGCCAGGGCCAAAGCCTATCAGGCTCTCTTCGCCGAGGTGATGAAGGACGCACCCTGGATTCCCATATTCCACGAGAAACGCTACCTCATGCACACTGCCAGGGTTGGCGGCTCGGATGCCATTCTGGTAGACCCCATCCATACCCCGGTGAACTATGCGCAGTTGTGGGTGAAAAAGTAGGGATGAGCAAAAACCGTCGAACGCCTAACGTCCAACGCCGAAGGCCAAAGGCCCAAGCACAGGCTTGCGTCTGGGACGCTAGAGTTAAGAGGCAGAAGCTATCGTCCTGGATGGAGCCTTGGCGTTAGTCGTTCGACCCTCGACGTGAGCGAAGGAGCACAGATGGCCCACGACCACAGCTACAAAACCATCCACAGCTACCACTTTGGCTGGGATAACAGCTTTCCTGCGGCTTTGCGAACGGCTCCGGGAGAGACCCTCGAGTTCCACATCGTAGATGCTTCCGGTGGGCAACTCTCGGCGCAGTCCGGCCTCGCCGATGTAGCCGGGCTGGACTTCGCCAAGGTCAACCCGGTGACGGGGCCAATTTTCCTCGAGGGAGCCGAGCCGGGCGACGCGGTGGTGGTCGAACTGCTCGAGTTTGCCGAGTCGGGCTGGGGCTGGACGGCCATCATCCCCGGCTTTGGCCTCTTGGCCCCAGAGTTTCCCAACCCGGCCCTCAATATCTCGCACTACACCGCCCAAGCCGTAGAATTCATGCCGGGAATCCGCCTGCCCACCAAGCCTTTCCCCGGCACCATCGGCCTGGCGCTGGCTGCACCGGGACACCACTCGGTGGTTCCGCCCCGCGAAGTCGGCGGTAACCTCGACATCCGCGACCTGAGCCGTAGAGCCAAGCTCTACCTGCCGGTACAAGTAGCCGGTGCGCTGTTTTCCGTAGGCGACACCCACGCTGCCCAGGGCGACGGGGAGGTCTGTGGCACGGCGGTAGAAACCCCCATGCAGCTACGCCTGAAGCTGGATTTGTGGAAAGGAGCGGGCCTCAAACGCCCCGAATTCGACCTGCCTACCTCGCCGACTTCGCACCTAGACAAGGGCTACTATGCTACAACCGGCATTGGCCCCGACCTCTTCCACGCTGCCCAGGACGCGGTGCGCGGCATGATTGACCACCTCGGGCGAGAGTACAAACTTGGCCCCGAGCAGGCTTATATGCTGTGTAGCGTGGCGGTAGACCTGCGCATCAGCGAGATCGTGGACGCGCCCAACTGGGTGGTCTCGGCCTATCTGCCCAAAGGAATCTTTTCGTGAACCTCAATCACTATCCCTACTCCTCCCGGCGCAACGTTGTCACCGGCAAACGCGGTGCGGTGGCTACCGGGCAGCCCCAGGCCGCCCTGGCAGGGATGGAGATGATGTTGGCTGGAGGCAACGCGGTGGATGCGGCCCTGGCGACGGCCATAGCCCTGACCGTGCTCGAGCCCACCTCCAACGGCATCGGCTCGGATACCTTCGTCCTCGTTCACGATGGGCAAAAGCTACATGGTCTAAATGCCCACGGGGACAGTCCAATAGGGCTGGACTACGCCACCTTCGCGGCGGGGGGCAAGGTTCCCACGCGGGGCTGGCTCCCGGTCACAGTCCCCGGCGCACCCTCCGGCTGGCGAGCCCTGCACGACAAGTTTGGCAAACTGCCTTTTGAAAAGCTGTTCGAGCCTGCGATTCGCTATGCCGAGGAAGGTTTTGCCCTGACCCCGGAAACCGCCAGGGGCTGGGGCCGCACCGAAGCGGTGTATGGGCCAGTACAAGAAGCCTGGAATGCCCAGTTCAAGCGGGTGTTTTTGCCGGGTGCTAAAGCGCCCAGGGCCGGGGAAATCTGGCGTAGCCCGCACCACGCCGAAACCCTGCGGGAAATCGCTGCAACCGGCTCAGAGAGCTTTTATACCGGTAAACTCGCGGCCCAGATGGCTGACTTCGCGGCGGCAACCGGTGGTTTTTTGACCAGGGCCGACTTCGCCGCCCACCAGGCCGAATGGGTCGAGCCAATTTCGGTCAAGTATCGCGGCCTCGAGGTTCATGAAATCCCGCCCAGCACCCAAGGCATCGCGGCCTTGATGGCCCTGAAAATCCTCGAGGGCTTGGATATCGCCCAGCACCCTCGAGACTCCGCAGAGAGCTTCCACCTGCAAATCGAAGCCATCAAGCTGGCCTTCGCCGACGTACACAAACATGTGGCCGACCCCCGCCATATGAAGGTGAGCCCGGAAAATCTCCTCCACGACCTATATTTAGCCGAGCGGCGCAGGCTCATCGAGGACACTGCCTCATCCGTGCAGACCAGGATTCCCAGGGGTGGAACCGTCTACTTGTGCGCTGCCGATGGTGAGCTCGAGGTTTCCTTGATCCAGTCCAACTACATGGGCTTTGGCTCAGGTATCGTGGTAGATGGCACTGGCATCTCGCTGCAAAACCGGGGGGCTTGTTTCGTACTGGAAGAGGGCCATCCCAACCGGTACGCGCCCTCCAAAAAGCCCTTCCACACCATTATTCCTGGCTTCCTGACCAGGAATGGCAAGCCTTTGGGGCCGTTCGGGGTGATGGGCGGACACATGCAGCCGCAAGGGCATTTGCAGGTGGTGATGGGCCTGGAGGACTACGGCCTCAACCCCCAGGCTGCGCTGGACATGCCGCGCTGGCAGTGGCTCGAGGGAAAACGGGTGGAGGTTGAGACTTCCGTTCCACCGCATATTATTCAGGGTTTGCGCGAGCGTGGTCACGAGGTCGTGGTGCAGCCGGAATGGGCCTCCTTCGGGCGGGGGGAAATCATCCTCAAGCCAGGAGAGTCGTTTCTGGCGGCCACCGAGCCCCGCACCGACGGTATGGCGCTGGCCTGGTAGTGGCCCGTTTCTCACCAGGGCGGTCTAAACTGAGCTTTCATGAAACGCCAGGCCCTGGCCGTAGCGATTTATGCCTTAGCGATGGCCCTGCTCGAGGCGGTGGTGGTGGTTTACCTGCGCCGCCTCTTGGGGGTGCAGGGGCCGGGCTATTCCCCTGGCGTAAGTTTGGGGGCGCTGCATGGCCTCGAGGCCGCCCGTGAGGCTGCCACGCTGGTGATGTTGGGCGCGGTGGGCTATCTGGCCGGGCGCAACACCACACAACGGCTGGGTGCTTTTGCCCTGGCCTTCGGGGTGTGGGATATTGGCTACTACCTGGGGTTGGCGGCCTTGATTGGCTGGCCCCGAAGCCCCCTGGATTGGGATTTGCTGTTTTTGTTGCCCTCGCCCTGGTGGGGGCCAGTTTTGGCTCCGGTGCTGGTTTCATTGGTGCTGGTATGGGGCGGGTTGCGCTGGATGTATGGCGGTCAGGCCAATTGGGCCTCCGCTGCGATTTGGGCGGTGGGGGCTGGTCTGTTGCTATTGGGCTTTTTGCTAGCTCACCCCTACAATTTTCCCTGGCTGGTTTTTGGCCTGGGACTGGTGTTGTTTGCCTATGGCTGGCTGGGGGTTGGGCGTTTTAAACCAGGGGGCTATCGCAGCCCATCTAAACCATAACCGCCTGTTGCGAAAACCTGTGCTTAGAGCCTAAAATCGCTTCGTACAACGAAAGGAAGCCTTATGAAGCGACTGCTGGCGTTGCTGGTGCTATTGGCTTTGGTGGCTACTGCCCAGGCTCCCCTGGGCTGGCAGGAAATTCCTGGCCCCGACGGGACGATGTGCGCTGACGGCTCGCCCTGGAAGTTTTATGTTGCCCAGGGCGATCCCAAAAAGCTGGTGGTGGACTTTCAGGGAGGTGGGGCCTGCTGGAATGATGCTACTTGTAGCCCCAGCTCGAGCACCTTTACCCGCCAGGTAAATCCTCAAGAACTCTATCTGGCCCAGGGTATCTATAACCTTGCCAGCATCGCCAATCCGTTTTTTGGCTGGACGCACGTGTTCGTTCCATATTGCACTGCTGATATTCACTGGGGCAATGCCACGGTCAAATATGCCACTGCCACCATCGAGCACAAGGGCGCAGTGAACGCTAGAGCCGCACTGGACTGGACTTTCAAGAATGTTCCGGCTCCCGAGCAGGTTTTCGTGACGGGCTGTAGCGCCGGGGCCTATGGGGCGATTATGTGGGCACCCTACGTGATGCGCCAATATCCCAAGGCCATCGTGCGGCAGTTGGGCGATGCTGGACTGGGCGTGGTCAGCGAGGCTTTCGTCCAAACCGGCTTCCCCAACTGGAAAGCTGAAGGAGCCATCCCGGACTGGATTCCTGAGCTGGCGGCGGCCAGGGCTGATGCCAGCAAAATTCGCCAGCCCGACCTCTATAACGCCTTCGCCAAAACCTATCCCAACAACACTTTTGCCCAGTACAGCGCGGCTACCGATACCACCCAAATCTTCTTTTATGGTCTGATGAAAGGCGAGACTCAGCCCACCCAACAAACCGCTGCCGAATGGGTGCAAGGGGCTCTCGCCAACATTACCGCCATCAAGAGTGTCAGCCCCAACTACTTCAGTTTCTTAGCTCCCACCACCCAACACTGCGTGATTCCCCGACCCGAGCTGTATATCCTCAAAGTGGGGGATACTACCCTGCTGGATTGGATTAACAAGCTGGTCAAGACCGGACGGCCCGGAGACGTGTTGCCTCCGCGCTAAGAGTAGAGCCCAGTAAATATGCTTGGGCCACGCCAAGGTTCTTTTCGAAAATCGCTCTATCGTGCTGGACATAACTATTGGCTATTGAGCCAGGGGCGACGCGGCTCGAGAGAACCGTGCGGTGTGGTGAGGTTTCCTCGAGCCTATACACAGGCTTTCTTGAAACCAAACCAAGAACCAAACCGAAATCCCTCGAGGGAAGCCCACCGGAAGGGGATAAAATTGCAACCCTGCCAACTTGCAGGTCTTTAGTGAAAGTGTAAACTATTGCCGATAGGAGTGAGTTTAGTGTGGTGCTCTAGGTTGCCTCGTGAAGACCAGCACGAACTCAGAAGAGAGGAGAGGATATTTTGTCACCCAACACCGAATACCAAGCCGTCCTGGTCTACTTGGCCGTGGTCGTTGCCATTGTCATCTTGGCCATAGGGGTAGGGGCCTTGCTGGGGCCTAAAAAGCCCAGTCGCCCCAAGTTGATGGCCTATGAGTCCGGCAACGACCCCGCAGGTGAGGTCAAGCGCTTCCCGGTACATTTCTATGCGGTTGCCATGCTGTTCATCATCTTTGATGTGGAAGTGGCTTTCCTGTGGCCCTACGCGGTGAGCGCCGGAACGGTAGGTGTGGCGGGTTTTTGGGGCTTGTTGGTGTTTACGGTATTGCTCTTCGTAGGTTTTTTGTACGAGTGGTTCAAAGGCGTGATGAAGTGGCACTAGCTTCGCAGTCTCAAGTCTCAAGTCTCATGTCTCAAGGCAAAAAGACCTGTGACTTGCGACCTGAGACATGGGACGGGGGTTTCTAAATGGCAACCATCGCAGACTTATTCAGTAAAGATGTCCAGGAACTCGAGAACGAGGGTATCCTCTTTGCCACGCTGGAGAAACTCGTGGCTTGGGGGCGCAGCAATAGCCTGTGGCCTGCGACCTTCGGCCTGGCCTGCTGTGCTATCGAGATGATGGCCTCCACCGATGCCAGAAACGACTTAGCCCGCTTTGGCTCGGAGGTCTTCCGGGCTAGCCCACGCCAAGCCGATCTGATGATTGTGGCCGGGCGCTTGAGCAAGAAGATGGCCCCGGTGTTGCGCCGGGTTTACGACCAGATGCCTGACCCCAAATGGGTTATCAGCATGGGAGCTTGTGCCAGTTCGGGGGGGATGTTCAACAATTACGCTATCGTGCAAAACGTAGACAGCGTGGTGCCGGTAGATATTTTCGTGCCGGGTTGCCCGCCCCGTCCAGAAGCCTTGATTTACGGGGTGATGCAACTCCAGAAGAAAATCATGGGCCGGGCTCGTGACGATGAGGGCCGCAAACTGCCCGCAGTTGAAGGCTGGAAGAGGTAAAGCCTGGGGCTCGAGAGAGGCCACCAGCTACGAACGAGGTGTTTATGCGTCTGGAGCAACTCAAAGACGAGGCCAAGACCAGGGGATATGCCACTGAAGAAGCCTACGGTGATACCTGGATCGTGCTGCCCAAAGCGGACTTAAAAGCCTACATGAGCGCCATCAAAGCCAGGGGTTTCAACTACCTGGCGGATATTGTGGGCATTGACTACCTTAAGTATCCCCAGCGCAAGCCCGAGCGCTTTTGTGTGGTGTACGAGGTGGTTTCGCTACCGGGTTACAAAGACGGCGACGGCAGCCGGGTCTTCGTGCGGGTCTACGTGCCCGAGGCCGAGCCGGTGGTTCCTAGCCTTACCGACTTGTGGATGGGAGCCGACTACCTCGAGCGCGAGATCTACGACCTGCTGGGTATCCGCTTCGAGGGCCACCCCGATTTGCGCAAGATTTTGACCCCCGAAGACCTCGAGGGCCATCCCCTGCGCAAAGATTTCCCGCTCGGCGAAACCCCCACGCTCTTCAAAGAAGGTCGCTTTATTGACCCGGACAGCTTCCGGGCCGGGATTTCCGGCGACCGTAGTGGCATGAGTGGTTATCGGGGCGGTACGCGCAAGGGTTATCAGGACGTGTTCGATGAAATCCGGCAGGTGGCCGGAGAGGGGAGGAAGGAATGATCAAAGACCCCAACAGCCTACACAGCCTCAGCGACGATGTTTACGAAATTACCGATGCACCCGAGCTGAAGTCGGAAATCATGACCCTCAACGTAGGGCCACAGCACCCCTCCACCCATGGGGTTTTGCGGGTGGTGGTAGACCTCTCCGGCGAGCAAATTTTGCGCCTAACCCCCCACATTGGCTATCTCCATACCGGTTTCGAGAAGAACATGGAGAACCGCACGTATACCCAAGACCTCACGTATACGCCGCGCATGGACTACCTGCACAGCTTCAGCCACGACATCGCCTATGCCCTGAGCGTGGAAAAACTTGTGGGAGCCGAGATTCCACCCAGAGCACAGGCTATACGGGTGTTGCTCAACGAGCTTTCGCGCGTCGCTTCGCATCTGGTCTTCCTGGGTACGGGGATGCTGGATTTCGGGGCACTCACCCCCTTCTTCTATGCTTTCCGTGAACGTGAGGCGGTGCTCGACTTGTTCGAGTGGGTCTCGGGCCAGCGCTTCCATCACAACTACGTGCGCATCGGTGGCCTGAAGGAAGATTTGCCCAAAGAGTTCATTCCAGAACTCAAGAAATTCCTAGCCGCGATGCCTGCGCGTATAGACGAGTACGAGGGCCTGTTTAAGGAAAGCCCGATTTTTTACGAGCGAACCAAAGGGGTGTCGATCATCCCTGCCGAAGATGCCATCAATTTATCCCTTACCGGGGGGAGTCTGCGGGCCTCGGGGGTCAACTATGACGTGCGTAAAGCCTACCCCTATGGCGGATACGAGAGCTATCGTTTCGATGTGCCGGTTTTGCAAAACGGAGATGTTTTTGACCGCATGGTAATTCGTATCCTCGAGATGCGTGAGTCGGTGAAGATTATTACCCAGGCGGTGGAGCGGCTCGAGGCCATCGGCGATGGCCCTATCCGCGACCCCAACCCGCAAATCTCGCTGCCACCGAGAGCACTGCTCGAGACCAGTATGGAAGCGGTCATCTACCACTTCAAGCTTGTCACCGAGGGCTTCCATCCGGCCTTGGGCGAGGTCTACGTGCCCACCGAGAGTGCCAGAGGTGAGCTGGGTTATTACATCGTCTCGGACGGTGGTTCGATGCCCTACCGGGTCAAGGTGCGGGCTCCCAGCTTTGTCAACCTGCAAAGCCTGCCGTATGCCACCAAGGGCGTGCAGATGGCGGATATGGTGGTGGTCATTGCCAGCCTCGACCCGGTGATGGGTGACGTGGATCGCTAAGGAGTGCATGATGGCATCCTCAGTGACGGAAAAGCCTAAAACTGTGCGGGTTGATGTGGCTCAACCCACGCCGTATCGTTTCACTGTTGAGGAGTACGAAAAAGCCGCTTTCGCTGGAGCTTTTGCAGGACGTGTCGAGCTTCTAAACGGAGAGGTTGTGCAGATGCCAGCGATGAAGGGGCCGCACATCCGTGCGTTAGGCAAAGTGGGAACCGAGTTTAGCATTAGGCTGGCGAAGTCGGCTTTTATAATCAAGCAAGTTCCAATAAGGGTCGCCGAGCAGGATGGAGAACCCGATCCGGACATCACTTTGCTCAAATTGGAAGTTGCTCAAAGCGACTCAGACGATGCTCCCAACGCCTCCGAAGTTTTCCTGGTGGTCGAGGTTGGCGATACAACCCTCGTTACCGATAGAAAAATCAAGTTACCTATCTACGCCAGGGCGGGCATCGCCGAAGCCTGGATTCTCAACCTCAAAAAGATGCAGCTCGAGGTCTACCGCGATCCCCAAGAAGGCGAACACGCTTCTAAACAGACCCTCAACAAAGGTCAGAGCGTAGCTCCCCAGGCTTTCCCTAAAACACAAATTGAACGGTGGTGATGAATGGGATTTTTTGACGACAAGCAAGACTGGTTAGGTGAAACCTTTGCCCAGTACCCCGACAAGCGAGCGGCCATCATGCCCATGCTGCGCCAGGTGCAGCAAGATGAAGGCTGGGTTAGTCCAGAGAGCCAGGAAGAGATTGGACATCTCCTCGGCATCACGGCTACCGAAGTTGCAGGCGTGATGAGCTTTTACAGCTATTACCAGGCGCTCCCCACGGGCAAATATCACCTCCAGGTCTGCGCTACGCTGTCATGTGCGATTGGTGGGTCGGACGAGCTGTGGGACGAACTGGTGAACGAGCTACAAATCCTGCGTGGCGACGTGACTGACGACGGCCTGTTCAGCATCCAGAAGGTGGAATGCCTGGGAAGTTGCCATACTGCGCCGGTGGTTCAGGTCAACGACGAACCTTATGTGGAGTGCGTGACCAAAGCCCGGATGCAGGCACTCCTGGAGGGGCTGCGCCAGGGCAAGAAGATTGAAGACATTCAACTCCCTGGCAAGGTTGGGCACGTCGTTCATAACCGGGGCGAGGAGGTGAAGGCATGAGCGACAAGGTTCCCGGCGCAGCCGGTCGCGGAAGCGATGCCCCAGGCCCCATCATTTCTGGCAAAGATTCCCGCTTTGTGCCCACGCTGTACGCGCAGGTGGGCAAGGACAAGTCTTGGACGCTCGACTTTTACCTATCCCACGGTGGCTACGAATCCATCAAAAAGGCCATCGGGATGGGCCAGGACGCAGTTATTGATGAGATGAAGAAGTCCGGCCTGCGCGGGCGGGGCGGGGCCGGGTTCCCCACCGGCCTCAAGTGGAGCTTCATGCCCAAGAACAGCGGCAAGCAGCACTACATCGCCTGCAACGCCGACGAAAGCGAGCCCGGCAGCTTCAAAGACCGCTACCTGATGGAAGACGACCCACACCAACTCATCGAGGGCATGATGATCGCGGGTTTCGCCATCCAGGCCACCAAGGGCTACCTCTACATCCGGGGCGAGTACAAGCGGGCTTACGACCGGGTGATGGCAGCCATCAAGGAGGCCAAGGAGCGCGGCTACCTGGGTCAGAATTTGTTTGGGACGGGCTTCGAGTTCGAACTGTACGTCCACCGGGGAGCGGGGGCCTACATCTGCGGCGAGGAAACCGCCCTCATGAATAGCCTCGAGGGCCTGCGCGCCAATCCCCGCCAGAAGCCGCCTTTTCCTGCTCAAGCTGGGCTGTGGGGCAAGCCCACCACCATCAACAACGTCGAGTCGCTGTGTAGTGCTGTCCACATCATCCAGCGCGGGGCAGATTGGTTCGCCAGCATGGGCACCGAGAAATCCAAGGGCCACAAGCTGTTCCAGGTTTCGGGGCCCTTCAAGCGCCCCGGCGTGTACGAGCTGCCCTTGGGCGCGACTTTCCGCGAGCTGCTCTACGAATACGCGGGTGGCCCCACTGAGCCCATCCAGGCCATCATTCCGGGGGGCTCCTCTTGTCCGCCGCTGCCCTGGACGGACGAAACCCTCGACACCCCAATGGACTACGAATCCCTGGTCGCCAAGGGTTCGCTCCTCGGAACTGGCGGCGTAATCGGTATCCCTGCCAGCATGAGCATGGTGGATGCGATGTGGAACGTGACCCGCTTCTACGGCCACGAGTCCTGTGGCAAATGCACGCCCTGCCGCGAGGGGGTCTCGGGCTGGATGGTGAGCCTGTTTGAGAAGATGGGGACTGGGCAGGGCAAGAAGGGTGACGTGGAGGTCTTAGAGAATATGCTCAACCAGATCGAAGGCCGGTCTTTTTGCGCCCTGGCTGATGCCGCCTGCTGGCCGGTGCGAGGCAGCCTCAAGCATTTCCGCGACCAGTTCGTCGCGGCAGAAAATGGCAAAGCGGTGGAGCGCGTGGGAAGCCGCTGGGGATGAAAGTTCGAGAGGTTTTAGAACGACTTAAGGAAGATGGCTGGTATCTCGTGGCGACTAAAGGTTCACACTGTCAGTTCAAGCACCTCAGCAAGCCAGGGCGAGTGACGGTTGCTGGAAAGACTAGCGACGATCTTCCACCCGGAACCCTGGGCTCTATCTTCAAACAGCAGGTTGGAAATAATGGGTAAAGCTATGCGCTATGCAGTCGTGATTGAAAAAGCAGAATCAAACTACGCAGCCTACGTGCCAGACTTGCCTGGATGCGTGGTGGCGGGGGAGACAATGTGGGAGGTCGAAGAGCTGATTCGGGAGGCGATAGAGTTTCACCTCGAGGGTCTAAAAGAGGACGGCCTGCCGATTCCCACGCCCAGCAGCCAGGTCGAGTATGTCGAGATTTCTGCGTAGCTCAGGGGGAATATGGCGAAAGTAACCGTCAATGACAAAACTATCGAAGTCCCCAACGGCACCAGCCTGATGGACGCGATTTTCCACTCCGGCTACGACGTGCCTTTGTTCTGCGCCGAGAAGCACCTATCGCCCGTGGGGGCCTGCCGGATGTGCTTGGTCAAGACTGGCGCGCCGCGCAAGGGGCCGGACGGGAGCTTGGTGTTGGACGAAAAGGGGCAGCCCAAAATCTTCTGGGCTCCTAAGCTGGCAGCCTCCTGCGTCACCGCTGTTACCGAGGGGATGGCCATAGACACCCTTTCCGACGAGGTGCAGCACGCCCAGTCGGGGATGGTCGAGCTGACGTTGTTCAACCACCCCCTAGACTGCCCCACCTGCGACAAAGGCGGGGCCTGCGAGTTGCAAGACCGCAGCTACGAGTACGGCCTGGTCGAGAAGTTCTATCAGCCTGACGAGATGGAGTTGCCGGTCTACACCCGCTACGAGATGACCCGCCGCCACGTGGACAAGCATCACACCCTCTCGGAGTTCGTGACCCTTGACCGCGAGCGCTGCATCCACTGCAAACGCTGCATCCGCTACTTCGACGAGGTTCCTGGTGACAACGTGTTGGACTTTATCGAGCGCGGGGTGCACACCTTCATCAACACCGAGGAAGTGGAGGGCGGCAAGACCGGGCTGCCCAGCAACTTTAGCGGAAACATCGTGGATATCTGCCCGGTGGGGGCACTCTTAGATCGCACCGCGCGGTTTCGAGGCCGCAACTGGGAGTACGACTCCACCGAGACCACTTCGGTGGACGATGCTGCCGGAGCTGGAATTATCGTGGACACCCGGAGTGGGTTCTTGGAGCGCATCCGGGGAGCTGAGCGCCGCGAGGTCAACGAGACCTGGATTTCCGATGCAGCCCGCTTCGGTCACAACTGGGTGAACGAAAACCGCGTGACCCGCCCGCTGATTCGCAAGGACGGCAAGCTGGTCGAGGCCACCTGGGAGGATGCCCATGCCGCCATCAAGAGCGGACTGGCCGGAGTTCCACAGGTGCAAATCGGGATTTATCTGCCGGGGAACGCCAGCCTCGAGGAGGGTCTGGCGGCCTTCGAGCTGTCCCAGACCCTCGGCACCCCCCACCGCGACTTCCAAAACCGTACTGAAACTCTTGCCACGGCCTTCCCCGCCGCGAGCTTTGATGACCTGCTGGATGCGCAGTTCGCGCTGGTGCTAGGCGACCCCAGCGAGGAGACCCCTACCATCCACCTGCGCCTCTCGGAGTTTTCCCGCAACCTCAAACCTGCTGCCAAGCTCAACCACGGTACGCCCTACGCTGACCTCAACATCAAAGAAAATATGGATCGGGACACCTCCAAGCTGGCCCTGTTCAGCCCCTATCCGGCACAACTGGCGAAGTGGGCGGGGGCCAGTGGGGCGCATGCCCCAGGAGCAGAGGCCGCGCTGATTTCGGCTTTGTCGGGTCAAGGCCAGGCTCCGGCTGGGGTCAGTGCTGAGGCTATAGACTGGGTCAAGAAGCGCCTGTCCGAGTCGCAAAAGATCGTCATCATCCTGGGTGCGGGTGTGCTGAACAACCCCGAAGCCGCGCAGAAAGCCAAGGCTTTAGCCGAGAAAACCGGGGCCAAGGTGCTGTGCATGACCCCGGCGGCCAACGCCAGGGGCCTCGAGGCCCTGGGTCTATACCCGGCCAAAGGCGGTGCAGCCTGGACTCAGGCTGGGCCACGGGCCGCTTACTACGGCTACGTTCCTACCGAAGAGCAGCTCAAAGCCGCGAGCTTCCGCATCCTGCACCTCACCCACCGCAGCGCCCTGGCTGACAAGTACGCCGACGTGATTCTGCCTAACCAGACCGCCTACGAAAAGCGCGGACAGACCGTCAACCTTGAAGGTCGGGTGTTGGGCCTCGAGCCCGCTGGAATCAACAACGGCGAGGCCGACGGGGCGGTGGCCGCCCTGGCTGTCCTGGCCGAAGCCATCGGGGTTAAGCCCGCAGTTCGCCTCGTCCGCCAGGCCGCCAAAACTTTGGC
>JADMIM010000088.1 GCA_015478585.1 Thermaceae bacterium | reverse complement strand
ACTCTCAATGCCGGAGCCAACCAGGGCATGAGCGTACCGCTCAAGATTGATGGTCTGTACGACTCCACCAAAAACAAAATCGTATCGGTGTTCCTCGAGGGCTAGTTGCAGCGCTAAACGCTGAGGATTGAAACCAAATGGCTTCCAAAACCCAGATCGAGCTGGAAAACCTGCGCCGCCAGGTGGCCGACCTCGAGTCGCGCCTGGCGGTTCTACAACCCACCCCTGGTGTGTCCGGGGCCCAAAAGCCCTGGACGGTACAAGTGGGCGGCGAGCCCGTAGAGTTGCGGGCTTTGACCGAGGCCCAGTGGGTGGCGGCTCTGGGCGAGCTGCCGGTGTTTCTGCTGACCTACATCGCCGGTAAGCAAACCGGCAATAGCGATGACCCCGAGCTGCTGGGCAAGATTCGTTTGACCGCCCAGACCTGGATTGTGGCCTGTGCCATTCAACCTGACGGATTGCGCCTGGAGCGCCTGACCATCCCCGAGGCTGCCGAGGCGGTGAAGGTTATCGCGGCCCTCAACGGCGTAGACCAAGCTTTGGCTCAGTTTTTTCGAGAACGACTCCTCAGCCATGCTGCTCGACCAGGCGGCGAGGCGGTACGGAACACGGCCTAGCGCCATGCTGGGTATCTCGAGCCCCCGCACCGCCCTGGCCTTCGATTTGGCGCTTGCCCAGAAAGCCGCGCTGCACGACCTCGAGCATCAATCCGGTGAGTTCTGGTGGATTCCGCTAGCGCAGCTTGCCAAGGGGTTTATGAATGGCTGAGCCGATTGAAAGCGTGGGAGCCGAATACCTCGAGGAAGCCGGGGTGTTCATATTCACCTTGTCCGACGGGCAAAAAATCGGGGTTAGCTCTACCGGGCTATACCGCCTGGGCAGCCTCGAGGGTAAAAGCTGGGCCGAACTGCTCGAGGAACTTCCTAACACACCGGTGAAACTCTATGGCTGAGCAGCTCAACCTGGGCGACCTGACCTGGAAACTCGGATTTGATTCCGAGGAGCAGTTTTTGCAGGCGCTAAACCAACTTTTCGACAAGGCTGAGTCCAAAGCCAAATCGGGCGGCTCGGTGGGCGGGGAAGAGTTTGGCAAAGAGTTCACCGACAAGGCCAAACAGAGCGCCTCGGGTTTCGGCGACGATTTTATCCGCTCGTTGGGCATCCAGACCCTGGGCACATTCTTGGGCCAGGCGTTGCAGAATGCCTTTCAGAGCGCAATATCGGCTACACAGCAGTTTGTTGGCGAGAGTGTGGACTCTTTCCGGCGCTACGAAGCTGGTATGGTGCAGCTCAAAATCGCCGGTGAAACCAACCTGGGGGCCATCGCTGAGCAGTACAAGGCGATTAGCGAGCAAAGCAAAATCTTCAGCGTGGGCGATATTTCGGCGGCGATGGGCCAGCTCATTCAGTCGGGTTTGGATGCAAAAACGGCTATGGGGGTACTCAAATCCAGTGTAAACGCTGCCGCCTACAGCCTCGACCCGGTGACAGGAAAGTTCGCCAACCTGGGCGATGTGGTCACGCAAATCAGCCAGGTGATGCGGGCGCTCAACCTGGATTTCTCCCGCACCAGCGAAATCTCCGACATTCTGGCCCTGGCCGCGCAAAAGTCTGGTACAGATATCCGAGGCTTGGTGGGCGCGGTAGCCAATGTGGGTGCGGTATCCAGCGTCACCGGCATCTCTGTGACCGAGCTGGGCGCGACTATCGCCTATCTGACCAACCAGGGTCGCAGCGCGGACGAAGCGGCTACCGGTCTGCGCACGGTAATCCAGGGCTTGCTGGCCCCTACCGGCAAGCTAAAGGGGCAGGCAGACGAGCTGGGCATCAGCTTCGTGACCTCCACCGGGCAGACTCGCCCTTTCCTGGAGGTCATCAAAAACCTGGGCACTATTGCCGAGCAGGGCGGGCGGGGAGCGCAGTTTTTGAAGGAAGTTGGGCTCGATACCTACGCGCTGAACACAGCCATAGCCATTGCAAAGGGTGCCGATCAAATAAAAGCTTTTGATGCAGAACTGCAATCTGCCGGTGGGAGCGCACAAAAATACGCCGACATTACCAGAGACAGTCTGGCGGGCAGCCTCGAGGAAATGCGGGCCAAAACCGAGAACGCCAAAATTGCACTGGGCAGAGAACTCGTGCCGATAATGCAAACCTTTTACACCTCGATTGCACCGGAGATGGTTACAGCTCTGGGAAATATCACCGAGAACATTCGGCTGATGCTCGAGGCGCTGGGCAAAGGCAAAGTTGATGTTGACAAGTTTTTCAAAAGTTACGATATTGTCAACGCCACAGCCGAGCAACGTGATAAATTTCAAAAAATCCTGCAAGAGCGCCAGAAGGTCGAGGCACAGATTGGCGAGATACAGAACGCGGCTATGACCGATGATCCCCTAAGCCGCGCCCTGTCAACATTAGGCAATCCTGTTGGCCTAAATGTGCTAGACGGTAAAATCGCTCAGCTCAAAGCTCGGCGCGAAGAACTGATAAAACAAGGTGTAGAACTGCAACGTGAGATTCAGACCGCTTATGGGGCCGGTTTATCATTTCCCTCACCTCCCAATGCCCCCACAGACACCTCTAAAACGACTCCCAAAAGCGCTGCTCCCGTTGACAACGAGTTGTATCAAAAAGCCTTTGCCCTCCAGCGTGAGCTGCGGGCTGCCGAAGCCGATTTCGCCAAGAGTCGTTCCAAAGCCAGCGCCGACCGGATAGACCAGCTAAAGACCGAAATCAAAACCCAGGAGTTGGCTAACGAGAAGTTCAAAACCTACAGCACCCTGGCTGCACAAGCCCTGCGAGACGATGCCAAACCTGCTAAACGGGCTCGTCTGTCTGATGACCCGATTATCAAAGAAGCCCAGGATCTCGATAAATCCCTGCGGCTGCTCGAGACCCGCTTCGGACTGGGCCAGGTTCCCCTCGAGCAATATCAGGGCCAGCTCTCCAAGTTGGAAAGCCGATTTCAGGCTCTGGGCAAATCCGCCCGCAGCACCGACCAGCAGCTCGCGGTAGCCACCGGACTAAAAGCCGTGCAGGCCGCACAAGAAAAACAGGATAAGCTCGACCAGGAGGCCAGGGCCAGGGCCGCTCAATCTGACGTAGACCGGGCCAAATGGGTAGCGGCTCAAAAAGCTGAAACCTACAAACTGGCTTACGAAGCAGAAAAACAGTACCAGGACGAGCTAGATAAGCAAAAAGCTCAGGCCGTGCAGACCGATTTTGAGCGGGCGCGGGATGTGGCAACTGCTCAGGCGGCCAGCTTTCAAAAAGCGCTGGGGGAAAAAGCCAAACTGGTAGACACCACTAATGACCTCGAGGGACTCGAGTCGCTCAAAGCCTTTTATGAAAAGCTGGGCCTGACCGGTGAAGCTGCTTATCAACGCATACTCACCAAGCTGGACGAGCTATACACTTTCCAGAAGCAATTTGGGGCAGAATCAGCTAAAAACCGAGACGCGAACATTTTAGCTTCGGACAAAATCTTGCAGCAGCAGTTGTTTGATGCCCGCCAGGTCGTGACCAACTTTGCCGAAAATCCCAAGCTGTTTGCCCAGACTGACTTCGACAAAACCTCTCAGGCTATAGATTTGCTCGAGCTGTATGGGCAGGACGTGAGCCACCTGCGTGAACTGTTGGGTCAGGCCACCACCGAGTTTGTTCAGCTTGGTGACGCGGCCAGCGGGGTGTTTAGCGACCAGGCTCCCGTGCAGGATTACATTAGCAATTTCGATAAGCTGGTTTTGCAGCTCAAAACCGGGAAAACTGTCGGCGAGGATTTCCGTACTCAGGCCGAGGCCATAATCGCGCAACTTGACAAGTACGCTGCCGCTGCCGCCTCCAAGGGTGATTTCACCCTATTCGATGCCGCCAATAAAGCCGCCGATGCACTATTTGCTCGCCTGAACGAGATTATTGGCTTGAACAAAAACGTCATCAAAGGGCCGGATAACACTGTACTGGGCAAACTTCCAGACGACCTCAAAACGGCTGGGGACGATGTAGGCGAACTCGAGGGGAAGGTCAACTCGCTGCTAGTGGCCCTTAACAACGCCCCTACTGACCCGCTCGAGCTGGAAGCCTTCGCTACTGAGGTCAACACCCAGATGTTTGCCCTATTCGACGAACTCGAGGCCAAGCTGGCTACACTGCCACCAGACGACGCAGCGGTGGCGCGGCTCCAACAAACCCTGGATTTATTGCGGCAGATTGCTTTGGTGGGTACGGGAGCCTTTGGCGGCACAATCCTTGGCGACGGCACAGTAGTGCCAGAAATCAAAGCAGCGGACAACTTCAGTAAGGGGGCCGCTGAATTCCGGGCCGGTGAGCGCGAGGGCACAGTTCCAACCATCACCCCTCCCCCTGCCACCGATTTCTCCAAAGCTGCCGACCAGCTCGGCAGCCGCATGACCTCCATCGCGGGCACGTTTATCAAAGACCTCGTAGGGGGTACTACCGATGTGGGCGGGGCGCTCAAAAAAGCCCTGGGGGATGCCAGCAGCTTCTTCCTCGACCAGATGATTCAGGGCATCATCGGCCCTATAGCCCAGGAATTGGGCAAAGCCGTGGCGGGGAGTCTGTTTGAAAAAGGCGCTAGCGGAGCCCTGTCCCTAGGCCCGCTGGGCTTGATTTTGGGTGGTGGCCTACTGTTGGGGAGCTTGCTGCTAGGGGGGAACAAACAAAGTGCCAGCCAACAAGCCGCCCGCAGCTCGAGCACCTCCGTGGGCGGGGCCACCAGCATCAACTACACCACCGAACTCAACTTCAACGTGCCCTATGTGGGCAGCCTGGCCGAGCCCAACTTTCGCGCTCAGCTACGGGAGTTCGTGTTGCAGATGCTGGACGACTACGAGCGGCGTAAACGCCCACCGGAGACCGCATGAGCCTGTTTACTCCCATCACCGTGACCCCGGTCAACCCGGCGGGGCCAAACATTATTTTGCCTATGCCCGATGCTGTGAATGTCCAGGGTAGCAGCAATGTAACATTTACCTACCGCGACCCCTGGCCCCAAACCGACCTGCCCCTGCTGCTGGCTGGCGCGCTATCCCAACCTGCCGAAAAAATCGTTGCTGGGCGCACGCTATTCAACTCTCAATACGCCATCGTCAATCCACCGGGGGTGCTGTGTGATGTGACCTGGGGTGACGCGGAGCCATTTGGCGGCGGCATTATCAGCCATACCGCTCGAGGAGTACTGGCACTCTCGAGCAGCGCCTTTGACCGCAACAGCCGCAGCATCAACCTGATCCTCTATATCTGCTCGATAGCCTATCTGTGGGGTGGAGGCAGCAGGGTATGACAGATACTAATCACCTCAGCCCGTACCAATTTGCCGCCCTCAACCGCCTCGAGGTGACTCGAGGTGAAATCTGGTTATACAAAGCGATTTTGCCGAGCGGCTACAGTAAAGGTGGCCTCAGTTACCCCAATGGCGCGGCAGTGCTGGACTATCAGTGGCAGCCCACATATACCTACTTGCACGGCATATTTCTGTGCCCAACGGCGGCGGCCTGCTTGCGCTGGGCCAAGCGCGAAAAAATAGCGCTGGTACAGATGTTGCGCTGCCGCGTCCACCTCGACGACATCCTGGTTTTAGATGCCGAGTGTGTCAAAACTCCGCACGTGCTCGAGGTGGTATGGCTGTAAACCTCGACCCGTATACCGTCCAGGGGGCTACCCTAACCTGGCTGCCCACCCTGGCCGCTGCCGCCTACCCGGCGGGGCCAGGTCAGGTGTACTACCTGGGCGTGGCTCTGGCCTCTAAACAGCCCGGCGATCTACCGGTACTGGGCCTCCCCGCAGGGGTTACAAAAACCCTAATCTACAGCAACTCAACCACAGTGTTTGCCTATACCAATAGCTACACCATATACCGGCTCGAGAGCGGGCCAACCTTTGCCGGGCCGCTCAGTATCAACCTATCGGCTACTGCTCAGTTCAACCCCGCGGATAACCCCTACTGGGCCATTAGTGCGGCGCGCATGGATGGTTCGCTCGAGCAGACATATTTTGTTAGTGCCGCAGGCAGCGGCGGGGCGTTGCTGCCTGCGGCCTACGGCTTGAGCAGCGTGGGTTTAGCCACTACCGCGCAAATATTTAGCCTGCGCAGCCAGAGTTCCATTCCAACTCGAGCCCGCCTGGTGCGGTTTATCAACATCGGTGGACCGTCTGCTCAACTGAGCTTGGCGGTGTTATTTTCGCGCAGCGAAGCGGTGGTGTTTGGGTTTCGGGGGGCGTTGACATCGTGTTTTGATGGTCTATACATTGCGTTGGGCCCCGCGCAAATTGACCGGGTACGGCTTTCTATTTCCAAGCAGGCCTCTAATGTGGGCCGGACTGGGGCCATCCAGTTTGCCGATTATGCGATATCCCTAACCACTACCCCGGACGTGGTGCTTCCGGTAGGCAGCCTGCAAAAAATCGGCCATGCGCTGGATCCGGCCACACCAGCTATAGCCTGGTACGTGCGCAAAGTGTCGGAAACCGGCGGCCTGCTTACCTATACCGGTGAAACAGTTTTGGCCCGCATGAGCCGCGAGCGGCCCAGCGATTTTGCTCAACCCGGCCCTTTCACCGGCAAAACTGCTTTGGAATACATCCTGACGCAGTGGGCGGCTCAATATCCCTGGCTGCTGTGGGATCCCATACCTGAGTTTTATTTATCCGGCGATAGCCAGATGCCAACCTTTCCTGGGCTGCTGCTGATTAATGGAACTCCGGGCAGCCTCACACCCGTACCCTTTAGTCAAAAGAAAACCATGCGGCAGTGGCTCGAGGACTACTTTCGGGTATTTGAAGGCTATACGTTCCAGGCTACGGCCAACGGTAGCCTGGAGGTGGTTCCTCCACCGTGGCTGGATGCTACTCCGCGCACCGTGCTTGCTACCAATGATTTCATTAGCCTGGCTACCGGCGAAGACAGCAGCAGCATCCGTAACCTGGCTACCGTGACCAGCCAGGGCCTGGAGTTCCCCACCGGCGATACTTTGGTGCAACTCGAGGCCTATACCTATCCGGGCACTGGCCCCGGTGGGGCCATTGTTATGGCCCACCCGGTCAAACCGCTCACGACCATTACTGTGCACGACGTGAGCGCCACCCTCACCAATCCCGGCGTCGTGTACACGCCAGGCGTAGACTATCTATTTTATATTGGCAATGGGCTGGAAAACAGCCAGATCCAGCGCATACCTGGCGGAGCTATCGGAGCGGCTGCCACCATCAAAGTTGATTACACCTACGTCTCACCGCTGCCAGAGGTAATGACTCCTTCAGGCTTTGCTCTGTGGGGCGAGATATTAGGAGTATTTCATCCCTGGGGGCCAAAGCTGGCTGACCTCACGCTGGACTATAAACCGCTAGGCCCCATCCGCTCCGACGGTAGCTATGGCGATAGCCCTATTTTGCCTATGCCTGCTTCCGGCCAGTTGGTAGCCTATAGCCCCAGCAAGTGGGCCTTGCAAGCCAACATCATCGTGTTTGGCGGCAGCCTTACCATCAAATGGAATATCCGAGACTGGCTATCGCAGTGGCAAACCGGGGATATTGGCCCCTATAACAACGCGGGCCAGGGGGCATTGCCGATGGACAGCGCCTGGCACTTGTTGGGCAATACCACCTTTACTGCTCCTGGTGTGGACAACTTTAGCCCGCAACAGGCCAAAATGTTTTTGTACGCTCAGTGGGATGATGGCTCAAAAGATGACATTCCAGGCATCTGGCTCAGAGCCGAGGTTTGGTTGGCAGACCAAAAAATTGCAGCACCTTTGGCTACCGGCCTCTGGGTACATGGCATTTGGGTACAGCTCAACGGCACGGGATCTAAGCTGCAAAAATCTAACCGCAGCTATATTGGGCGCTACGCCGAAAACGACATCGACTTGCTGGGCGTGGTGGAAAGCCGTAACACCTACGGGCCAGTAGAAGAGCCATTCGACACCGGCCTATTATCTATACCTGATAATGCGTTGCTGGCCCGCATCGCTCGCAGCAAGGTAGCCGAGCGGCTTAACCCAGCCCGGATTGTGGAGGGCGAAATCGCCCCGCCCTGGCGGGTGACGGCAGATAGCATTGGGCGGGAATATCAACTGCCCTCAGGCGAGCTGGGCATCCTCGAGCAATGGAGCTACAACGAAGCCCATGCCACCCAAAGTAGCCAGGCTACTTTGGTAGCCAGGTTCCGCGTCACCAAACCGCTATTGGCAAACCAGACCAAATCTAGCGCGTTGGGCCTGGCCGCCTATGGAGACGGGTATTATGGAGGCTAAACCATGCTAAACCCCTGGTATAAACCGCTTACCAGCCAACCCACCAACACCAACAACAAGCGGCGCGTCCTCGAGGTGCATTTGGATAATCCCGATGGGGCTATGGCCGAAGGCCTCGAGGCTCTCGCGCAAAGCCTCTATGCGGCGGGAGGCGTGATCGTTCCGGGCACAGTGAGCATCGCCGGGACTGTGCTCAGCGCTGCGGGTCGCCTGGGCGTGGCTCTGGATGGCAGTGTGGCTCTATATTCGCAAGCCCAAACCCTCGACTTAGCAGCGGTGGCGCTGGGCCAGCAAATCACGGCCTACCTCGAGGCCAGCCCCATCCCCCAGGACACCCCCATCACTGACCCCGACACCAACCAGCTCCTGACCCACACCACCTATCTGCGGCTTGGCAAACTGGCCGCTGCCAATGCAGCTACCTATCCTGTCCCGCCACAAAATGCTGTGCCTATAGCTCAATTAACCCGGACGGCGGGGGGCTTGACACTGGACGCGATCGATGTTGCTGCGCCCAAACTGCGCAAAATACTCGAGGGGAGCGCACCGCTGGACTTCCCCGCGATTGCTGCGGGTGGGATTGCCACCTTAACCATTGCTGTGCCCGGCGCGCAACCTGGGAGTGAGGTGACGCTCGGAGCACCGGCGGCGCTGGAAGCGGGCCTGATTGGCTTTGGCCTGGTTACGGCCATAAATACAGTTACGGTACGGCTTCTTAACCCCACGCTTGCCGCTATCGATCCTGCACCCGCTACCTGGAAAGCCTCGGTGCTGGTACACTAGACCTGAAACGCCCCTCCGGGGATTGGTAGCCAGGCTACCACCGGAGGGGTTTTATTCTGCGCAGCCCCAATCGTTTCGAGCAAACCGATTTAGCCGAGCTGGTTGGGGGCGAAAAAGCCGCCCTGTACTACCCGCATCTGCTCGAGGGTTTCCGCACCTACGGCCTGATTAATGCCCGCCGTCAGGCTCACTTTCTGGCCCAAGTGTTGGCCGAGACCGGCGGATTCAGCAGCCTCGAGGAGTCCCTAAGCTATTCGCCGGTGCGCCTAACCCAGGTCTGGCCTGGCCGCTTTCCTACTTTGGCGGCAGCCCAGCCCTATGCCTTTGCGCCGGAGAAATTGGCCAATTTGGTATATGCCAGCCGCATGGGCAATGGCGGGGCCGAAAGCGGCGATGGCTGGCGCTACCGAGGGCGGGGGCTAATTCAACTCACGGGGCGCAACAACTACACCGGGGCCACCCTCAGCCTCAATGCGCGGTTTGAGGATGCCCCCGACCTCATCAGCTTCCCCGAGCGGCTCTTGGAGCCGCGCTGGGCGGCTATTAGCGCCTGTGACTACTGGGCGCGGGCACGGTATATGGGATTGTCGCTGTCGTGGTGGGCCGACCGCAACAGCCTCGAGATGGTCACGCGGGGGGTTAACGGCGGCCTGATTGGCCTCAACCTCCGGGCGGCCTGGTTAGCCAAGGCCCAGGTGGTTTTGGCAAAAGGAGCCATATGAACGACAAAAAACCCTGGTGGCAAAGCAAAACTATATGGGCCGCAGTGCTAACCGCATCGCTGGCGGCCTACGGCCAGATAGACGCATCCCTAGGCGACCAACTTCCCAACATCCCGGATTGGGTTTTCGTGGTGCTGGGCGCATTCGGGCTGTATGGACGGGTTGTGGCAACCAAGCAGGTGGGCTAATGATGCCTCAAGCCCTGCTGGACATAGCTCTTGACCTGCTCAAGGCCCGCTTTCCGGGTCTGCCGGTGGCTTGGTTGCTGGCCTATGCTCCCAGGCTGGCCGAGCTGTACCACCGCTTTGGCGACCCGGTGCAACGGGCGGCTGAGCTGAACGCGCTGTGGGCTGAACTCGAGACCCGCCTCGAGCAGCTCCTGGGAAGTGGGCAATGAAGACGCTGCTGTTAGTAGTCGCACTGGCGCTGTCGAGCTGCGCAGTGCTGGTGGGCGACCCCAGCCCCAGCATTGCCCCGGTTGAAGGCGGCTACGAGGTCAGCACCAGCCTCGAGGGGGTGCTGGTGATTGGGGCTGGGGCCGATATCACCAGTTGGCAGCCCTACTCAGCCTGTGAATACCGCCCGGTGCTGGCAGGGCCTAAGCGGGCCATCGCCTGCAAGGCTCCGGTCAGCGTCAAAGTATTCACCACTGGTAAAGTCCGGGCTTCGGTGGTGAACCCTTGACCCGGCTGTCTGATGCCCCAATCTTGGTAGAGCTGCGGTTCTACCGAGGTGAGGTATCAGCATTCACCTTTTATATTGCTCGCGACCTAAGCGCCACCCCACCCCGGATGCAGGTGCGCGATTTGGCAGATAACCCCGTGGTGCTGCTCCAGCCCAACAGCGGGCTGGCAGTGAGCAGCGTCCCCGTGGCCTCAGTCCCGCCCCGTCCCGATGGCAAGCCACACCCCTATCAGGGGACGTGGACTCGAGTGGACATCGCCCCCACCGTGGCCCAGCGCGAGTCCATGTTTGGCAAGAGCGGCTTGGTGGGGGATTTAGCGTTTGCGCTACCCGCAGGGGATTTCACCCCCTTGTGGGCCAGCTTATCGGTTGGCAACGACGTGAGTAGGTAGTTTATGGAATTTGTCGAGACCCTCGAGCGCTTTGACCTCATCGCCGTAGACAAGCAAACCTCGTTGTTGCTGGTGGCGGGCGTGCCAGGCCGAGATGGGGTTAGCGGCAGTGGCGGGGCCATCTTCTACCAGATTCTGGCGACCATCGGGGCTGTGCCCCAGGTGCGCTATCCGCTGGTGGGAGTCCCTGCCGCCAATAGCGGCCTGCTGTTTCTCAATGGCCTGCTCGAGGCGCTGTGGCACGTTGAAGCCCTCGAGCTGGTCATAGATGCCACGTTACTGCCCGGCGACGTGGTGCTGTTTCGCTACACCCTATAGGAGGCGTAAATGCCCAATACGCAAGTTGATGCCAGTAGACAAGTCAAAGATGCCTCGGTGACGGACGCGAAGCTTGCCAGCACCTTCACCAAAGCCAACGGAACCGTGCCCTTTACCGCTAACCAGAGTCTGGGCGGGTTCCGTCTCACCAACGTTGCCGACGCGGTGGCTGATAGCGATTATTCCAGTTGGGGGCAGGTCAAGCAAGCTATTCGGAACGTGCTCTATCGCCGCTTAGCTCGCGCTGCGGCTACTGGCAACGTCAGTGTCTCGAACCCCGGCACGGCGGTCTTCGACGGCGTGACGCTGGCTAACGGCGATATCCTGTTTTTGCCCAGCCAGACTACACAAGCCGAGAACGGATTGTACACCTTCAACGGCTCGGCCTCGGCCTTAACTCGAGCTGTTGATGCCGACAACTCCACCGAGGTGCAGCCCGGTTTGGCAGTGTTCGTTTCTGAGGGCACGACGCTGGGCAACTCGCGCTGGAACCTCATCACCGACGGGCCGATTACGCTAGGAACCACCGCCCTAACGTTTAGCCAGGAAACTACCGGCGGAACCTATATTGCTGGCAACGGCCTTCAACTCGTCACCGCCACTTTTTCGGTAGTGCCAGTGGCCTCCTCGGGCATCACCGTCAGCGGAGCTGGGGTAGGGATTGATGCCAGCATCATCCAGCGCAAGGCCGATATTATAGTCCGCGAAACCCCCTCAGGGACAGTGAACGGCTCTAACACCGCGTTTGCGCTGGCAAACACACCCGTGGTTGGCTCAGAACAGGTATACCTCAACGGCGTGCTTCAGGAACCAGGCGCGGGCAACGACTACACCATCAGCGGGGCTAACATCACCTTCATCACGGCTCCTGTGACCGGGGATCGTATCCGGGTTAGCTACCTCAAATAAGGTTATGCGCTACCTATACGCTATTTTGCTGGTGGCTCTGGGTTTAGGTCTGACCCAGAGCACCACCATCAGCACCAACCAAATCCGCAATGGGGCCGTCACTAACGCTAAGCTGGCAAATATGCTGGCCGTAAGCATCAAATGCAACGGCCTGAACGCGGTGGGGCCACCTACAGACTGCCAAGCCGCCCAGATTACCGGGATGCTCAATCAATTCTCGAGCACCCTGCAAGGCGTGGTGAGTGCGTCGGGGGGTGGCACGACCAACTTTTTGCGGGCGGATGGCAACTGGGCTGTCCCTCCGGGGTCAGGTGGGGGGATTAGCAGCCTTACCAAAGCGGCACTGCCCACCGCGACCTCGGGGAACAAAGGCGCTGTATATTTCGTGAGCGACATCAAGACCGGGCTGGGTGCATTGGGATATAGCGATGGGGCCAACTGGCAGTTCGTGGATGTCGGCAATATCTACCCCGACAGCTACAGCTCGCTGCAAGCAGCGGTTACGGCGGCTCAGACCAACAAATTGCGATTGATAATCACGCCGGGCACGTACACCCTGTCCACCCCGCTGGCTATTGGTGACAACGCCGATATTGCCTGCGAGCAGGGGGCCACGCTACAGCCGGGGACGGCCTCCAATACTGTGTTGAGCATCCAGGCTAATTACCTGTCGCTCCAAGGCTGCCGCGTAGATACCACGAACCAGGCCACCTACACTGGCATCGCGGTAGACGTGTTGGGCACGACCAATATGTATGACCGCTTCGGATTTACGGTCAGTGATTTATACATCAACGCCAACTTCAACTACAGCGGAACTTGCCTGCGTTTGTTCAGCGCGGGGGCCGGAGCTTCGGTGCGCCACATCAGTCAGACTCGGTGGAGCAATATCACCTGTCGGGGCTTCCAAAACGGCCTGCTACTGCAAACCACCGGAGGGATTGCCAACGATTATGTCAACGGCAATCTGTTTTCGGGCTACTATGCCACTACCAATACCAACCAAATCAAAATAGATGCCCGCACCGATGCTGAGGTCAGTAGAAACCAATTCCAGAATTTCAACCTCCAGACCGGAACCAGCACCGCCCGCAGTATTACCATCAGCGGGAAGGCTATTGCTAACAAGTTCTCGGGCACTACCTGGGACTGGATATCAGGGATAGCCTACGAGATTACGGGTAACGGTGCGAGCTACACCGAGCCGGTCTTCAACCGCATCGAGGACTACGGCTTTGGCAATTCCATCAGCAACCTGAGCATCGCCGATAACAACTACTTCGTCTCCATCGGCTCTACCCGTAACCCGCTGGAAAACCAACCGATTCTGCCGGGTGGTGACAACAACCGCAACTTCACCGGCGACCAGGACGACATCCTGGCCGGGGCTACCTACCGCTACACCGTAACCCAAATTACCGGCCCAGCCCCGAGCTGTCGCAGTGGCAACCTATCCGACCTTTTCGGCCCGCACGGTAAATGCACCTGGGCGGTCTCGGCGGCCCAAAACGTACAACTGCGCGTTGACCTCAACCCTGATGGCAAAGGCTACGACTACATATCCACCATCGGGGCGCAGTACATCAACTCCGGCGAAAAACCCACCAGCGTCAGCATCCAAACTGGTGATACCGCCCCAGCACTATCCACGCAGTACAGCACCACCGCCAACAACGCCATGTATACCCTGTGGCAGTCGCTGGGCATCGGCGGCACCGTGCAGGTGCGGTACATTGACTACACTTTCAGCCGGGCCACGGCAGGCAATTTGAGTGTGCAGCGACTGTTTAGCCAGGGCTTGATTCGTAAAGGACCCTTCTGGCCGCAAGGCTCAAGCGGGCAATTACTTTATAACCTCGGGGAACAGCTTAACGGGGCCGTAGCTGCTGGAACAACGGGGCAAATTTTGACCTCGAGCGGCTCTGGAACCCCCCCCGTCTGGCTTTCCTCGGCTGACATTGACCGCAAGTATTCGGCGTCCAGTTGGGATTTTTTCACTACCAACACCGCCGCCGGGCCTTTCACCGGCGCGGCGGTTTCTTCGGGTACGAACTCCACCGCACCGGCTAGCGGGGTAGTGACCAAAAACCACCCCGGTGTGATACTGGCTCGTAGCTCGACCACCGCCAACTCTGGCTACAGTTACCTGACCGCAGCCAGCGCCTTCCAGCTTGGTGGGGGAGAGCAGTTTGATGCGGTAGTCTGGCTGCCCGCCGCCTTGACCAACAACACCATCCGGTTAGGATTCCTGGACACCACTACCTCGGCAGATGCCGTTGACGGGGTATATATCGAAATTTCCGGCACTGGTGCAGCGGTTTGTAAAACCTCTAACAACTCCACCCGCACCACCAGCGCCACCATTGCCACCTTGAGCGCTTCGACCTGGTATCACCTGCGCATTAGCGTGGCTTCGACCACCAGCGCCACCTGCACTATTTGGGGCGATACCGGTACACAGCTTGGTACGCAGACCAACACCACCAACATCCCCTCCACTAACGGACGAGAAACCGGAGCAGGCATTGTGGGTACAAACTCGGGCGTTACTGCCGCAGACGTGTACGCCATAGACCTGATGCAGATTGCTTTCAACGCTGCGCGAGCCAGAGGGCAATAACCCTATGCACCTACTCCTAGCGCTGATAATCGCCATGCTGCCCTATAGCCTGCCCCTCCCAGCGGTGGCTCAACCGCCAGGGGCCGAGCTGGGCCACCGGATGATGCTCGAGCGCATGGCTCGAGGCGCGTTTGGCTCTCACTGCACCGACACGCAAGTGCAGAAATACGGCTATGGTGGTTATAGCCTGTACTACAGCGTGGTTAGTCAGCTCGAGGCAAAAGGCTTCGAGGTAGGCGACTACGGCGAGCGTTGGTACGGCAATCAGACTCGAGTCTGGACGGCCTTAGCCCAGCGCGGCCAGCAGATGCTGCTGGTACAAGTGCTCGAGTACCGCGACCTCGAGCGGCCCTGGCGCACCACGGGCGGGGTCATCCGAGGGTGCTGGCTTGAATAGAACTGGAGCCGCCCTGACCGCGCTGCTGGCCGCAACAACCATAGACCCTCTGCTCGAGCCGGACGAGCAGAAACTGCTCATCCAGATGGGATTGGTGCTACTCATCGCCTTTTTCAATCAATTGGCCTGGACTCGGTTGCGGAAAAACAAGCCGAGCTGGGAGCGCAGCCTGGTCGAGGCATTCCTGACCGGCAACATCGCCGCCGCCGGGTTGTGGGCGGCGCAGTCCTGGTTGAAAACCTTCAACATTGGGGCGGTGGTGTTTTTGGGCGTGCTCATCGGCGGTTTGGGCACGAACGGGTTTTTCTGGCTGCTGAAAATTGCCGGGAATACCGGCATCAAGGGGGTGAAAGACGATGAGCCTCCAAAATCCTCTTGAGCATTTGTATGAAGTAATTTATTGGGTAGGCACGGTGCTGAACTGGCCTCTGGGGCCATATTGGGTATTGTCAATCCTCGAGGGGGGTATCGCCGCATTTATGTTCGGCGCGGCCCTCCACGCGGCCCGTCGTGGACGCTGGGCAGTGGTGGCAGTGCTGGTAGGTCTGGGGGTGTACTGGTTTGGCGACAGTTTCGCCGTCCAGACGCAGTATTACCCGCCAATGAGTGCTAAAGACCTCATCGGCTGCGTGTCGCTGGTGGTCGCAGCCTACCGGCTATCCAGGGCTAGCGGGGTAGTGACTCTGTGAAACTCAGTGAAACAAACGATGGTGCAAATAGCTTGAAAACTGTGGTGGGCGCTGACGGGCTCGAACCGCCGACCCCATCCTTGTAAGGGATGTGCTCTACCAACTGAGCTAAGCGCCCGTGGTGACCCCAAGGGGATTTGAACCCCTATGAAGAGAGTGAAAATCTCTCATCCTGAACCG
>JADMIM010000087.1 GCA_015478585.1 Thermaceae bacterium | reverse complement strand
GCTATGCGCTGGGCGCATCTCCTGATGTCGCTCTCCTTCTCTCTCAGTCGGGGTAAGTCTGCAAGGCTTACCCTGGAGAAACTTAGAGCGGTGAGCTATCTCGAGTGGTAGTCCCGGAGGTAGCTATTGGCTACGAACCAGTTTGTCAGCCTTCAGTACGAAGCTCAGGGTGAACTTGCCGTTTTTGCTGCTGACCATCTGGAGGTTGTCGCCCTCGAGGGTAATGCTGTTTTGGCTCAAGGCCACTACCCTGACCTTGCCAATCCCACCCCAGCTTTTGCTTTTGCCGTTGCGGTCGTCAATGAGGCTGAGGCTGCCTTGAACCCCTTTGCTGGCCGGGTTGCCCACCACATATACCCCTTTGGCCTTGGGCACTGAGTTTAGCTCGAGCTGCAAAAAACGCTCGTTGTAGTTGGGAGTGAGGCCGGCTTTGGGGGTGGAAGTCATATAAACTCCGAACACCGAGGCCTTCTGGGCGATATCTCCCCGCACTCGAATCAGGGTCTGGGCAGGATATTTGCCCAGGTCATAGCCTTTGATCTTGAGGCTGAAGCTACCCCCATAGGCCGGGCTAAGGCCAGTCTGGGCCAGGGCACTGAGGGCTAAAACCACCAGGACAATCCAGATTCGGTTTCTCATATCCCATCCTGTTTAGCAGACGGTATTCTGAGGCTTATGAAAATCACCTGTATGGTGCTTGATTCTGTAGGGCTAGGCTACTTGCCCGATGCCCCTCAGTTCGGCGACGAGGGGGCTGATACCCTCGACCACACCGTGCTCAAGACCCGCCTCGAGTTGCCCCACCTGGCGGCATTGGGCCTGGGCAACGTCCCCGGAGTCCACACTCTGCCCAAAACCGAGCACCCGCAGGGCGGGTTTGGCCGGATGCGAGAGGTCAACCCCGGCAAGGACACCTCTACCGGACACTGGGAGTTTGTGGGTATCATGCTGGACAATGCTTTCCAGGTTTTTCCACAGGGTTATCCACAGGATTTTTTGCGGGCTTACATTCAGCATATAAAGGTGGGGGGCTGGCTCCTGAACAAGCCTTATTCCGGCACCGATGCCATCCGAGACTACGGTGAGGAGCACCTAAAAACCGGCTTCCCGATTGTGTACACCTCGGCGGACTCGGTGTTTCAGGTGGCGGCCCACATCGGCAAGATTCCCCTCGAGACCCTCTACGACTGGTGCAAGGTAGCGCGGGAGATGCTGGTGGGGCCGCTGGCCTGTGCCCGCGTGATTGCCCGACCCTTCGAGGGCGAGCCCGGAAACTTCTACCGGCGTGAAGACCTGCGCCACGACTACGCCCTCGAGCCCCCCCACAACGTTCTGGATGTGATTAAAGAGGGTGGCTTGGAAGTGGTGGGGGTGGGCAAAATCCCCGATGTGTACGCACACCGAGGCTTCACCAGGGAAGTCAAATCCGGCAACAACGACCAGGGCATGGTGCAGACGCTCGAGCTGATGCGCGAGGATTTCAGCGGTTTGGTCTTCACCAACCTCGTAGATTTCGATGCCAGGTACGGTCACAGACGCAATGCTGAAGGCTATGCCAAGGCTTTAGCCGAGTTCGACTCGAGGCTGCCCGAGTTCCTAGCCGCGCTCGGCCCAGACGATTATTTGTTCATCATCTCCGACCACGGCAACGACCCCACCTACCGGGGAACCGACCACACCAGGGAATACGGGATGCTGCTCGTGGTCGGGCCAGGGATGGCAGGAAAAGACTTGGGGACGAGGAAAACTTTCTCCGACTTAGCTGCGACCTGGGCCAAATTATTCGGCCTGAAGTGGGACGGGCCAGGAACCGCGATTTAGCTCTACCTTCCGGCAAGTTCGCGGACGGGTTTGACTCGAGTGTGAGTATGATGTTATCGTAACTCGAGTCATGATTACTGTAGCAGCGAACGGAGGTTTTATGACCAAGACAGCTGATGAGAGCGTGCTCGAGGCGCTGCTGGACTCCTACCAGCGGGGCAACACCATCCTGCTCAATCTGCTCCAGGCCTTGCCAGAAGGAGGCATGGACGCAAGGGCGATGGAAGGCAGCCCGTCCATCGCGGTGATGTTCTCGCACATTCATCAGGTTCGGCTGTTCTGGCTCACCCAGACTGTTCCCGAGTTCGCCGAGCCTCTGACTTCGCTGTTCCGCAAAGAAGGTGAGGAGCGAATCCCCGAGCGCGGCCCTCGGCACATCGAAGAGGCGCTGAACGCCGGTGCTAGGGCCGTGTGCGACGCGGTGAAAAGCCACATAGAGACGGGCCAGCCCATGAAGGGCGAGCACGCCACTTACGACCACCCGGTGATGTTCCTCCAGCACATGCTCTGGCACGAGGGCTACCACTTTGGGCAGATGAAGCTGGCGCTCAAAACCATTGGCTTCGTGATGAGTGATGAAGAGGAAGAAAAGCTGGTCTGGGAGGTGTGGCGGCTCGAGGTGTGGTAAGAGGGCTGAGAGGTCGGATGCGCTGACTGTGAAGGGAGAAAATCATGCCTGAAGAAATCTTGACGGGTGCCTCGCCCAGTGCGGTTGAACGGCTGATCGAGGAGTGGAGTGCTTTTACTCCCGCCTCGCGCACCCTCGACGGCCTCACCCCCGAGCAGGCAGTAACTAAACTCGAGGGTTGGCCCTACTCGATCGCCGAACAGGTGGCGCATATGCTGTTTTGGCAACGGCAAAACTTTACCGTCATCGAGACTGGGGTTGAACCCGAGGTTCCCACCGCCGCCGATGGCTGGCCTGCGGTCACGAAAGACGATTGGCCGCGCCTCAAGGACGAGTTTTTAGCAGGTTTGGAGCGGAGCCGCGAGATGGCCCGGAATCCTGGAGAACTCAATCGCGCCGCAATACGCAACCTCACGGTCGGTTTAAGGCTGGTTTGGTTTACCAGTCATGATGCATACCATCTCGGACAAATTGCCTTCATGCGCCGTCTGCTGGGCGCTTGGCCTCCGCCCGGCGGGGGCGATACGTGGTAATGATGCTGTGTTTCCTCAAGAAAGGAGATCTATGCTACTCGAGGAATTAGAAACCCTTTACCTGCGCGAAGTTGCCACCTTGGGGCGCGAGCTAGACCTCTACCCCGACGAGGGGAGTGTCTGGAAGGAGTTACCCGGTTTGCCCAACCCGGCGGGCACACTGTTCTTGCACTTGGCGAGCAACCTGCAACACTTCTTTGGAGCCGTACTCGGCAAGACGGGATACGTGCGGAACCGGGCGGCGGAGTTTAGCAGGCGCGACGTGAGCCGTAGCGAACTCAGACAAGAACTCTCGAGGGCCCAGCAAGGGGTGCGGGCGGGGTTTGCGAACCTCACCGAGGATCGCTTGGAGGAAGCCTTTCCTGCTATATTCGCGGATGCCGAACTCTCGACCCGGCTGACCCTTCTCCAGTTTCTGAGTCACCTGGCGTATCACCTGGGGCAGATTGACTACCACCGCCGTGCAGTCACCGGCAACAGCGCCTCAGCCGATGCGGTGGCGGCCTCGGATCTTATTAAGAGATTAGGGTGAATCTATGAGCCTCGAGTTCAGCGGGGCAATCTGGCAGTGGCGCGGCCCCGCCCCGTTTTACTTCGTCACCGTCCCCCAGGAGGAGTGCTACGCCCTCAAAAGCGCCTCGAAGTTCGTGACCTACGGCTGGGGCATGATTCCGGTGTGGGTGAGCATCGGCCAGACCGAGTGGAGAACCTCACTGTGGCCCAAGGATAGCGGCTACATCGTGCCGCTCAAAGACAGGGTTCGCAAGGCCGAGGGCTTGGGGGAAGGCGACACAGTTCGGGTGCGGCTCGAGGTTGGTTCGGGGGGACAGGCTGAAACCTCGAGCGGTTTTCAGCAAGAATAGGGCCCTCCACCCGATACATAAGATGCAAACCGGTTATTGCGGTTTCCGCTCTAAACGGGGGTGCTGTATGAATACCAATAAAAAGGAGTTGTCAGCAAAACAGCGCGAGGAACTGCTCGAGGCGCTAAGAGTCCGTTTTGAAAAAAACCTGAACCGCCATAAGGGGCTCGAATGGGCTAAAGTGCAGGCCAAGTTGGAAGCTAATGCTGAAAAACTCTGGTCACTGGGTGAGATGGAAAGAACCGGCGGCGAACCAGATGTTGTCGGTCACGACAAAAAGACGGACGAATATATTTTTTACGATTGTTCAACGGAAAGTCCCAAGGGCCGCAGAAGTCTTTGTTACGACCGTGAAGCGCTGGAGTCGAGGAAGGAAAATAAACCAGAAAATAACGCCATTGACATGGCTGCCGCC
The DNA here is from genome assembly GCA_015478585.1 of Thermaceae bacterium. Classification (GTDB taxonomy): domain Bacteria; phylum Deinococcota; class Deinococci; order Deinococcales; family Thermaceae; genus Meiothermus. The sequence continues at coordinate 11,745 of JADMIM010000087.1, read as the reverse complement.
ATGGGCATTGAGCTTTTAACCGAAGAACAATATCGAGAGCTACACAAACTCGGAAGTTTCGATACAAAAACCTCGAGCTGGGTGAAGACACCTGCTGAGATTAGAAAACTCGGCGGTGCTTTGTTTGTTGATTTCCGCTACGACAATATCTTCGTGTATCACAACGGTGCGGAATCTTACTATGCCGCCAGGGGATTTCGCGGCTGGCTAAGGGTCTAACGGCGAGACAGCAAAGAGCCCACATTCTTTATTTTTCTGGGCCCAAACAATCCGCACAGTAAATACATTCGGGCCACCCAAGATTCTTTGCGAAAACCGCTCTAGGCTCAGCCTCGAGTCCGGTAATTCGCCAGGGCCACCGCCAGATAGCTCACCGCGAAGGTCAGCAGTGCTGCTACCGCGTAGCTGGCCCGCACCGTGGCTAGTTCGGCTACCGCGCCCAGCAACACTGGCCCGCTCAGACCGCCCAGGGTGCTCATGGTGGAAGCACTGGCCATCGCGCTCGCGGGCGACATGCCCTCGGTGCGGGCGGCAGAAGCAAACATCAACGGAAAGGTGTTCGCCAACCCCCAGCCCATACAGGCAATGCCCACGAAGATGCCCCAGAGCGTGCCTGTAGCCACTGCCAGCACCAGCCCCAAACCACCCAGCAGGGCGCTGTAGCGCACCGTCGCCACCGCTCCAAAGCGCCCCACCAGCCAATCCCCGCCCGAGCGCCCCAGCAGCATCACGCTCTGGTACACCGCAAACCCCAGCGCCGCTACCGACTCGGGTGCGTGTAGGCTGCGTAGATATACCCCGCTCCAGCCGGAAATCGAACTATCGCTGATGGCGGCACAAAAGCCCATCAGGCCAATCATCAGCAGGCTTCCCCTGGGCAGGACGAACACCGCACGGCCCGGCGTACCCGAGGAAGCCAACAGCCGCTGCCCGATTTGCCAGGCCAGGGCAATGCCCAGCAGCCCGACCATGGCAAAATGCCCCAGCGGAACCAGCCCCAAGCCCGCCAACCCCGACCCCGCCAAGGCTCCCAGCAGTGCCCCCAGGCTCCACAGGGCATGAAACGAGGAGAAAATAGGCTTACCGTAGCGGGCCTCGAGGGCTGCGGCCTGAGCGTTCATGGCAATATTAAGGTTTCCCACCGAAAACCCAAAGACCGCCAACCCCACAAACAGCGCCGAGGGTTGGGCCATCAGGCCCAGGGAGACCAGCGCCAACGAGGACAGGATTGCCGCTCCACGCACCACCCGGCGGCTCCCCAAGCTACCCACGATGCCCCCACTGGTGAGGCCCGCCAGCAGTGCGCCGGTGGTGTTGCCCAGCAGCACCAAGCCCAGCACTGCTGCACTGAGGTGCAAGCGCTCGGCCTCGGCGGGAATGCGCGAAATCCAGGTGGCCACGAAAAACCCATGCAGCATGAAAAAACTCGAGACGGCAACTCGAGTGAGCAAGAGCGTTGGGTCGGGGACTGAGGGATTCTGGGTCATGGTCGGGCTCGAGCCCACCCTACAGGCTCAGGCAGTTCAAACTAACTTTAGCGCAGCCTTGAACCTGATCCCAGATGCCTGGTGTCAGGTCTGTTCCTATAGCATCTCAGGGCATTTAGTCTTACACTCTTTTATTGTGCTGGGACGTGGAGCCGCTGGGCTCTGCGAACGCTTCCTGGGAGGGCTGAACTGCATTGGAGAAACTCAAGCGCTACACCGCTAAAGATGCTGAAGAAACCTACCTGGTGCCCCATTGGGCTGCCGGGTTTTTTCGTGTGGGCGAGGATGGCGACCTCGAGGTCACGCCCGACGGCAACGGTGGCCCCAGTGCCTCGCTTTTTGAGATTGTGGCCGACCTGCGCGACGAGGGCCGCCCCTTGCCGGTGATGCTGCGCTTCCCACAGATTCTCGAGGCACGGGTGGTTGAACTCAACGAGGCTTTCGCCAAAGCCATGCGCAAGTACGAATACGAGGGCGAATACCAGGGCTTGTTTCCGGTCAAGGTTAACCAGCGCCGCATCGTGGTGGAAACAGTTGCCAAGGCCGGAAAACCTTACGCCCACGGCCTCGAGGCCGGTTCCAAGGCCGAGTTGGCCCTGATTCTGGCCCAGGACACCCACAAACAAGCCCTCATCGCCTGCAACGGCTTCAAAGACGACGACTTTATCCGGCTGGCCCTGATGGGCAAAAAGCTGGGCAAAAACGTGGTGATTACCCTCGAGAAGTTCGCCGAGTTGGGCAAGGTAATGCGCTTTGCCAAGGAACTGGGCGTAGAGCCCCAGATTGGCATCCGTTACAAGCTCAAGTCCAAAGGCTCGGGCCAGTGGGAAGATTCGGGTGGGGAGTCGGCCAAGTTCGGCTTCACCACCCCGGAAATTATCAAGGCCGTAGATATGCTGGCCGAGGCCGGGATGCTGGGCAGTATCACCATGCTGCACTCGCATATCGGCAGTCAAGTCACCGATATCCGCCGCATCAAGCAGGCTGTGCGGGAAATCGCCCAGACCTACGTGCAACTGCGCAAGCTAGGCGCTCCGGTGCGCTACTTGAATCTGGGGGGTGGGCTGGCGGTGGACTACGACGGTTCCAAGACCTCGTTTTATGCCTCCTCCAACTATTCCCTGGCTGAGTACGCCGAGGACTTGGTCTATGTCACCAAAGAAGTCTGCGATGGTCACGGCGAGCCACACCCCCACATTGTCACCGAGAGCGGGCGGGCCATCACGGCTTACCACAGCGTATTGGTGCTCGAGGTGGTGGACACCATTCGCCCACCGGGAGAGGAAAAAGTTGAGCTGCCGGGGGATGCCCACCCCATCGTCAAGGATATGTTCGACATCGCTAGAGGGGTTTCGGCCAAGAACTACCGCGAGGTCTACCACGATGCCTTCTCCGACAAGGACACCCTGCAAAACCTCTACGACTTAGGGCTGGTTTCCCTGCGCGACCGGGCCATCGCCGAGAGTTTGTTTTATCAAATTGCCCGCAAAACCCAGAAGCTGGCCCTCGAGCTGGACTACCCCGCAGATGAACTCGAAGACCTACAAAAACTGCTGGCCGACAAGCTGGTCTGCAACTTCTCGCTGTTCCAAAGCCTGCCCGATTCCTGGGCCATCAAGCAGATGTTTCCCATCGTGCCGCTCAACCGGCTGGACGAACGCCCGACCCGCGAGGCTACGCTAGTAGACATCACCTGCGACTCCGACGGCAAGTTCGACCGCTTCATAGACCTCCACGACGTGCGGGACACCCTGCCCGTTCACGAGCTACGCAGTGGGGAGCGCTACTACCTGGGGGTTTTCCTGACCGGAGCCTACCAGGACGTGCTGGGCAACTCGCACAACCTTTTCGGGCGCATCGGCGAAGCCCACATCACCGTGGACGACGAGGGCTACGACATCGAGCGTTTCATCATGGGCGAGAAGGCCCGGCGGGTCATCGAAAAAATGGGCTACGAGGACGACGAGCTGAATGAGTCGGTGGAAAAGTTGGTGCGCTCCTCCAAGCTGACCCCGGCGGAGAAGGGTAGCTTTATGGAGCAGTACGCACGGGAACTAGTGGGATACACCTATCTGGAAGACTAACCAATTAGCCGCTCGTACTCATCGTGCAGGCCAATCCAATACCAATAAAAAACTTCTTCCGTCTCGAGTGCCAAGGCTCTGTACTCGAGATTTGCCCTAGCAGACCAGGAGTCACCCACCTTTTTGAAGTGAAGCGATGGATGATAGGGGTTCTCTTTCAGTAGGGCCTTATGGCAATCCCAAAACTCTGGCAAAGCCCGGTGAATCAGAGGTCGCGCCATTTGCCCGCCTTGATAGATTCACGGGCTTTATCCTCCAACTTTTTCAACCTTCCAGCTTTAGCGTCTTTTTCAATTTGCTTGTCCCAAAGGTCGGCTTTGTACTCAGCAAACCAGCGCTCAAAGTCGGATAGCTCGGGCTCAGGGCTTGCACTTCGCGTTCCAACATCTCCAGACGGCTCATACCAATAGTGCAGCAAAGCTATGATTGGGCCTGTGGACTACGACGTGCTCATCATCGGTGCGGGGTTTGCCGGTTCAGAAGCAACCTATGCCCTGGCCAAGAAGGGCCTAAAGGTGGGGCTGATGACCCAGAGCCTGGACACCGTGTTTTTGCCCTTCACGCCAATTGCCCGGCCCTTCCCACCAGGGAGTTTGCTCGAGGAGGTCGGTGAGGCCGGGCTCAAAGGCTGGGCCTTGCATAGCCGGGCTAAATACCAGCTCGAGGCTCAGTCCAATATCCACCTATATCAATCGTCGGCCACGCGGTTAATCCTCGAGGGCTCGACCGTGGTCGGGGTGGAAACCTGGGAAGGCCCAAGCAAACGTGCCCCCAAAACCGTGCTGGCGCTGGGGAGTTTTTTAGACCCCAAACTTTACATCGGCAGTGTTGCCGAAGAGGCCGGGCGGTTGTCGGAAGTGGCGTATCCCGACCTCTATCAGGGTTTGCTCGAGCTGGGCTTCGCTTTCGAAGCTCGAGAGGCAGGAGTTTCTGCCCAAGGCGGCACTCCCGGCTACCGGGTCGAGTACAAAACCTTCGGGCAGGCTGAATGGGAGCGCGAAACCTTCCGGCTGAAGCGACTGGAAGGACTATACGGGCTGGGTTTGTGCGTGTCGGGCCAAGGAACTTACGCTCAGATGGCCGAGGAAGGAATGCGCCTGGCGGCGGTTTTGTAGGGGCGAACACCCAGGTTCGTCCCTACAAAAGAGCGTTTCGCTGAGATTGGATTAGCTCGAGAATCTTTCGGTCTAAACGCGATAAAGGGCGATTCTCCGGCTGCTCTCTAGCGTCCTTGTTGGCCCAGTAAACCTGAACCCTCAGCTTGCGGTGGGTAAAAGCGTGCCGCACGGTTCCGACAAGTTCGGCGGCCTCGAGGCCAAAGCGCCCCAGCAGCCTCGGCAAAGCGCCTGCTCCTTCCTCCATCGGGAAGCCCCACAGCCCGCCCAAAATGCGGCCCTCGCGCAGTTCCAAGTGAACCCCCTGCGGCCCCACCAACACCAGCGCGACCACCTCCACAGGCTTTTGTAGACGCTGTTTGGCCGCAGGGTAGCGCTCCGGGCTGGTTTTTCCTTGGCAGAACTGGGCCACCGGACAGCCGCCACACCTGGGGTTTTTGGGGATACAAACGGTCGCGCCCAGTTCCATCAGGGCCTGGTTCCAGTCGCCGGGGAACACCTCCAACCCTCCCCCCGTGGGGGAGAGGACTACGGCCATCAACTCGTCGGCTTCGTCCTGGACTTGCTTTGGGCTTGGATTCTGCCAGGCCATCCAGCGCGCAATCACCCGGCGCACGTTGCCGTCTACCACCGCGACTCGCTCGCCGAAGGCCATGGACGCTACGGCGGCAGCGGTATACGGGCCCAGACCGGGGAGTTGCAGGAGTTCATGGTAGGTACGGGGCAATTGGCCGCCAGCCCTGCTGAGGGCCTGGGCCAGTTTATGTAGGTTGCGGGCCCGGGCGTAATACCCGAGGCCCTGCCAGACCTCGAGGACGGCCTCGAGGTCGGCTTGGCCCAGCGCCTCAAGGGTCGGAAACTCTGCCAGGAATCGCCGATAATAGGGGATGGCCTGGTCTACCCTGGTTTGCTGCAACAAAACCTCCGAGAGCAGAATGCGGTAAGGGTCGGTTTCCCCTCTCCAGGGCAAATCTCGCTTATGCTGGGAGTACCAGCCGAGCAGGGCCTTTTGAAGACGCTTATGCAATTTTCCCCCGAAGACACCGGCGCTATTGGGCACTTATACGCCGCCGAGGTAGGGCGGATGGTGGCTTACCGTATCCGGCTGGACACCACCACCAACTGGGCCGTGGTGACTTCGGCAGCCCTCATCACCTTTACCCTGGGCAACGGCCAGGCTCCGCATTATGTCCTACTGATGAACATGTTTTTGAGCCTGGTCTTCCTTTCCATGGAAACCAACCGCTACCGCTTCTTCGATCTGGTGCGCCGCCGGGTTCGGTTGCTCGAGGCCGGATTTTACGTGGATATCCTGGGGGGTCAGCCGGTGGCCTGGCAAAATGAGCTGCGCCAAAGCCTGCTCGAGCCACGCCCAACCATCAGCTTGCGCCAGGCTGTCGGGCTACGGCTGCGCAACAACTACCTGGGTTTGTTGGTAGCGGTGTTAGCGGCCTGGTTGCTCAAACTTTCGCTGGTTGGGGGTTTGTGGCCCCAGGTGGCCCAAGTTGGGGTGGTTTCAGGCGGAGTCATCTTGGGTCTGGTGGGCCTAGTTTTCGCGCTGCTAACCTTTCTGGCAGTGTTTCAGTCAGTTTCTGAGGACGACTGACCGCCTCAAAGCCTCCGGCGGTGCTCGACCATCAGGCAGCGGTTCTGAACCACCACGATACCGGCGGCCTCGAGCCGGGCGGCAAACCCCTCGTCCTGAATCCCCGATTGCAGCCAGACCACCTTGGGCCGAGCCGCCAAAATATCGTCCAGGTGTCCCATCAATAGCTCGCTGCGGCGAAACACGTTCACCAGGTCTATAGCTTCTGGAACTTGGCTCAGACGGCCCACCACCGGTGTATCCCAAAGCTGCTGTCCGAGATAGACCGGATTCACCGGCAAAACCCGATATCCTGCCCGGTGCAAGTAGTCAGGCACGAAGAAAGCAGGCTTGTGTGGCCTGGGACTGGCCCCCAACACAGCAATGGTATGAACCTGACTAAGCAACTCCTCGAGATTTTCCATCATCTCACCTCGGTGAACCGCTCGGGAAAAGCCGCCTGAAACAGCTTCCAGGACTCCGCGTCTCGAGGCAAACCCTGTTTGCTGGCCCACATCCAGAACGGGGTTAAGAAAGACCGTCCCAGACGCAGCTCGAGCTGGAACAGTTGGGCTCCCAGGCCGCCTTCTTCCAAGAGCCCCGAGGTCTGGAAGGCGCGCAGGGCCGCCCCCAGGTCGTAGGAAATCTGGCGGAAGTCCACCTGAATGTGGTTTTCCCCCGCCTCGATGATCATGTACTGGGCCCGCGTGTCACTGTTGAAGGGGGCCCCCACTGCGCCGCTATTGAGGAAAAGCGAGTGCTCGAGCCCATACATAAAAGGTCGATGGGTGTGCGAGCCCACCAGCAGCCGGGCCGGGTAGTCGCTGGCAATTTCGGTGAGCACGTCCAGGCTCTGGTGGTCGTCGTAGCCTTCGCGGTAGTGCCGGGGCGAGCCGTGCGCGGCCCGCAGGAAGAGCTTTTGCCCGATGCCCTCGGCCATCTCGAGGCCGTAAACTCCGTCTCCGTCGGCTGCAACCTGGAAAGGCAGGGTGTCAATCCAGTCCAGGTGCGACTGCCCCAACTGTGCTGCTGCCCAGCCCGCAGGCACGAACAAAGGGTCGTCGTACAAGTCGGCCAGGGAGGGGTCTCGCCGGGCCCATTTGAGCACCAGGTCGTCGTGGTTGCCCAGCGTAAACCAGACCCCGCCGTGCTCGGCCTCGAGATCCCATAACCGCTCGATAACCTGGCAGTTGGACGGCCCCCGGTTGACGAAGTCACCGTTGACCACGATTAAATCCGGCTTGACCTGGCCCAAGTCGGCAAGGACGGCCTGGAGGGCCGGAAGGTTGCCGTGGATGTCGGCTAGAACCGCGATTCGCACGCCGAGCCTAGCCTTTGGGAATCTCGAGTAGCTTCTCGATGACTTCCTGGTGTTTGGCTGATGAAAGCTTTCCTGCACGGCACAAAATAATATTGCTATCTGCCCTAAACAGACGGTTGGGACGGACGTTGCTGGTTTGCCTCAGGCTCCCCGTAACAAAGTCGCCCGCTTCTATCACAACCGCGTAGGCATTAAAGATAGTCTGGCTGGTGATTTGGCATAGGATTACATCGTCCCCCGTGAGCAGAGCAACACCCAAGGCAGGGCGTTTCTTACTGGCACTGAGGTCAGAAAAGGGGAAGGGCACGACAACCACATCCCCCTTTACGAATGCGCCCATGCAGCTTCCTCTTCGGGTTTATCCCAATCACGCCGCAGAACCTTTTCGCTAGCAACGGCGGTTTGCAAAGCCCCCGATTCTTCGCGTTCAAGCAGGAAAGACACGACGTCATAAACCACCGCCAGCTTTTCTGGCGAAAGCTGTTTGAGATGTTCCTCGATTTGGTCTATGGTGACGGCCATATCTTGATTGTAGCGGCTCAACCCAGCCGAAAGTCCAGCGGGCGCAGGTAGAACTCGTGGATGGCGGTGGTACTCACCACGGCGACGGCGGGCAGGTGGCGCTTCCAGTGGGTGCGGTTGACCAGCCGCTTGACCCGCTCCACTTCGGCCTCGGTGTAGCCCATGCGCACGATGTAATCATCGGGATAACCCTTGAGATAGTGCTCTAAAATCACGTCGGCCTTGCGGTAGGCGATGCCTAAGTCAGATTCGTCGGTCTGGCCCACCTCGAGGTCGGCGGTGGGCGGCTTGCCACGAATCTCCTGGGGTACGCCCAGATATTCGGCCAGGCCCCAAACTTGCGTCTTGTAAAGGTCGCCGAGGGGGTTGATGGGGCCGGTGTCGGCCACGTCGTGCCAGGTATAGTAACCGAACAGGCGCTCGGTCTTGTTGCCCGTGCCCAGGTGCAGTGCGCCGTATTCTTCCGATTTGTCGAAGCCCACGATGGTGCGGGCTCGAGCCATCACGTTGCCCTTGCGCCGGGCACTCAGGCTGGGCACTTGGGCCGCGTAGCCCTCCACCATCGCGGTGATATCCACCACCTCGTAGTGCACCCCGTAAGTTTGGGCCACCAACTCGGCGTGTTGGGCCGACTCGGGGCGGGAAATGGCGTGGGGCATGAATATCGTAAACACGTTCTCCGGCCCCAAGGCCTTCGCTGCCAGCGCAATTGTCAGCGCCGAATCCACCCCGCCCGAGCTGGCCGCTACCGCTTTGTGAAAGCCGCGCCAGCCCAGTTCTTCACGGATGAAACGCTCGAGAAAGCTCGAGACCAGCGGATAATTTAGCTCCAAAACTTCATGCCCCGGAACTGCCTCAATAACTTGCAACATGAGCTACCTCGAGAGGTTCTTCTCCCGCAATCGCGGAGTGGGATGGCCTTCGACCTTCGACCTTCGACCTTCGACACTCCCCTGCGCCATCACCCGCCCCAAGTCAGGCATTAACAACGGCAAACCGCTCTCGAGATCCGCCAGCAGGGGGTTGTCGTAGCGAATGGGGGGGATACGGGCCAGGTCTATATCGCCCAGCAGCACGGCTTCTTCAAAGACTGGAGCCTGGCCCAGGATATTGCCCTCTGGCCCAGCGATGACGCTACCCCCGGCCAAACCTTTACCGGCCTCGAGGCCCACCAGCGACGAGAGCACCACGTACAGACCGTGCTCAGCAGCCATAGCCTGAGTCAGGCTTTTCCAGCGGGCTACGTTGGAGGGTTCGGCCCCGGCGAAGCCTCGAGCTGGGCTCGCCGAGGGTACGTAGATAATCTCGGCTCCGTCCAGGGCGGCAATCATCCCAGTAGCGCTGTGCCAGAAGTCCTCGCAAATCAGGGTGGCCACCCGGCCAAAGCGGGTGTCGAAGGCTTCGACGCGGCTGCCACGCGAAATATAGCGCTCCTCGTCGAACACCCCGTAGGTGGGCAGGAATACCTTGCGGTGGACGTTCAGCAGGCCGCGCCCGCCCAGCTCGAGGTAAGCCGCAGCGTTGTAATAAGTTCCGCCGTCGCGCTCGTAGAAACCCACCACCATATCCAACATTCCGGGCCACTCGAGGCCCTCAAACAGCACAGCCGTGCGCTCCACCAACTCCTCTTGGGTCAGAGCCACCTCGCGCACCCCGCCTTGCAGGAAATAGGCCGAAAGAAAGGTTTCGGGAAGCACCACCACCTCGGGCAAGCGGCCCCCCAGGTTAGCGGCAGAGCCGCTATTCGCTGTGCGCATTCCCTCCGAGCGGCGCAGGTCGTGAAGGGTCTGGGCGATATGCTCGAGGTTGGCTTCCAAATGCCCTTTTTGTGGTTTGAGTTGCAGCACGGCGTGACGTATCATCCTAGGCTCCAGTCTACGCCCGTGGGTCTTTTCCTGGCGCATGAAGGATTACCAAGGTAGCCGCTGGTATCGCCCCCCGAACCAGCGGCAAGGTGCAACAGCCCTATCACAAAAGCAAAAATTCGTCTGGGAAAGCAAAAGGGTTGCATCACAGATCCTCGTCCTGGAAACAAGATCAACTATCGGCCGGTGAAGATTAAGGCCCCTTGGGCTTCAGTAACGCTCCTGTAACGGGGGGAGGAGTACAACTTGGAATAGTTAGGCTTGGAACCCCCTCGAGGGTATTCGGCAGTACCGCACTCGGCCCGACTTATTTCTCGCCCTCTACCTACAACCGCGTTGTTCCTTGCGTCTTTTCTGCCATCTGGGAGACCTATGGAAAGCTATTTCACTCAACCTCACCCACCCGCTCTGGCATCCCTCCAGACGGCACTGGCCGGAGTTCAGGCCGCCATGAACCACCTCCGGCGGCCTCCCAAAACCCAGGGGCAGCCTCACGAACAGCTACAGTTTTTGCTGAGCGAGGTTTACACCCACCTCGAGGAACTCGAGCGCTACCTTCACCCCAGTCAGACCCTTGGCGAGGCCCAGTGGCTCGAGTTGCACCTGCTCGGCCATCCGGAAGTGCGGATGGGCAAAGCTGTACTCGAGCTGCGCCCCCGTTTCGTGGAGCTTTTGTGCGTGCTGGCCTTACACCCCGAGGGCCTGACCAGCGAGCAGCTGACCCTGGCAGTGTGGGGCGAGGCTGGCGAGACCGGCTGCGCCAAAACCGAACTGCACCGGCTGCGGCAGTGGGTTCCCCTCAGCAGTCGTCCTTACCGCATTCAGGTTTCGGTGGCGGCGGATTTTCTCGAGGTCATCGAGATGCTGCGCCGGGGCTGTCTGCGCCAAGCACTGGGACTCTATAAAGGGCCGTTGCTGCCCCGCTCGCAGGCCCCGGAAATCGTGGAAACCAGGGTCTGGCTCGAGGAGAGCCTGCGCGAAGCGGTGTTGTGCTCTGGTGAGGGTGAGTTGGTCTGGGCACTGGCCGAGCGGCTGGGAACCGACTTAGAGCTGTGGGAACTGGCGCTCGAGCTGCTCCCCGACCAGGACAGCCGCCATCCTCTGGCCTCGGTGCAGGTCAACCGGCTCAAAACCCACTGGTAGAGCGGGTTTTATTTCAGGAACCCAAAGCCGCGCTCCCGGACGCAAAGCCTAAGTATCTCCACAATAGATTTGCGCCTTAGGGGGTTCCCCGAATCTGACGCTCGCGCCTTCAGGAACGGGCCTTTACAAAGTCATGAACTGCGGATACAGCGCTAGTCAGATTTGGGGGTACTTAGTTTGTGGGCGGCGTATTGGCGGGAGGTTGGGTAGGGTTAGGATTCGGTGTACTTGGTGGGTTGGGAGTGGCTGGGGGGTTCGGATTCTGGGGGTTTTGCGGATTTGCCGGTGGGGGAGCAGGCTGCTTGACCCCGCTCAGGCTGGCCCAGGCATACGAGGAGCGCAACAAGTCTAGGTCTTTCTGGTCTACCACCCCGTCGCCGTTGAGGTCGCCCTCCAATTTCTGAGTCTGGGCCGGAGTTTGTTGAGCCTGACCACTCTGGGCTGTAGCGGGCTTTTGCTGGTCGGCTTGAGCGGGAGCGTTGCCCGATGGGCTCTGGCCTGGAGTTGGTGGCTGCGGGAGATTCTGACCCTGAGCGGGCTGAGCTGGAGGGGTCTGGGCAGGTTGGGCAGGGGTGGCTTGACCAGGTTGGGTAGGGGTGGCTTGACCAGGTTGGGTAGGGGTG
>JADMIM010000086.1 GCA_015478585.1 Thermaceae bacterium | reverse complement strand
GTGAACGGAGTGCTTTTTGGCATGGTTCTGGGGGGGCTGCTGGGGGCAACCCTGATGGGCTTGGGCCAGAGCCTGCCGGTATGGATGGCAGCGGCCTTCTTGGGCTCGCTGATCGGCCCCATCCTCAACGGCTCCAACCAGGCCATCTGGCAGGCCAAGGTTTCACCCGACATCCAGGGCAAGGTTTTCTCGGCCCGGCGGATGATTGCCTGGCTCGCCAACCCAGTTGCCATGCTGCTGGCTGGCCCGGCAGCAGACCGTTTTTTCACCCCCGCACTGATGCCAGGAGGCAGTTTGACCAATACCTTCGGGCCTTTGGTGGGGGTGGGGCCAGGGGCCGGGATGGGCCTGATGCTGGTGCTGGCCGGGCTGGCTGAGGCTGCTATCGCCCTCACCGCATACACTCTGCCTTTTATCCGCCACGCCGAGCGCCTGATTCCCGACCATCAAGGAGCTGACGATGAAAACTCGTCTCGAGAAGCCGTCCCTGCCTCTTGAAGGAGGCAAAGGGCAAGGGGTTTTGTAGGGATATTCCGGCTTCGAATAGATAGCAGCTATCTGGGTATCCGCCCACTAGCGCTTGTAGGAAGTAAGGGGGGCTAAAAAACCTCGCCCAAGGTTATTGTCCGAAGCAGGGTCGGGGCTGGATGGGAAGATTTCAGGCAACCCCACAGCTCAAACGCCCACACTTCTAAACCGGGCGCAGGTCTTCCATCAGTTGCCAGCCCACTTCTTTGGGAGTGGAGTATAGATAAGGATTGAGTTCGTCAGAAACTTTTTGGGTGAGCGGTTTGAGCGCAGTGGGCTCGGTCTCGGTAAGCATCAGCAGCGTGACCTGATAAAACTGCTGGCTGTCGGTGGGGGTTCCATCCTCGAAAAAGGTAAAGGGGGCCCGTACTGGGTCAATCAGGATGTGAACATCCCCCAACTGGCGGGGAAGTTGAGCTTTAGGGTCGAACACCAGACCCTTGGGATGCCACAGATAACCTTGAAACAGCTTGATGGCCTTCATCAGCATTGATTGTGCCCATAAAAACCCGAATTGAATGGGATTTATAGCAGTTTTGGGGAATTCTCGCCAAACGGCGCTGTCCTGGGGGCTATTTCGAGACGATCTCGCGGGGCCTGGGGGCCTCATCGAGCATCTCGCGGGGGCGTATGGCCTCAGCTATAAAAGCCCACAAAACCCCGACCAGCAAACCCAGCACCGCCGCAATTACAGTAAATAGGGTGGGGCGTGGGAAGGAAGCCCTTAGGGGTGCCGCCGGAGGAACCAGTACCTGCACCTGTAAAGCTTGCCCCACCAACTGATTGATGGCATCAGGCTGGTTCAAAAACTGGGTAAGGGTATCTATGCGGGCTTGTAGCTGGGCTACCTGCGAACGGAAACGGGACTCATCCAGACTAAGGCTGGTCAGGCCGGGGTTGGCCGCACGGGCTGCTTGGGGGTCTACCGCCCTGGCCTCGAGGCCCGCGGCTATGGTGGGATTGGACTGAGCCTGATCGGGGGAGGTTTTTAGCTCCGCCTGGATACGCTTCAGGCTTTCTTGTGCAGCCTGTAAATCGAGCTGGGTTTGGGTCACGGTAGCCCGGATATTAGACCGAGCACTCTCTATCATGCGCTCGCGCAAATAGTTTTGGGCCACACTCAAAATACGCTCGGCTCTGGCCTGGGCCTCTGCCGCAGTTCGCCCCGAAGCACTCAGGTTGAGCAGTCCCCTTTTATCATCAAAGCGAGCTTTGTAGTAGCGGGTAGGGTCGGATACCCCCAAGTCTTTGGCAAGCAAGGTAGTGCTCTGCAAATCCACGAAGCCTTGAGACAGCCCCGCCAGCGAGGGCAAGTTGCTAAGAAGCTGTTGGCTGGATTGGTTGGCTAAGCTGAGGCTGACCACTACCTGGCTGGTGTAGGTTTTGGGCCATAGCAGACTAACTCCGAGGGTCAGAAGGGCCAGGCCTAAAGTCAAACCCAAAATTGTAAAACGCCTCTCCCTGAATATCAGGTATATGTCCCTTAAAGCCAGCTCATCTGCTTTTGTCGAAAAGCTATCCTTCATATCCATCACCAGCGCATTGTATCAGGCAGAAGGATTAGATTGCGGAACTTTCAGCGAGCTCCAGCCCACAATCAGCCAAAAGGGATAATAGGCCACCTCGTTGAAGAAACTGTAATCAAATAGATTCAGCAAAAGTAGCGAGGCCACAAACACCAACCCTACCCAAGACCTGGATCGCCACAATATAAAAACTGCGCTCCCCAACAGGGCAGTAAACCCAACCAAACCCAAAAGACCTGACTCACTCAGAATCTGAAGTGCCAGGTTATGCGCGTGCGGCAAACTATTTTCTATAGCCCCTTCCGCTCCACGCAAGGAGTAGTAATAAGGGAAACTGCCCACACCCACACCCGTCCATAAATAATCCCGAATCACCGAGGAAGCCGCTTGCCAAATTGCTACCCGTGAGGTTGTGGTGCCATAGTTGGGGTCAAAAATAGTTGAAAACCGCCCCAAGTCGTTGTGGCTACCCAACCAAACCATAAAAACCAGCACTATCCCAAGCACTCCGAAGGCCAGCCGTCTCCCAGCAATTCCCAGGCTGCCCAACCAAAACACCACCATGGGAACCAAGCCTATCAATGCACCTCGGCTACCCGAAAACCAAATCAGCCCCAAGCTAGCCAGCAATCCAGCTAAGAACCACCGTCTATTTCCCAGAAAAAGAATTAAACCAAGCACCATTACAGCAAGATGCCCCAAAAAGTTGGGGTGAGATACTAACCCGGCGGCTCTGGTATTCCATCCCAAAGGTGAGTTGAGCAATTGCCCCATAACTATGACCAAACTCACCATCAGACCCACTGCTAAAGCCCCCGGAGCTAGCTCTCGATAGGTCAAAAGGCTAGGTGCCGCGGCAAAAGCCAGCAGCCCCAATAGAGCAGTACCCACAAACCAGCCCATACGCTGAACCAGGGGGTGCATACTGGAATTGGGCGGGCGATAGGCCGAAGGAGTAGAAGAAGGCTCGAGTTGAGGAAAGGCTAAATCCAAATAGGTCCAATCTCCCTGAAAGTTCACCAAATCTAGCCCCCGAACGAATTTATCTCCTGGTTGAGCCTGATAGGTGGCATAAGCCCGTTTCAGACCTCCACCCATGTCTACGATTCGAGTGGGCACTGGATGGTGGCCCCTGGCGGTGAAAAAGGTGAATTGAAAACTGACTTGAGAACCATCATGCCGAAAGAAAACGCTTTGGGTATAGGTGGTTCCAGCCTGAATGGGGAAGGTTTGAAAGAGATGTATTTCAATAAATGGGCGTTTGGTCTGAGGATTAACTCTAGGCATTCGCCAGAAATCACCGTTTTTATGAATCAGATCAGTCACCTGTTTGTCTTCAATGTTAAAACCCACCAGCCTCGAGATGATGTTGGGTGACATCAGGTTGGCGGTTGCCGGAGGGCCAGGCCAAGGTGGTATCCGGGGCTGCTCGAGAGGTGGAGCTAGCACTTGAGACACGCAACCAAACAAGACATAAAGTAACGCACCTGCCATCAAAACCGGATACCGCCTGAGTTGTTTGAATGAAGCTAAGCCCAGAGCAAGCAGCAATACCGAAAACCCTAGAGGCCAAACCGGGAGTAAACCCAAGAATACTACCCAGACCCCCTTTTTGAGTATGGCGCTAATAAGCACCTCGGCTAAATAACACTGCCCATACGGTGCGGGCAATAATGTAGAAATCGAGCCAGACCGACCAGTTGCGAACATAGTAAGCATCGAGGCTTACCCGATCTGAGTAGGTGGTGTCATTGCGCCCTGATACCTGCCATAAGCCGGTTAAGCCAGGAGTTACTTGTAGATACAAAGAAAATTGATCGCCGTACCTTTCAACCTCAGCCTGAACGATAGGGCGTGGCCCTACCAGACTCATTTCCCCATGCATTACATTCCAAAGTTGGGGCAGCTCATCCAAACTGGTTTTGCGAAGAATGCTACCCACTCGAGTAATCCGAGGGTCATCGCGTAGTTTATGGTCTTTAGCCCATTCCTCGCGCAGTTCAGGGTGTTGGCTCAAATGGGTTTGCAGGATGGCATCTGCATTGTGTACCATTGAACGAAATTTCCAGGCTCTGAAGCGTCTTCCCTGATACCCTATGCGCTCTTGGTTGTAAAAGATGGGGCCGGGGGAATCCAGGCGAATTAGCAAGGCCACCAAAACCCCTAACCCCAAAACAAGAGGTGCGCTCAGAGCTACCAAAACAAGGTCTAGGGTTCGCTTAATCCAGCGTGGCAAGGGCATTAGCAAGCGCTGGCGAACTTCGAGTCCCAACATTCCCCCTAAATCCCTGGCCGAGACCCACAGGCTACCCAACCCGAATAAATCGGGTATTAAAACCAGATGAGGGAAAATAGAGCCGTGGCGATGAAATATCTCGAGCAACCGAGTACGGCTAACCCCCGGCATAGCCAAAATTGCATATGAAACCCTGTATTCTTTGGCCACTCGAGGAGCCAAATCAAGACTTCCCAACACTGGAACACCCTCCACAAACCGTCCCTGCTTGCTGGCATCATCGTCAAGCAACACGATAGGTTTGAGGCCCAAACCGGGTTGCTGCCGCAGCAGCTTAACCACACTAGCCCCTGTTTGCGCCGCACCAAGCACCACCACACCACTTCCCCACCAGGATCGGCGAGCCAAGAGTTCACGAGCCAAAGCCCGCCCCAAAAGAACCATCATCGGTACTAAGATGACCGCAAAGACAAAGGCCCCTCGAGAGTAGTCGGCCCCAGTGCGATAAATAAAGGTGCTGCTGCCAATTATGCTAAACACCAGCAAGCTGGTATAGGTGATCCGGCGCAGCTCTTCAGGAGGGTTAATTCCCACCCCCGGATATAGCCCAGCAAACGCATAAGCTGCTGGGAACATCAAAAGCAAAGGCCAAAGCGGCAAGTACAAGTCCCATAGCAGCGAGCGGTCATAGACGTACCTGAGGAAAAAACTCAGGAGTCCTGCCAGCACGAGCATCAAAACATCACAACCCAACAACACCCAGCCCGTCTGGTGCATTGAGGTTAGATTGTTGATGTTCAGAATCTTATTTTCTGGTACGGACAAGCGCGTATCCTCTGTCATCTGCCCATAAGAATACAACTTAGCCAGCGGCTAAATCTCAGGGGCAAAGAAAGCTTTATTCAGGGTTAGCTTGAGTTTTAGATTTATAGGTAGATGGGCCTCGAGCCGCCCCAAACGGTAGGCCAGATACTTCAATAGCGTTCTGAGCAAAGCCGAGGGAATTAGGCCAGGGGCATGGTTCCATAAATAAACCATTTCAGAACGTAGAAACTTTAGCCCCTCCCCCTCCGCTCCACCAAATGCCCTAAGCAGCCAAGAATTCCGAGCATGAAATACCCCAACATCAAAGTAACGTTTGAACTCCTGAGCCAAGGAGTAATCGTGTGAATGATAGACCTGGGCCTCAGCAACATAAGCCACTTTCCAACCCGCCAATAGCATTTTGGCGGCTACTAGGGAGTCTTCACCAAAAATAGTTTTGTCGGGAAACCCGCCTACTTGCTCCAGGGCCGTACGGCGATAACAGGCAAACGAATCGGAGGAAAAGGCTGTCTTGAAGCCTCGAGTGGGGATATCTGATTTGCTGCGCACTTCGGAATGGGCAGGATAGTTGAACAAGCGAGCATGCCTTCCGATAGGCTGAGCATCGGTATGGGGCAGTTGCCGACCATAAGCCACCCCGACTTCAGGGTTGGCAAATGCTGCCAGCAAACTCTCGAGTGCTTGGGGATTTGCCAGTATCGCGTCTTGGGTCATGTACAAAAGAAGCTCAGCTTCAGGAACCAGGGTAGCCCCAAGTTGCCGGGTTGTACCGTGGTTAAAATCCTCACGTTGGATGGAATGAACCATAAAACCCGCTTGGGCCGCAAGCTGGGGGGTTTGGTCGGTTGAAGCCGAGTCTATAACCAAAAGGAAATCGGGCTTGAGGGTTTGGGTTTGGAGAGCCTCGAGCCAGCGTGGCCAGGAAAAAGCCGCATTGAGGGTGGGTATAACCAAAACCATCTTAAGAGACTGGCTAATAGGATCAAACATTGGCTAATAACCCCACATTCCGTATAAAGCCTATCTTCAATATTCCATGCCGAAGCAAAAAAGCTCTACGCTCGAAAAATCCCAAGCTGTCAAGAGCAGAAAACTGTTGAATCACCTCAAGGTTTTCGAGAGATAGCTTCTCGGCATACTGCTGAGCGAGCACTCCAGCTTGAGCTTTGGTTCTGCTTAGACTTGCGCGTACTTCTTCACCTTGCAATATCCGGTTTAGTATATATCCTAGATTCCAACTCTTTGCGCCCGTATCATTCATACCATGCTGACGATACAAGACAGTTTGCCGACGTACGTCACCTACTGTCCCAAATATGGCAGCCACCAGAGCTAACCACCAATCATGCATTATGGCTTGCTGCGGAATGGGGAGCGCAATATCCCTCAGAGCTTTGTTAAGCATTACTGTACAACCAGTAACCACGTTTTGTAATAATAGACGAGTCCAATGCTGTCCAA
Source organism: Thermaceae bacterium (assembly GCA_015478585.1). Classification (GTDB taxonomy): domain Bacteria; phylum Deinococcota; class Deinococci; order Deinococcales; family Thermaceae; genus Meiothermus. The sequence continues at coordinate 9,532 of JADMIM010000086.1, read as the reverse complement.
ATTCTGGAATTATGTGCTGATACTGCCAAAATGAATTAGCTAATACCTCTAGCTCAATATTTACTACCCTTAAATCAGTATGTACAAGGATAGGGGTGTCTCGACTATTTACCTCTTCAAGTTCAAGCATCCGTCTTAGACTATGTTCAATCTTGGTTGGCATCCAAACATCGTCTTGATCGCAAAACATAATGTAATCAGCGCTACTTTGCTGCAAAAGTTCTGCAAAATTACCCACTGCTTTCAGAGAACCCTTCTGATCACATATAATTTCAACTTTCCCAGGATATTGCTTTGCAAAAACGGCTACCTGTTCAAGAGTTAAATCGCTTGAGCCATCGTCCCGTACTATTAGCCTCCAGTTATTGTAGGTTTGCTGGGCGAGCGATTCGAGCTGTTCAGATATAAATAGACCACCATTATATGTAGCAAGCAAAATTTCAACGCTTGGGTTATGCATAAGGATGAACCTTTATTATTTTTGACCCTACATCAACCATATGTGGCCTCAAGAAAATACTCAACAAAATCGCCAAGAAAAATTGAGTCAAGATAGTTGCATTTAGAAAAAGATTGGCAAAAACTCCTAATATCAGGCAGGAAATGAAAATCGAACAGCACATAATCGCTACCAAAGATCCTCTCATCCGGGCGAGCATATAAAAAAGAGAGCCGAACAGCCCCAGAAAGAAGTTGAATATAAACACGCCCCAAATACCAAAATCAATGAAGATCCATCCATTATAAGTCGCTACAGTATTTAGCGGGTTAGGAAAGTAAGTCCTTATAATAGGGTCTAAAAGGCTTGTCGTGTCCTCCAGCCCAAAAGTACCCCAAAAAATTGGGGGTATGCTTGCGGTAAGGTTCAATACTCCACCGGTGTAGTCTCTGAAGGAATTGTATAAGGCAATCATGTTAGCAAGTGGGAAAGAAATATAGCCAACCGCCCATAGTACCCCACTAGGCCACCCTTGCCATTCTTGTCGAATTCGCATTGCGCTAATAAATTGGCTGGTGCCTGTGCGAATGGAGCCTATCCAGCCCAAAACTAGCCCTATTATGACGACAGCCGAAAGAATAGCAAGAAATGTGCGGAGGTTAAGCTTTGGTCTTCTCATAAAAATCCAAAATAGAATGTATTGAATTACTGCTTGAATCAAGAAACCCCTTGACACATAGACTAAAAATGTTCCTATTGCAAAACCAATCATAAGTGCAGCCCGGAGCTTAGAGCGCTCTAGTAAAGATAACAATCCCAATAACATCGCCGCACTAAACACTACATACATTAGGCGGCCATAGTTGAGATAGGTATATTCTGAGTTAGCACCTGTCAAAATAGTAATCGCTGGTAGGGGGCCGTAGGAACGCCAATTCGCAATAGTGATAACCCCGATTAGAACCATTAAGGCTAACGCTGCCCACCTAGTACGAGTTTTGGAGGTGGAAAGTATCTTTTGGTATAGAGTGGTGGTCTGATCTCTAAGAATTCCTAGTTCATTTAAGGAGCGAAGCGAAAGATACCCAATGAGTGAGGCTGTTAAGAACGCCCCCGCAGAAATTAACACTAGGCTGAATATGGCTGACCATGCGCTAGATCCTGTAGGAAGGAACTCTGCTATATTTAATAAGTATAGGGTGAGTTGGATTCCCCAGGAAGCAATAAACAAGTTCCACGGAGAAACCAGTGTTACAAGTGGGATAAGCTTCATCTAGATACCTCTTGCCTTAGCTCTAATCTAAAGCTCTGTAGGTAATCTAATCCTTTCCAAAGGGCGCGCCACCAAAACGCCCCCACCTTATATATGAGATTCCCGCTCCTCCAATCGCTACTGCTCAATCGGCGATAATCTACATATAAGGCAAGTCGGCTTAAGCCATCAAATCGTCGAGTATTTTTGTTAGCCGAACTGGCTAAGTCCTCAAGTTGGCGTTTCTGTCGTTCACCCGACGAGCGAATAAAATTTTGCGTGTGCATTCTATATGCAGCAACAGAAGAGCTAAGGAAGCCCAGTGCCTTCACAGATAGAAGTCGCAAGTAAAAATCTCTATCTTCTATGAATAAAGATTCATCATAGCAACCCAATTTTTTGTAAGCTTCCGATCGGAGTAACAAAACAGGGCCTGGAATACTCCAGCGCAATATCAATTCCAGTTCTAAAAGGCTGGGATCAATAAGGGCTTTGAGTCGCAAACTCTGAGGGTATAGTTGGGTAATACCACTATTCTTGAGTTTGTTGCCTTGAGCATCTACAACTTCACAGTCTCCGAACACCGCCAACCACTCTGGATGTTTTATAAGACTACTGACCCTCGCCTTAATGCCCCCTGGCAAAAGGTAATCGTCGCTAGCTAATAAAGTTATGTATTCACCCCGCGCCAGACCAATTAATCGGTTAAGTGAGCGAGGGAGTCCTTGGTTGGGTTGTTGCATTAGCTCGAAACGGGTAAATGCTTCGGGGTTATCTATCCGCCAACAGCGAACAACTTCAAAAGAGCCATCGCTTGAACCATCATCCAGTACCAAAACCTCGAGGTTGGGCCAACCCTCGCTGAGCAGGCTATCTAGGCACTGACACACATATCGCGCGTGGTTATAAACCGGAACGAGCACACTAACCAATGGCTCAGTCACTGCTGCGCTCCTTTGGCTCGAGCCCTCCATCCTTGTCTACTCAGCCACACAGCACACACAAGTCCCCATATTATGGCAAATAACAAAGACCATGGCTCGGACACTAGACGCACCACTACTCCTATACTCAAACCCAACCCCAACAAGCCTACATTTGACCATACAGGAGTCCATATTCCTCTGCTTACTAATAACCAAGCGACCACCACAAGATAACCTGCATAGGTGGCAAGCCAGCCAATTCCCAAGCCTTGCAAACCAAACTGCCTCATTCCCCAAAGACTAAACCCCAGCAACATCCCTCCACCTAAAGACTCAGTAATGAAATAAAATCGGCTTGATAAGCCTGCAAGCACAGCATAACTGAGTGTCCAGCTTACAAATCTGAGCAAGTCGCCCAGCAATTGCCACTGCAAGATAGCGACCGTGGGACGAAACTGTGATGAGAATAGAACTGAAACAATAATGGGGGCCACAGCCAGCGATATGGCTACTAAAGGACTACCTAGCAGCAATACAAAGCGCTGCTGGGTGTGGATAGCCTCGCGGAAAGCCGTTGGCTGGTCTTTAAGGGTAGATAGCCGAGGGTAAAAATCTTGGCCCAGAGCGTTGAGTAAAAATCCAATATAGGCGGTGGAGAATAATACTGCTGCACGGTAATAACCAACGTTTTCCTGACCAAGTTGGTGCAACACCAAAAAGGGCATTCCGAGCTGCACGGCACTACCCACCAGTTGGCTCCCAGTGAATGGGAGTCCGAAGCGTAGCAATTCACCTCGAGCCACACGCACTTGCTCGAGATCAGGCCGCTCATCAGGAAGGTTCAACTCCCTAACAAACCATGTAGACGAAACTATCTGTACCAAAGGTGTGCCTAACACTACAAAAGGAAGGGCCGCCTCCCGCCATACCCAGACCAACACAATGCCCCAAATTGCCCCAGCCACACTGGAAATGGCAGTGATCCGGGCTAGAATTCCCACACGATGATAGGCATTAAGCAGCCCGATTTGTACCCCAGCTGCCAAGCTCATTAGCAATGCTACCGCTACCCATAGCACAGCATAAACCGGGCTTTTTGCGAGCATCAGGTGGGCAATAGGCTGGCTGAACAGCAAAACCAGCAAAGTGACAGCTCCAGAGAAGTACCCATATATCTGCCATGCCGCCTGCCGCAGGGCAACCATGAATGCAGCATCACGTTGAGCAGCACGAGCAGCTCCTACCCGTACCAATCCAGCAGAGAGCCCCATTCCAGCGACAATTGCCGCGATTGCCAATAACCCTTGCAGCAACCCCAATAGCCCCACACCCTCAGGCCCTACCCAGACCGCGTAGGCTTTATTGGAAAGAAACCCAGCGACCAAACTGATTGCCGAGCCACTCCCAAGAATCAGAGTGGCTCTTAAGATGGAGCCCATGTAAAAGACTGAACCGCTTCGATTACCCGTTCGGCCTGCTCGAGGCTCAAGTGAGGGCCGATGGGCAGCGAAACCACCTCACGGTGAATAGCCTCAGAGACAGGCAGACTACCCTCAGGCAGGCCCAGATTAGCATAAGCCTGTTGACGGTGAGGTGGGATGGGATAGTGGATCAGGGTTCCGATACCTCTGGCCTCGAGATGTTTCTGGAACTCATCGCGTACTTTGGTACGTACAACAAACAGATGCCAAACTGATTCAGCCCAGTCTGGTATGAAGGGTAGAACCAAGCCCGTGTCCTCGAGTTTTTCCAGGTATAGCGCCGCGAGTTCACGGCGGCGAATGTTCCATTCCTCTAGTACGCCCAGCTTCACTCGCAACGCTGCCGCCTGGAGAGGGTCGAGGCGGCTGTTATAGCCAACCATTTCATTGACATACTTGACCTTCGAGCCATAGTTGCGCAGCATCCGAAGCTTCTCGGCAATCTCCGGGTTGTTGGTGGTTACAGCCCCCGCATCGCCCATAGCTCCTAGGTTTTTACCGGGATAAAAACTCCAAGCCACCGCATCACCATGAGCGCCGATGCGCTTTCCTTTGTAGCATGCGCCATGAGCTTGTGCAGCATCTTCTAGAACATATAGGTGGTGTCTACGGGCAACATCCAGAATCGGTTCGAGGTCGGCGGGCTGACCATATAAGTGAACTGGGATCACTGCTTTGGTACGCTCGGTAATGGCAGCCTCAAGCAACTCGGGGTTCAAGTTATAAGTGTGCTCATCAGGCTCGACTGGTACTGGCCTAGCTCCTGTGTACGTCACGGCCAGCCAAGTGGCTATGTACGTATTGGACGGTACAATTACCTCGTCTCCTGAACCGACATCCAGGGCCTTCAAGGCCAAGTGAAGCGCCTCGAGGCCGTTTCCTAAACCCACACAGTATTTAGCCCCAGTATAGGCTGCATAGTCCACCTCAAACGCCTCGACTTCCGTGCCACCTATGTACCAACCGCTCTCGAGCACCCGTGCGACCACCATATCAATCTGGGGTTTCAGCTCGAGATAAGCTGCCCTAAGGTCAAGAAAAGGTATCCTATCCATGTCCATTTACCACCCGGATAAACTCATCATAGTTGCGTATATAGTCAGATTCGTCGTACATCATTGAGGCCAGCACCAAGCAAACTGAACTCGAGGAAAAGTTGTCCATCTCCCGCCACAACATTTTTGGAATGTAGAGGCCATAGTAAGAACGGTTGAGGTGAAAGCGTTGTTTTTGCTTGCCATCATCTAGGATCATGTCGAAGCTGCCAGAAGCGGCAATCACTAACTGCTCGAGCTTATAGTGGGCGTGACCACCTCGGCTTTCACCGCCAGGAACATCGTAAAGGTAATAGACCCGTTTGATCTCGAATGGAATATGCTTCTGGCCTTCAATAAACGTTAAGTTGCCTCTAGGATCGCCAATTTTAGGTAGGTTGATAATGCGAGCTTGCTCGAGACCCATTTATTCCCCCAACTTCTTAACTAACCTGGCAGGGATACCCATGACTAAGGTGTGCGGTTCAATATCTCTAGATACCACTGCACCTGCACCCACAATAGCACCCCGACCCACCGTCACCCCTGGCAAGAGCACGGCACCTACTCCTATCGCCGCCCCATCTTGTATCTCAGGGCCGATTACTGCTTGAGCAGAGTAGCCCTGTAAGCCAATTGCATTATCATTGGCCGTTAACACGCCCCCTGATATAAAAACCTTATTGCCTACAGTCATATTGCCTGCCAGCCAAGCATGATCCATAATTTTTACTTCGTCGCCAATCTGAGTATTGTAATTGATAGTGACATAGCGGCCCACGACGGTGCGGCTACCAATGCGACTTTGCTCACGGATTGAAGCACCATCTCCAATCAAGCTGGACTCCCCAATTATCACATCAAAGTAAAGCACGGCATGGGGGCCAATCGAACAATTTCTACCAATAAATAAATGCCGTTCAAATACAGGTTTGCGGGCCAAAGCTCCCGCTCCTTTGGGCTCTTTCCCAATATAAGCTCCTGGGAAAATTTCCACCCCATCGTCAATCTCCACTCCCGTCTCGATCACCACATAGGGGTGAATAACCACATTGTTTCCAATACGCACATCAGGTCGAACAATTGCAAACTCAGCTATGTCAACATTGAGCCCAATAGTTTGGGTCTGGACAATCGCATTTGGACTAATCATTTCCCCCCTCGAGCCCCATGCCTCTCACCCGCTCCCACCTATTTGTGTCCAGTGATATATCCTCCGGCAACGCCACCGCCGAAGATTTCCGACTACGTCCCTCCACATCAGGCCGTGTCCGCCGGGCCAATTCATACACCGACTTACGCTCGGTAGCAATATGCAGGGTGTCGTGGGAAATCTGCCCTAGATTCCTCAGCGCCAGAGCAATCTCCGGGGCAATGACTTCTACATAATCCTGTCCGGTATACATATCATCAAAGGCCACGGGGTAGGGAAAAGGCGAGGGGCGGAAACTGGTGCGGATAATCAGATACTTAGGTAAAACCCGTACCACTTCCTCGGCGGCCAGCTTGGAAAGGGCATAATAGTTACGCACTGGCCCAACGGGGTCAGACTCTTTATACCCGCCCGCATCCCCCCAGAAAACATAGTCGGTGGAGATGTGGACAAAATGAAGTGGGCGTTCTAAGGCCATCCGAACCAGATTGCGTGTCCCTTCTACATTGACTCGCCAACACAGCTCTTTTTCGGTTTCCGCACCGGCTACGTTGGTGTAAGCCGCAGCGTGAACCATAACCTCAGGACGATACCGCTCCAAGGTGGCGCGAATACTGGCCGGGTTGGTGATGTCTAGTTCGGCCCTGAGGGGTGCAATCAGTTCGGGCATCAGACCGCGCAGGGCCGTACCCAAACGCCCCGAGCCTCCGGTGAGCAGAATTCCACTCATCGCCCTACGTACCAACTCTGCATCAAATCCTGATGCTCCCGCTTTCCCCGCACCCTGCGCCACCAGCCTTGGTTTTCCAGATACCACTCGAGGGTTTCAGCCAAACCTTCCGGGAAAGGGTATTTGCGTTCCCAGCCCAACTGTTCGGCCTTGGACGGGTTTACCGAATAGCGGTAGTCGTGGCCGGGACGGTCAGTGACGAACTGGATGAGGCTCCGGGGCTTGCCAAGGGCCTCGAGGATGCGCTGGGCAACTTCAGTGCCGGGAATCTGCTCTCGCGCTCCCAGATTATAGGCTTCACCGGATTTTCCTGCGTGTAGCACGGTGTCAATGCCCGAAGCGTGGTCACGGGCGTGCATGTAGTCGCGCACCGCCGAGCCATCGCCATACAGCGGCAGAGGTTTGTCCCCCAGGGCATTGGTTATGAACAGGGGGATGATTTTCTCGGGATATTGGTAAGGGCCGTAGGTGTTGGAGCCGCGCGTGAGCACCACATCCAGGCCAAAGCTGATGCCGTGGGCAAAGACCATGTGTTCGGCGGCAGCTTTGGAAGCTGAGTAGGGACTGCGCGGGCGGAAGGGGTCGGCCTCGAGGGAGTGATGCTCCAGGCCATGCAAATCGCCGTACACCTCGTCGGTGGAAACCTGCAAGAAACGTTTGACCCCAACTTTGCGGGCTTCCTCGAGCAGCACCAGTGTCCCTTCGACATTGGTTTTGACAAAAGGCAGCGGGCCTAGCAACGAGCGGTCTACGTGGCTCTCGGCGGCAAAGTTGAGCACCGCATCCACACCCCGCATGGCTTTATGCACGTCTTCGGAGTTAGCGATATCGCCCTGGACGAACTCGATGTGAGGCTTGAGGGGTTCTAAGTTCTCGAGGTTGCCCGCGTAGGTCAGCTTGTCCAGCACCACAATTTCCCAGTCTGGATGCTGCTCCAAGGCATAGTGAACATAGTTGGAGCCGATAAACCCGGCACCGCCAGTTACCAGAACACGTTTGAATTTCATATGCACCTCCATCCTGCTCTCCCCAGAAATTAGCCTTTGTCGTCGGCCCACAGCTCCGCACCAAAAAAATCCCAGGGCAAGCGGCCCTCGTTGGGGTCGGACAGCTCGAATTGGCTGTTCATGGCGTAGAGCAATACCGCCCCCTTGTGCCCGGCCCGGTAGCCGTGGGCCACGCCGGAAGGGATGTGCAGCAGGGCCGGAGCCTCACCACTGAGCAGAAAGGGCCGCCGGTTGCCCTGAGTAGGCGAGCCCTGGCGCACGTCCACCAGCCAGACCAGCAACTCACCTTCCAGCACGCACCACAGCTCGTCTTGGATGCGCTTGGGGTGGATATGAAAGGCATTGATGCGCCCCGCAACCGCCCAGGAAACCGAAATCTGACGCGGCTCGAAGGAGGAGCCCTCGACTTTGCCGCCAGTAACTCGCAGGTGCTCCATGAAGGAGCCCTCGAGCGAGCGGTGCTTTTTCAGGGGCTGATGGGAGACCCCCTCAATCGGCGGCTGGGGCGTATAGTCCTGAAACGAGAGGGCTTTTTGGGCCAGGTCATCTAACTGCATACCTTCCCATACTACCGGATGGAGGGCACGGAATAATGGGCATGGTGATTTCGGAGCTTTCGGTAATTGTGGTCTCGCACAATGCCAGGGGGGTGTTGCAGGAATGCCTGAAGCACCTTCGGAGTCATTGGGCCCAGGCCGAACTGGTGGTGGTGGATTCGGCCTCGAGCGATGGGAGTGGGGAGTGGGTGCGTGCCCATCACCCCCAGGTAAAGCTGCTCGAGGTGGCTAACCGGGGCTATGCCTACGCAGTTAACCGGGGGCTAGAAGCGGTGACGGGGCGCTGGGTGGTGCAGATGAACAGCGATGTTTATCTGAATGCGGGCGACCTCGAGACCTTACAACAAGCCCTCGAGGCCAATCCCCAAGCGGCTTTTGCTGGGCCAACGCTGGTTACGCCAAAGGGCAAGCGGCAATCCTTCGGCTCATTCTACGCACCCAATTTTTGGAACCTGCACGCGCCTCGCCCGGTGGGCTGGATTTCCGGGGCGCTGATCATGGCCCGGCGCGAAGCACTGGCGGATATTGGCCCCATGGACGAGCGCTTATTTTTTTACAACGAAGACCTCGAGTGGTGTGCCAGAGCCCGCAAAAAGGGTTGGAAGGTGCTACTGGTACCACGAAAAGTGTTGCACTTGGGCGCAAGCTCGACCCCCCAAGACCCCCGCTTTATCGCCGAGGGCTACCGGGGCGGGCTGCTATACAGCCAGGACTATTTTCCGCTCTGGCACGGCCTGCACCAAAAGGCAGTGTGGCTCGAGGCGCTACTGCGCGTGCGGCTCGACCCCAACCCCCTGCGGCGCGAAGGCTACCGCCTGCTCAAGGAGAAACTCGAGGCCCACCATCTGAACACCTCGTTTTTCAGCTAGGCCGTGTTGACATTTAGCGTGCGGTCTGTTCAAAGCGGAAGAATACCCTGCAGAACTGTTTGAGCTTGTTGAAGAAGCACTCCA
>JADMIM010000085.1 GCA_015478585.1 Thermaceae bacterium | reverse complement strand
GTCCTATGCTAACACCCTGGCAGTCAGAACACATCCGCGAAGGGGTTGCCCTCCGCCTCCCGTCGCCACCGAGACCAGGGTAGGCGCGCCAGACTGGAAACCAGCAGGCCAGCTTGCGCTCGCCCTATGCGCGAAAGGGGCACGCCTGCGGCCTGCCACAGGGCCAGGGCCACATCACGGGCTGAGAGCGGCGATCCCAAAGCGGCTTTAGGATTCAACACTGTCAGCCTAAAGGCCCGCGCTGGGTGGGTTGAAAGCCCCATAGCGGAATAGGGAACAAACCACTTGCCTTCCCGAAATTCCGCTCTGATACCGGGGAAATGCTGGCGCAGCACTTCCAGGGTATCCGGCCAGAGCCGCAGCCCACCATCCAGACCACAGACCAGATGACTGTTCGCATCGAATACACAGAAATCCTCGGCTACCGGGTTCCAGCCTGTAGTCAGGGCTTGGAGTAGGGTGGTGGTCTTGCCGCTACCGCTCGCACCCAAAAGAATCCATGCCTTGTCTTCCTGGCTCGCCGCTGCTGCGTGCAAAGGTAACAAACCTGCTACCCGCAAGACCTCGCACACTGCCAGGTGTAGGGTCTCGGCGAGGCTTGGCCCCTGACCCCACAAACCGATTTCGCTCGCCGAAGGCGAGACCTCGAGCCGCACCCCACCTTCAAGACCCCCCAACCAGAACACTGGATCCGCCTCGAACAAGCCCACCCTGTGGTGTTGTAGACGAATCGAGGTAGCGTGCAGCAATGCCTCCGATTCGGCAGGCCGCCGATATTGGCTGACCCGCACGGTATGCCGCAGAGGCAACTCGGGCAGATCGAAGGCAAAATGGCGGGTCAGCCAATCTTGCCACGGCGGCTCGAGGTCGGCCTCGAAGCGGCAGGCCAGCAGAGTAAAGCTAGACATCTTCAATAAGGTTACGGCTCAAAAGCTGCTCGAGCACACGCTGGATATCCGCCTCGGCTTGCCCTGGAGCCAGACCATAGCTGCGGGTCAGTTCTTGTTCAGCTCTTCGGGGGTCTGCGAGGTTTTGCCAGACGATTCTGCCGGTGCGGTTGAGGCTATACATCTGGCTATTGAGAGGGTTCAAGAGTACCATTTCTTCCCCCAGGTCGGTCTCGATGAGTCCCTTGGCTGCACGATACACTCAAGCATCATAGAAGGCTAAAGAAATCTCGAGTGTGTCCATTCTAGAGCAACTGCGGCAAGTGGGCTCGAGCGAATGCGCCCCAGCAGCGCGGACAACCCAAGCGGGGAGGTTCATGGGTTCAGCATAGCAACTAGGACAAGTGAACAGAAAAGCTCGAGTGGCCCATCCCATTTGCTACAGTTAGGCCATGTTAGCTTCAAATCCGTCAAGTGACATCCCTGAAGTTGCTTTTACAAACCCCCAAGACTGGGTAGACTGGCTCGAGAAAAATCATTCGTCGTCCGCTGGGGTCTGGCTCAAAATCGCCAAGAAGGCCTCGGGTTTGGAGTCACCTACCTATGCCGAGGCGCTCGAGGTGGCTCTTTGCTACGGCTGGATAGATGGGCAGAAACGGCCCTACGACGAGGTCTTCTGGCTACAAAAGTTCACACCGCGTGGGGTCAAAAGCATTTGGTCAAAGGTCAACAAGAGGAAAGCCCTGAGCTTGATTGAAGCAGGATGGATGAAACCTGCTGGGTTGGCTGCTATCGAGAAGGCCAAAAAGAACGGGCAATGGGACGCAGCCTATGACTCACAGAGCAAAGCCAGTATGCCCGAAGATTTGCAGGCTGCACTCGATGGCAATCCCAAGGCCAAAGCCTTTTTTGCCACCCTCAACAGTGTCAACCGCTACGCAATCTTATTTCGTGTCCAGACCGCCAAGAAGGCCCAAACTCGCTCAAAACGCATCAAGCAGTTTATAGGGATGCTCGAAAAAGGCCAGAAGATTTATCCCTGAGCCACTACTTCCTTGCTGCCACCCTCGAGCCGCAAAGCCAATGCCAGGGAAAGGAAGTTGTATGAGCAAAGCAACTCAGGGTAAAGACAAAATGCGCTCCCACTACGACTTCTCGCAGGCAGAGCAGGGGAAATATCAGCATTTCATCGGTCAAACCTCCACCCTGCGAATCACCCATCCCGACGGCTCCGTATCGGTAGAGCAAATCGAGCCCCCCAAAGATGCTATTTTCTTGGAGCCAGACCTCCGCAAATATTTCCCGGACTCCGAAGCTGTCAATAAAGCCTTGCGCGGGCTCATTGAGTTGATTCCAAAGAAGTCTGCCTAAAGACTCGATCCACCCCCCAAGCCCTCAAGAAAAGTTCTTGGGGTTAAGTGGGCGATATCTGATGATTCTAAGCTTTTAGAGGTGTCCTTTGAGGTTGCCACAAGCAGGAGTATAGTTTAGGCAAACCTCGTGGAGGACAGCATGGAAGAAGCGGCGGTGTTCAAGAATAAGCCCCTGGTGGCTCCTACTGCAAAACTTGCACAGCAAGCCCCCCTGAGCGTGCTCGAGGCCAGCCGCCTGTTGGAATCGGCCCGAAACGACCCCCTCTCCTACTGGGAAGACATCGCCGAGGAGCTTTTCTGGTACTCCGGCTGGAACCATACCCTCGAGGGCGAGTTGGGCAACTTTCGCTACTTCGCGGGGGGGTTGAGCAATGTCTCGGTGAACTGCGTAGATCGCCATTTGTCCCAGCACGCCAACAAAGTAGCCATTTTCTACGAGCGCGAGGATGGTTTGCGCGAGGTCTGGAGCTATCGCCAGCTATCGGCTGAGGTCAACCGATTTGCCGCCGCCATGCGGGCTATGGGCATCGCCAAGGGAGACCGGGTGGCGATTTATATGTCCAATATCCCCGAGGTCTTCGCGGTGATTCAGGCTTGTTATCGCATCGGGGCCATCTACAGCGTGAGTTTTGCCGGGTTTTCGGCAGAAGCTGTGCACGATAGGCTCTTGGACTCCCAGCCCCGGCTGGTGGTGGTGGCGGACGGCTCACTGCGGCGCGGCAAGGTAGTACCGCTAAAGGAAACCCTAGACCAAGCCCTCGAGGGTATCGGCTCGGTTGAAAAAGTGGTGGTGGTGCCGCGCCTGGAGGGTAGTCGCGTAGTGGATCACCCTGTTCCCATGACCGAAGGACGCGACGTATTCTACGCGGACTTCGTGGCGGGGTTCGGGCCGGAGTTCCCGGCGGAGCCTATAGAGGCCAACGAGCCAGGCTTTATCATCTACACCTCTGGAACAACCTCCAAGCCTAAGGGGCTGGTTCACTCCGGGATAGGCTTTCTGACCGGGGCCTATGCCAACGTCAAATGGGCCTTGAACCTCCAGCCAGACGATGTGTATTGGTGTACTGCCGACGTGGGCTGGCTGACCTTCCCGATTTTTGCCCTGGTGGGCGGGCTGGCCCACGGAGCGACCTTGGTGGCTTACGAGGGCGCGGTGGATATTCCCAACCCTGGACGCTTTTACGAGGTGTTAGGGCGCTACCGGGTCAACAAACTGTTTACTGCCCCTACCTTGCTGCGGATGCTGCGACGGGCAGGCGACAGCTACCTCGAGCACACCCAAGACCTCGAGCTAATCTCTTTGGTCGGCGAGCCGCTCGACCCAGAGACCTTTTATTGGACTAAAGATAAACTCGGTGGTGGACAGGTTTTTGTCAACAACACCTACGGTCAAACCGAGACCGGCACAGCCTGGGCCTCGGCGTTGGTGGGCCTCACCCCCACCAAGCCAGGCTCTTGCGGTCATACCCTTCCGGGCTACGTGCCGGAAGTGGTGGACGAGCAAGGTCTCCCCGTGGGGGTAGGAGAACTCGGTTATCTGACCCTAAAAGAACCTTTTCCCTCGCTGGCCCGCACCATCTGGAACAATCCCGAGCGCTACCACCAGACCTATTTGAGCCGCTTCTCAGGCCGCTACTTTACCGCCGATGCTGCGGCCTTCGACGAGGATGGCCAACTCTGGGTGACGAGCCGGGTGGATGATGTAATTAATGTCGCTGGACACCGCATCGGCACCATGGAACTCGAGGCTGCTCTGACCAACCATCCCGCAGTCTCCGAGGCCGCCGTGGTGGGCCTGCCTGACCCCATCAAGGGCTCAGTGCCCCTGGCCTTCGTGATTTTGCGAGCAGGGCAGCAGAAATCTAGCGAACTCGAGACCGAGCTTTCCGAGCAGATTGCCCAAACCGTTGGCAGCTATGCCCGCCCCCAACGGGTGATTATCAGCTCGACCTTTCCCCGCACCCGCAGCGGCAAAATCATGCGCCGCCTGCTGCGCGACCTGATGGTAGAAGGGCAGGTTAGTGGGGACGTAAGCGCACTGGAAAACCCCGAGGCCATCGAAAACTTACGCGCCGAGTTGGGTTCGCCCACAAAATGAGAGGAGTGTTGCCAAGTAGCGTTGCAGGTTTATTTTGTGCCGCTGGAGTACCCGCAGGGGCCAGGGTTCTATCGCGCTTCTCTGCTGAGACTGACCCAGTAGACTTCTTGTAGAACTCAGTGACAGCCAATAGCTCTGTCGGGGACGACCACTCGAGCTAAGTACCTCCAAATCTGACTGGCGCTATATCCGCAGTTCAATGACTTGGTAAAGGTTCGTTCCTGAAGGCGCGAGCGTCAGATTCGGGGAACCCCCTAAAGCACAAATCCATTGTGGAGATACCTGGCGGCAAAAAGGAGCTTGATCCGGTCTTTGGGCACTTTTCTTTCTGAAAACTGCTCTATTTTGCCCAACGGGCTCTGCCACGTTTGGCGGTCTGCGGTGTCTCCAGGTCAGCACTTTGGCGAATCATGTCCATCAGTTTGGCAAAGCGCAAACCCACTTCAGGCGGACAAGGGTTTTCCATCTTGCCCCCGCGCACCTTTAGAAACTGCTCCCACGGCCCCTTTGAAGGCCGATACTTGACCGCAACAAACTCCGGCTGATTTTGTTTTTTGAGCGCGAGGCTTTCTCCCCAAATTCCGGTTTTGAGTACCGCCCGATCCCCAAACACCGTGATTTCGGAATTGCACTGGATAGAATCTCCTGCCCCAGTAAGCGAAAACAATACCCCACTCTTGGAAACCCCGCTCACCGAGGAAGCAATCTCCACCGGTGTGCCTCGGTTGTCAAACAATGCCCTAACCTGGGCCACATCTTCACCCAGCAAATCCACCACCGTATTAACCATATGCGAACCGGTATCAAACAAAAATCCCCCACCTGAAATCTCTGGATTCTGTCGCCAGGTTCCTTGGGTGGCTTGCTTCCAATGTTGGTAGGCAAAGGCAGCAATCGCCGTGATTTTACCCAGGGTTCCCTCAACAATCAGGCGTTTGGCCTCCCAGATGGCCGGGGAAAGGCTACCAGGGAAAGCCACCATGACCAACCGCCGGGTTTTATCACGCAGGGCGATTAGCTCACGGGCTTGAGCCACATTCATCACCATCGGCTTTTCCAGACACACATCTATGTCACCTAGCAAGCAGTCGCGGGCGTTCTCGAGATGGTACTTGTGAGGTGTAGCAATCAAGGCGGCATCGGGGCTGCCTTGGGCCTCGATGAGCTGCTGGATGCTGTCGTAAAAAGGGGGACATCCCCGACCCCGTTCGGCAAAGATCGCCTGGGTCTGTGCTCTGGAGGCCTCACTGGGCTCTACAAACCCCACCAGTAGCGTGCTGCGCTGCATGTCCAGCATGGTGCGAATATGTCCACGGGCCATGCTGCCAGTTCCGACCACGATTGTTTTTACTTTTGCCATCAAGAACTAGCCTACATCTACTCAGCCACACAGCACACTACAGCGCTCTTCAAAACAAACGAGCTGTCGTAACAGCCATAATGTTGTCTCACGGACAGGGTTTTGTGGCCTGCAGAGAACGGTGCCCGTCTGAGAACCGCGATAGCTTGTCACTCTCCACTTTAGTTTCCCGCAGTATTCACCGTCGCACCGTCCCATAGGGCATCTACAGGGGAAACTACGACCTTATCGCCTAAGGCTAACCCTGCTGTCACCACCTGATAGGGCGTACCCGACTGGTCTTTGCCGGACAAGCCGAGCTGTACCGGAGTTCGTACCGCTTTGCCCTGGGCCACTTTGTAGACGTAGCCCTGATTGCCGATCTGCACGATGGCTGTTGCCGGAATTGCCGGAACGTTAGGGCTGTATTTGGCTTGCAGGTAGCCGGTGGCAATCATGCCAACGCGCAAGCGATTGCTGGGGTCGAAAACCCGCACCTCGAGGGGGAAAAACTGTCCGGTGGCAATCGAGGCTGGGCCGACTGAGGAAATCTTGCCTACGAAAGACTCCCCCGGCAGTGCATCGGTGCGCAAGTTTACGGCCTGACCCAGCTTGACCAGATCAGTTTGGGTGGAGGATAGCGTGGCGTTGAGCTTGAGTGGGCCATTATCTACGAGCGACATCACTGGCTGGCCCGGCCCCACCACCTCACCCACATTGACCCCCCGGCTGGCTAAAGTGCCATCTACGGGGCTGGTGATGATGGTCTTGGCGAGTTGGGTTTGCAGGTTCTGGATTTGCGACTGGGCCGACTGAATCCCCGCCGTGCTGGCGCTCTGATAGGCCACTAGGGCGTTGGTGAACTGGGTCTGGGCGTTGTTCAGATCCTGCTGCGAGGCTCCGCCGACGTTATAAAGCGCTTTGATACGGTCTAGGGTAGAAGCTGCCAGGTCGCGGTTGGCTTTGGCCTGCTGCACCGCGTTCTGGGCCTGCTCGAGGGCGGCCTGGGCTTGCGATAGTTGAGCCCGCAGAGTGCTGTCATCGAGCTTGAGCAACACCTGGCCCTTCTTCACCGCCTGCCCCACGTCGGCTCCGACAAAAGTAACCGCCCCCGAGAGCTGGGGAGTAACGCTCAGGGTGGAGCCCGCTGTAAGGGTGCCTACTACGTCTACAGTGACGCTTAGCGGGCGCTGATCAGCTAAGGCGGTCTTCACGGCGATAGGGTTGCTGGGCGGTGTGCCCAAACTTACCTTGACCGATGCGCTCATCCCAGGAATCAGCTCCACTGGCGGTTTCTGGATTGGATAAATCTTGATTGGAACCACCTGCGCGACCTTGGTAAAGTTGCCAGT
The DNA here is from genome assembly GCA_015478585.1 of Thermaceae bacterium. Taxonomy (GTDB): domain Bacteria; phylum Deinococcota; class Deinococci; order Deinococcales; family Thermaceae; genus Meiothermus. The sequence goes on along the minus strand of JADMIM010000085.1, from coordinate 9,097 downwards.
GTCGGCGTTGGAGTTGGGCAAAATCGAAAAGGTCGAGGCGGTGGCCTGCCCAATCTCCTGCACCCGGCCCTGAAAGTTACTCCCGGAGGCATCCAGCCGCACTGAAACCTGCTGCCCTGGCAGGATACGACTAATTTCGGTCTCTTTGATGTTGGCCGACACATAGGCGCTACTGGTATCGGCGACCACTGCCAAACTTTGCCCCACACTAACCAGTTGACCTACCAGCGCATTGGACTGGATGATTCGCCCGCTGATAGGAGCCCGCACCAGGGCCCTGCTGGCGGTGAGTGGGGCCAGGTTGCTGAGGGAGTTGAGGTTGACGGCGTTCGACTGGGCCACGGTATCGGTGTCGAGCTGACCGATGACTTGTCCGGCCTGCACCAAGCTGCCAACGCCCACATTCCAGGCCAAAATTCTACCCGGAATCTGCGGCGTAACTTGGGCGGTGTTGGCGGCTACTCGAGCGTTATCGGTGCTCACGTAGTGGCTACCCTCGTAGACGTAGTACAGCACGATGCCTGCAGCCCCCAGCAACACCAAAGCCAACACCCCAAACACGATAAATCTGCGCCGCAGCGGGGGACGCTGGGCGGAGGTGGCTGCCTGTGGAGCAGTTTGTGGAGGCTGCACGGCAGCCGGTGGATTTGCATTTTCACTCATAACACTTCCTCCTACTCCGCCAAGGCGGGGGCACTGCCAGGCCCACCCCTGGCGACTTTACCTTTCCGCAGAAAAAACGCCGGTATAACTGTTGCCAACAAGACAAAAGCCAGAAATACAAAGATGTCGTTCATGCTCTGCACGAATACCTGTTTACCCTCTTGGTTCAAAAGCAAGGCTTGTAGGCCAGTGCTGGCTAAACTGGGAGGAATCCCACTGGCAACCAAGGCAGTTTGGGTTTGCTGCAAGGCCGCCTGCACCAGCGGGTCATTGCTATTAATTAGCTCGGAATAATGTGCACGGTGTAAATCACTGGCGTGATTGGCAATTAATACGGTCATGGTCACCCCAAATGAACTGGCGACGTTGCGAACCACATTGCTGATGGCGGCAGCTTGCCCGGCCATCTGCGGGGGGATTTCCGAGATTGAGGCGCTCGAGACCGGAATCAGGGCAAAGGCCTGGCCCACCGAACGCAAGCTGTTCCACACAATAATGGTGGTGAGGGATATATCCAGCGTCAGGTGGCGAAATAGTGAGGTGGCATAAGCCAGAATCAAAAGCCCCACCGGAACCATCACCCTGGGGCCAATCCGGTCGTAAAGTATACCCGCGATAGGCAACAAAACCCCGGCCACTAGCGCCGGAGGAAACAGTATCAAGCCCGCCTGGAAGGCCCCGAGGCCACGCACCGCCTGCAAAAACAGGGGCAGGTAGAACAAACCCCCAAATAGACCAATGGTCACAGCGATGATGATCAGGTTGCCCAGGGTGAACGAAGGGAATCTAAATAGCCGCAGGTTGAGCAACGGATGGGGTGTGGTGAGCTGATGCCAGACAAAAAATCCCAACATACTTACACAGGTATAAAACAGCATCACAATCGGTAAGGAGCCCCAACCCCAGCTCTGGCCTTCGGTCAATGCCAGCAGCAATGAGAGTAAGCCCACCGAGATCAGCCCTGCGCCCAACCAGTCAAACGAACCAACCTTGTAGCGCGGCAGGTTGGGCACCAGGAAATAGGCCATAATAATGCCCAAGATGCCCACCGGCAGGTTGATGGTAAAAATCCAGCGCCAGTCTATGTACTCGACCAGATAACCCCCCAGTGTGGGGCCGATGGTCGGGGCCAAAAGAATAGTCAGGCCGAAAATACCACTAGCCGCACCCAGGCGTTCGCGCGGCACCAGTTGGATCAACACCGCGTTGACCGCAGGCATGATTAGACCGCCGCCAATGGCCTGGATAACCCTAAAGGCAATTATCGAATCCAGACTCCAGGCGAAGGCACACAGCACCGAGCCCAGGGTAAAAACCGTCAGGGCCACAATGTAGATGCGCTTGAGGCCAAAACGCGCACCCAACCAGCCGGAGAGCGGGGTGACAACCCCCAAGGTAAGGGAGTAAGCCGTAGAAACCCACTCGATGCCGGTCTGGTCGGTTCCGAAGACGTTCATCATCTTGGTGATGGCGACATTGACGATGCTGGTATCCAGAATCGCCATGAAGGCCCCAATCACCACCGTCAGAAGCGGGATAATCCAGGTATTGCCGGGTAGTGGCCCGACAAAGGTTGTGGCTCGAGGAGCCTGAGTCATTACCTACCTCCGGTTCCCGGCCCGGCCAGCAGGGTGTAATAGGCATTCAAGTAGGCATCGCGGGCCTGCTGGGCGGCCAGTTCGGCCTGGGCTGCGGCCAAATCACTTTGCAAAAAGGCTACCTGGCTGATCAGGCCGTTCTTGTAGCGGGTGCTATCGGTAGCGAGTTGGCTCTGGGCGTTTTTAGCCGCATCCTCCTTGATGGCGCGGTTTTTGGTCGCCTGTACCACCTGATTGTAGAGCGATTGGGTCTGAATGCGAAAAATCCGCAAGGTGCTGTCGCGCGCTGCTTGAGCCTGGGCTACTCCGGTTTTGGCTAGATTAATTTGCGAGACCGAGGCATACAGCGGATCCAGCAGGTCTACTTGGAGTTGGGCTGCCACTACGGCCTGGTTAGTTTGTACCAGAGCCGGGTTAGCTTGCACGATCTGCTCGACTATGGCAGCATCGGGGGTTTTGGGCAAGGTTCCTGGGGCTATGGGTTCAATCGCTTTGTACTCACCCACCAGGCTCTTGAGGTTGGTGATAGCCAGCTCGAGGCCATCCTGCGCCACTTTGAGCCCCTGCTCGGCATTTTGCTGACGATTCTCGGCATCCAGCACGGCTTGCTGCGTACCCCCGCCCTTCTTGAACTGGGTTTGGGCTACCAGCACACCTTTCCCGGCCACATCCAGACCTTTTTGGGCCACCATCACCCCCATCTGAGCATCCAGGACTTGGGTATAAGCGGTGGCAATCTGAGATTTGGCCTGGGCAATCGCTTGGTTGAGGTTGGCCTGGGCCAAGTCTGCACCCTGCTGGGCCTTGAGCACAGTGGGCTTGGTGCTCATGGGATCTATTTTGGCTCGCCCCAAGTCGGCATTGGCGGTCTCGAGCACGGCTTTAGCCGAAACTACCGCAGGCTGGGAGTTGGCCTGGGCTAAGGCTGCCTCGAAGGTCAGGTTCTGGGCCAGGGCTAGAGGGGTGAGAGCCAATACAAAAGCCAGAAAAGTTGGTTTCATAGCGCGACCTCCGCGAGGGGTTGGGCATAAAAGATGTATACGTTGAGGATGCTCGTCAGCAAGTTGAGCTGGGCCTGGTTCTGGGTCAGCCCAGCTTGATAAAGCCCCAAGGCCGCCTGGGCCGTGGCGAGGGGGGTTCCCAAGCCCGACTGCTCGCGGCTTTGGGCATCTTGCAGGGAGCGCTGGGCCAGGGCATAGGCATTTTGCGACAGCTCCACCTGGCGCTGGGCCTGAGCGTAGGCCAACTTGAGCGACTCGAGCTGGAGCGCAGCCTGCCGCTGGGCCGCATCCAGCGCGGCCTGAGCCTGAGCCACGCCTTGCTGGGCGGCATCCAGGGCCGGGAAGGTTGCGGCTGAGAAGTTGACCGAGAGGCCAATCTGAAACTGATCATTGATGCGGTTATAGGGTTCCACCGTCTGAGAGGGGTTTTGATAGGTCAGGCTGAGGCTGGGCTGAAAGGTGCGGCTCTGGATGCCCAGGTTCAGGCTAGCATTGCTCGAGACCTGGTGGGTGTAGCCCAGTTGCAGCACCGGATAGGAGTTCCACTGGGCATTGTCCGAGGCGGCCTGGGCCTTTTGCAGGGCCAGCTCGGCCTGCCCCACCCCCACCGGCTTGGTATCGGCGGGCAGAGCGGGCAGAGGCAGGTCAGGGGGGTCGGTGATGCCGACCAAATCCTGCAAGGCGTGTCGGGCCACGGTGAGGTTTTCCTCGGCCTGGAGACGGTTGGCCTGGGCCTGAGCCAGGCTCTGTTGGGCCTGATCTAGCTCGAGCTGGGTAGCCCCACCCTTGTCAAAGCGAGTCTGGGTAGCCTCTACGCTCAGCTTGGATACGCTTTCGCCCTGCTTGGCCAGCTCGAGGGCATTTTGCGCCAGCTTCACACGATTAGCCGCCAGCACGGCCTGGGCCTCGAGGCTGGCTAAAGTCTGCCGCAGCGAAAGCTGGGTCTGGGCCAAGGTGGCGTTGGCCTGGGCCACCTTGCTGCCGATATCCCCGGCCAGAAAGGGGGTAAAGTTGAGCCCCAGGCTAGCCTGGGTACCACTGGTGGGCAGGGGAAAACAGGCTGGGTTGGGCTGATAGCTGGGGTCTACCGGACGGCAAGGGCCACCAGCATCCGGCGGGCTCACATTCAACAACGAATAGCCACCCGTGGCCTGGAAGCCGACTGGGCTGCTCAATACGTCTACTTGGTCTGCTGCGGCTCGAGTGCCGTGCAGCGCCTGCTGTAAGCCCGGATAGTTCTTGAGCGGGGCTAGGAACTGTGCCCAGGGGTTGGGTGCTGGGTTTTGGGCCCAAGCCCACCCCAATAGCCCCATCAGCAAGCCGATGCTCAGCCGATACATGCCCCACCCGCTTCCTTATAGCAACTCCAATTCATCGCTTCCTTTCCCCAACGTCTACACTCAGCGATTGCTCTGGGCCGACGGAGACTCCACTTTGGCTTCATCAAAGCAAAGTTAATAAAGTCACCGCAAACTCACCCAAAAAGTTTAGCCCGGTTAGCTGCAAAATGCAACTACCGCGAATCGCAATTTATGCTAAACTGCAAATATGTCTACCAACACCGGTATTGACCCTTTGCGCCTGATGACCGCTATCTGGCACGTGCGCATGGCCATGCTCGAGCGGTTTGGTCGCCGGGTGGAGGAGGAAACGGGTATTACCGCTAAGGATTTCTTCGCCCTGAAGAACGTGGAGCGGGGGTTGTGCTATCCCAGCGATATCGCCGGTAACATGATGCTGCCAACCTACGCGGTCAGCCGCATTTTGGAGGGTCTGGCCAACTTGGGGCTGCTAGAGCGGCAACTCGACGAGACCGATGCCCGGCGCATCCGGCTCTCCCTGACCAAGAAGGGTCAGAAAGCCCTGGAGTCCTCTCAAGCGGTCTGGCGGGCTGAGATCAGCACTTTGCTCCACCGGCTCCCCCACGAGCACCAAGAGCAGCTCGTGCAGCACCTGGAAACCTTGGCTCACTTCAGCCGCGAGCCAAGGGCCCCCTAGCCACGCGCCATTTGGGTAAACAGTTGGTGGATGCGAGCATCGCGGGTTAGCTCGGGGTGGAAAGTGCCTGCCAGCAAGTGGTTTTGCCGTGCCAGGATGATTTCGTCACCGTGCTTGGACAGCACCTCTACCCCCTGGCCCACCTCTAAAATCACCGGGGCACGGATAAAAAAAGCATGAAAAGGACGGTCTAAACCTTTGACCTCGAGGTCTTCCTCGAAACTGTCCACCTGCCGCCCGTAAGCGTTGCGCTGCACCGATATATCCATCAAGCCCAGCCGTGGCTGCTGGGGATACTGCGGGATATCTTTGGCAATCCAGATGGCCCCCGCACAAGTTCCCCACACCGCCAAACTGCCCTCTTGCACCCGCTCCCGCACCGCGCTCTCGAGGCCATATTCGCGTGCCAGCATTCCAATGGTGGTGGACTCACCCCCCGGAACAATCAGGCCACTAAGGCCCTCGAGGTGCTTGGGCAGCCGTACCTCGGGGGCCTCAACCCCCAATGACTCGAGCATCTGCTTGTGTTCGCGGAAATCCCCCTGTATTGCCAGAACGCCAATCTTCACATCTCCCATCGTCTTTAGTAGGGCAGTTTACGTCAATAGCTCTCCCCCCCAAAGCCACAGCCCGTGATAAAGCAGATTACGTCCTGGAGAGTATTCCTTGATAAGACAATTATGCCGTCGGGTCTGGCTTTTGTCCCTTTGATGTTTTGCGTCTTGCCTTTAAGTCCCTCCAAGATGAGGTTGCCAAATGAAAGTTGTGCAACCTCATCTTGTCGCTCTCCTATCCCAAGTTTTAGGGTCTTGCCTTGAGCCTGCAAGAGCGCGATAAAGCCCTTCGGGATGAAAGTGCATTGCTGCACCGATGGTCTACGGCTCGTGGCTATTTTGGCCCCCGGCCTAGGGCATATAGTTTCCTGGTGTGCCCAGAGTCTCGGGCTTCTGGGTAAACTCTCCAGCCAGGCCTAGCTTGAAGGCCCCGGCCCCACCCACCCCGCTCTGGTTGAGGAAGCCAGTGTATACCCCCAGCCGCCCACCCGGCACGACGGTGTAGTACAGCGAGGCCGTCACGTCGTAGCCCAGCGCACCACCAAAGGGATAGACCAATCCCCCCTCGAGGTAGGCATCCCAGCTATTAAACGGCTCGAACCTGAGCCCCACATAGCCGTTGGCCGAAGCTCCCAACCGTAGGGCAGGAACCACGGTCAGGGTTCCGGTTAGCCCCGCTCCCCCGTAGAGGGCCAGGTTGTCTGCAACCCGCTGGGTGAGGAAGACATCCCCGCCCAAATCGGTGTCCAGGCCAAACCCACCAGGAGCAAAGTATTGATTCGAGCCCAACCGCACCGACCCCTCCACGTAGCCAGTATCGGTCTGGTTAATTTTGGTCACGTAGACTGCTCCCAGGCGGCTACTAAGGGCAAACTGCCCAGCGAAATAGCCAGGGCGTACACTGCCCCCCACCACCACGTTGTCAGCAGTGTTGACGGTGTAGTTGAGGGCCGTACCCCGGTAGCTGCGGTAGGGCGTGATGAACTGTCCTCCCAAGATGCCAAACTGCGGAAGGATGGGGATATTTACGGTCAGGGAGAACCCATCTGCCAAGGCCAGACCGCCGATTACCGCCAAAACCAACACCAACCATGCTTTCTTCATAGATTGCCTCCAAACGGCCCAATGGTAGCGATATTGCTGCTTATCTGCCTGTGATGATTCAGAAGTTTTCTTAATCTCTCCTAAGAAGGTACACGGACTGGAGCAGAACAGGGAAAACCCCTCGAGCCATAGGGGCCAGCGTCCACCTGTCAACATTGGCTCTGGACTCAAAACCTCATGAACTCATGCAGGAGCCAGAGACCACCTGGCCCTCCGCCTCTTTCCACCTATCTGATTAGGGCAAAGCTGACCAAGGCGAAAATAATACCCAGGGCCGCACCTACGGCCACCTCGAGGTAAGTATGTCCCAGCAGTTCCTTGAGGGGTTCGGGTTGTGGCCCCTGCTCCACCAGCTTGCGAAACTCGTCAATCAGGCTGTTGAGGCGCTCGGCGTGCAGCCCAGCAGCCCGGCGGATGCCGGTAGCATCGTACATCACGATGATGGCAAGCACGATAGTCATGGCGAATAGCGAACTGCTCAGGCCCTCCTTGATACCTACCCCCGTCGCCAGCGCCGCCACGGTAGCCGAGTGGGACGAGGGCATTCCACCGGTCTCGGCCAAGCGCTCCCACTCCCAGCGACGCTCGATGAAGTAGTAGATAAAGAGCTTGATAATCTGGGCAAACATACTGGCCAGGATGGCCGTCCAGAGAACTTGATTAGAGAATAAGTCGGTCATGAGAACTGGGGAACATTCTAACCCGAGACTTCTTCTAAAACATTTGCTTCAGCAAGCGGACACCTGGAAACGAACCCTTGACCCCCTATCCTCTGCGGCGAATGGCAGCCTGTACGGTGTTGGAGAGCAACATGGCCACCGTCATCGGGCCTACCCCGCCCGGAACCGGAGTCAGGGCTGAGGCTACTAGAGCCACGTCAGGGGAAACATCTCCCAGCAAAATATCCCGGCCCTGCGCGTTTTGACCGACCCGGTTGATGCTCACGTCCACCACTACCGCTCCAGGCCGCACCCAGTCGGGCTGGATGAAGTTGGGGCGGCCCACTGCCGTGACCAAGACCTCGGCCCGCTGGGCAACCGCCTGAAGATGGCGGGTTTTGGAGTGGGCCAGCGTCACGGTGGCATTCTGGCGCAACATCATGGCGGCCAGGGGCTTGCCCACCAGATTGCTGCGGTTGATGATGACCACCTCCCGACCCGCGACCTCGAGGCCGTAGTGCTTCAAGATGCGCATGACCCCAGCCGGAGTGCAGGACTCGAGGGCCGGGAGTCCCATCCATAGCCGCCCAGCATTGGTGGGGGTCAGGCCGTCCACGTCTTTATCGGGGTTGATGGCCTGCAAAACCACGTTGAAGTCTATCTGTTTGGGCACAGGTGATTGCACCAGGATGCCATCTACGGCGGGGTCGGTGTTGAGGGCCTGGATATAAGCCAGCAACTCGGCCTGACTGGTGTTCTCGGGGAACACGTCTACCTGGCTAGAGAGCCCGATCTTCTTGGCCTGGCGGTCTTTGAGGCGCACGTAGGAAACCGAAGCGGGGTCTTCGCCCAGACGCACCACCCGCAGGTGAGGCACGTAGGGCAGAGTGGCAATTTGGGCTTGCAGTTCGGCGTAGACAGTTTCGGCAACGGGAGGGCCAGCGAGTGAAAGCATGTATCACCTCGAAAGGCAAGAATTGCGGAAGGCTCAAAGATAAAACACAAACCATGTAAGGACAAAGGCTGAGATGTTGCTTTCAACCTTTATCCTTCGGCCTTTGGCCTCCTCCCTCCTGCTTCTTCCTCACCTTTCGTCACCGTCTGCAACTCCCCCGCCTCGACCCGCCGTAACAGCCGCGCCAGCACGCCGTTGACAAAACGCCCGGAATCTTCGCCACCGTAGCGCTTGGCAATTTTCACCGCCACCTCGATCAGGGGCGGAGGTGGGGTGGGCTGGTAGAGCATCTCGTAGGTAGCCAGGCGCAGCACCGCCAGGTCGGTTTTTGCCATCTGACCAAAGCTCCAGCCTTCGATGGTGGCTTCTAAAACCTCGTCTACCTCGGCCTGATGCTGCTCGAAACCCTCGAGCAGGGCGTGGGCAAACTTCAAGCCCTCGGCATCGAGGGTATCCTCGCCAGCATCCTCGGGCTCGAGGTCTTGGGTGGAATGTTCCCAAGCCGTGGCGAACGAAGCCCCTCCCACCGCGTGCTCGAAGAGCACCTTGAAGGCCAGCTCACGAG
>JADMIM010000084.1 GCA_015478585.1 Thermaceae bacterium | reverse complement strand
CTATGCTAGGGCTCTGGCGTGGTCTGGTGTTGCTGGTGGGTTTGGTCGTCCTCTCGAGTTGCTTCGAGGCCAATCTCGAGCTGAAGGTTCACTTGAATGGGCGAGTGGAGCAAATCCTGACCTTGGTTCCCACCCAGGGCAACACCCAAGGACAGCAAATCGTCTCTCAGTTTGTTGAGAAATTGGCTAAAGAAGGCTGGAAAACTCAGCAGCAGGGCCAGAAAGTAATCGCTCGCCGCGACCTCAAGGGGCCAGGCTGGAACACCAGCAGCCTCAACTTGGGCACCGGAGCCTTCAGCGACGAGCGCTTCCAGGTCTCGCAGTCGGGGGGGTGGCTAGTGCAAACCTATCGCCTCGAGGTCAGCCTGGGCCAGCCCAACCCGGCTTTGCAGGGGTTGTCCCCGGCTGGGCAACTGTTTTCGCTATTTTCTGCTTCGCTAGTGCCCAAGCTCTCGCTCTCGCTCGAGACCCCCCTCAGAGCTAGCGCCCAGAACGCCGATTCGGTGAACGGAACCGCCTACACCTGGAACATCAATCCAGCCGGAGGTAACCAGTTTTACATCGAATACCGTATTGTCCGCTGGGATCGGGTTTTGCTACTCCTGCTGGCAGGTTTGGCTATATATGGAGGCTGGCGCTGGCTAAGGCACAGAAAACTAGCATAAGTCCAGAGGGGGTTTTTCGCGCGCCACGTTGGCTTGCTGGCTTCTGTGGCTCTGGATTCGCTCGAGCTGTTGGCCGCCCACACCGATTTTCAGCTCAGGCGGTAGAGTAGGGCCATGTTCCAAACCGATTTGCTCAAAGACAAAGTAGTGCTGGTGACGGGAGGCGGTACGGGGCTGGGTCGTTCGATGAGCACACGCTTTCTCGAGCTTGGGGCCAAGGTTGCTATTACCAGCCGCCGCGCTGAGACCATCCAGCAGGCCGCACAAGAAATGTCTGCTCAGACCGGGGGCGAGGTGTTTGCTACGCCCTGCGACGTGCGCGACCCTGAGGCCGTGAAGGGCATGATAGACACGGTTGAGGGGCATTTGGGCCGCATAGACGTGCTGCTCAACAATGCCGCCGGAAACTTCATCTCGCCCACCGAGCGGCTTTCGCACCGAGCCGTGGATGCGGTGCTGGGCATCGTGCTACACGGAACGTTTTATTGTACTTTGGAGTTGGGTAAGCGCTGGATTGCCAAAGGAGTCAAGGGAACCGTGCTCAACATTGCTACTACCTATGCTCAGTCCGGCTCGGGCTACGTGGTGCCTTCGGCGGCGGCCAAGGCGGGCGTGGTGGCCCTCACCAAGTCGCTGGCCGCCGAGTGGGGCAAGTACGGCATCCGCCTCAACGCCATCGCGCCGGGGCCGTTCCCCACCGAAGGAGCCTGGAGCCGCTTGATGCCCACCGCAGAAATCCAGGAAATGTTCGAGAAAAAGATTCCCCTGCGGCGTATGGGCCAGCACTCAGAGCTTGCCAACCTGGCTTCCTATCTGATCTCCGACTACGCAGGCTTTATTACGGGTGACGTGGTGAGTATTGATGGGGGCGAGACCGCCTGGAATGGAGGTGAATTCAACGTGCTGGATGCTGTTACAAAAGAACAGTGGGACGCGCTGGAAGCGATGCGTAAAAAATGAGGCAGGCCATGGCCCGCCTTTGAAGCTGGTTAGGATTTATCGCAGTTTTCATAATAACTCTGCCATCCGGGGCGGAGTCGGCCCTAGGCCGATAGCAGCGGAGCCGCTACGCGAGCGGAGTTATTTAAGCTTCCCTAACACAAAAACTCTAAGGATAATGGACGCTTATTCGTGAAGAGCGCTCTAGGTTGTGTTGACAATTTAGAGGTCAAGGAGTTGAACTTACATTGTGTCGAAGGTGCGATTAAAAGCTCATGAGTGGCGCAAGATTAAGCGATTTCTGGATGAGCACCCGAGGGTGTATGTGGGTAAGAGCCGGAGTTGTAAGCGGTTCGTGGAGGCGGTGCTCTGTGGATGAGCCGCAATGGGGCACAGTGCGGGTATGCAGAGGGTGATGCTGGACGCGACCTTGGTGCGTGCCCATGCTTGCGCGGCAGGGGGAAGGTATCCGCGTACCGGACGGGGCTGTGCCCCGCTTGGAAAAGGGGGCACCAGCAGCAGCATCTGGGCTGAAGCAAAGGCGGATTCACCAGCAAGATTCACGTCTGCGTAGATGCGCTGGGCAACCCCTTGAGGGTGGGGCTAACTGCGGGTCAGCGGCACGAGATCACCCAAGCCCCTGACCTGTTGCGGGGTTTCGACCTGCAACAGGTGATTGCGGATAAAGCCTTTGATGCCGACTGGTTGGTCGAGTTCGTCCAGGCCATCCAAGCCCAGGCCGTCATCCCCCCAAATCCAATCGTATCCAGCCCCGCGACTACGCTGCTGAAGCGTACCAAGAGCGCCACCTCGTCGAGTGTTTCATCGGCAAGCTCAAGCACTTCCGTAGGGTCTTCTCTCGCTTCGATAAACTCGCCCGAAACTTCCTCGCCTTCGTCCACTTTGTCTCAGCCCTCATCTGGCTACGCTGAAATGTCAACACAACCTAATTATCGCTAAGCAGAATAACTCCGGCAGCTAAGGCTCCGGTGGTACTAGGAGTACCGGGATTCACAGCGACGGCGGTATAAATTTTGCCAGCCGCGAGGGCAACGCTCCCAGTGTCAATCACTGGGGTTTTGCTGCCGACCCCAGTGATACGAACCTGGTAGTTTCCAGCCGCCGCGCTGATATAGGGGTTGATAGATTTGAAGGCGAAGTTGGTGGGATTAGGTGTCACCGAGGTGAGGCTTGCACTGGGGGCAGTTACATATACGTCCACCGTAGGTGCTGCCGGGGCAGCGTGAATCAGGCGCAGCTTGAAGTTACCTGAAGCGGGTGCGGTCAGGTCATCGGTTGCCAAAAGAGCTTGCAGGGTTCCGCCTGATAATGAACCCACGGCCAGTACGGTGTAATTCTGCCCTGCCACTGTAGTCACGGGGCTGTTGGTGGTGTCAATCGGACAGGTGGTCGTACCGGTGGCACAGACTTTGATGGCGGTAGACCCTGCTGTGACGGATAAGTAGCCAGAGTTTTGACCAAAAGTTACGCCAGACTTTACCTTGTTGCCGTTGACATATACATCCACTGCGGGAGTATCCGCCGAGGCATGAACCACCCGGATATTGGCTTGGCTCGAGTTCACAGAACCACAGGCTACGAGGGAAACTGCTGCTAATGCACCTAACGTTATCTGCTTGAACATGCGTGCCTCCTTGTGCGATTGCCCGCTTTTGCAATGTAACCTAGCTGGAACTTGTCCAAATTAGCCCCACATCACGCATAGTCCTAACCTGGTCTTCATACGTTCTTCACATTTGCCTCAAAACAAAAGGCGGGCCATGGCCCGCCTTTGAAGCTGGTTAGGATTTATCGCGGCAGGCTACATCTTGCTGCTCGAGCTAGAGATTTCTGGATCAAAGCGTGCGGGAAACCATCTTCAGGCACTGGGCAGATGTTTGGGCATTACCCCGCCGATAATCATGCCCAGCACGTCGTCGTGGGAGACTTCCGGAGTGTTTACGGTGCCTACTACCTTGCCGTTTTTCATCACGGTGATACGGTCAGCCAGGTCAAATACGTCGTGCAGGTCGTGGCTGATGAGGAAAATTCCCACCCCTTCGGCTTTTAGAGCCTTGACCAATTCCCCCACCTTGCGGGTTTCCTCGGGGCCGAGCGCGGCGGTAGGCTCGTCCATAATCAAGCATTTGGCCTTGAAATAAATGGCCCGCCCGATGGCCACGCTCTGGCGTTGCCCGCCGGACATATTGGCGACTGGGACGCGCAAGCTGGGGATACGAATGCGTAGGCGGTCGAGGATAGTTCTGGACTCGAGTTCCATTACATCTTCGTCGAGCACCGCCCCGCGCACTTTTTCGCGACCCAGAAACACGTTGGCTACAGCGTCGAGGTTGTCGGCCAGGGCTAGGTTCTGGTATATGGTCTCGATACCGTAGCGCTGTGAGTCCTGGGGGGTTTTAATCTGGACTTCCTGTCCTTCCACCAAAATCTGCCCACTGTCGGCCTGGTAAGCCCCGGAGAGCACCTTGATGAGGGTGGATTTTCCTGCTCCGTTGTGTCCGAGTAGCCCGACCACCTCGCCGGGGTACAAGCTCACGCTTACATCATTGAGAGCCTGGTTGCCGCCGAAGCGCAGGCTGATGTTATTCATTTCTACCAATGGGGTCACTCAAACCTCCCAAATGACCAGGCCCTAGCCCTTATGCCAGTAGCACGCGGCATCTTCAAGCCCTCCGGTTGCGCAAGAAAACCGTGTTATAGAACACCGCGGCCAATAACACGATGCCCAGAACGATATTTTGCCATTCGGTAGGGATGCCCATCAGCACCATGCCGTTTTGCAGGCTCGAGGTCAGCAAAGCTCCGAGCGCGGCCCCCACGATGGTTCCGCTGCCTCCAGCCAGGGCCGTGCCCCCGATGACAGCGGCGGCGATGACCGACAGCTCGAGGTTGGTGCCTAGACCGGCGGTAGCGGCGTTTAGACGAGCGGCCTGCACTGCGGCGGCTAGGGCGGTCAGGAAGCCCATCAGCATGAACACCTGCACCATAATCCGCCGCACGTTGATGCCCGCCAGCCGCGCGGCTTCGGGGTTGCCGCCCATAGCAAAAACGTAGCGCCCAAAGCGGGTAGAACGGGTCATCCAGGCCAGGAAGATTAGGACTACCAGGGTTATCACCACGGGAATGGGGATTCCCCGTGGAATGTTGGTTCCGGGATAGGTGTAAGCATTCATGACCAGGACGAAAGCCAGGGTAAAGAGGATTAGCACCCCGTTGACCACCCATTCGGCCCACAGCGGGCGAACGGGCAGGCGGTGCTTGAGACGGCTACGGCGGTTGCCGAGGGCCTGATAAATGATGAACGCCATGCCCAAAAGGCCCACAATCCAGGTCGCTTCAGCACCGATGGAACCAGCGCCCAAGAGGCTAAAAGTTTGCTTCATAGGCGCGACGGTACGCCCACTGGCGACCACAAAAGTGGCATTGCGAAAAATCAGCAGCCCGGCCAAGGTGACTACGAAAGCCGGTACACCCCAGTAGGCCACCCAGTAGCCGTTGAAGGCCCCAATCAGCACGCCAAGCGCCAGCCCCAGTATCAGCGCCACAACCCAAGAAAGGCCTAACCCCAGGGGGGGCGAAACTTGAAGCAGGGCCATGATCATGGCGCAAAAACCCAGCACCGAGCCCACCGAAAGGTCTATCTGGCGGGCCACGATCACCAGCACCATGCCCCCTACCGTGATGCCTACCACCGCTGTTTGCACCGATAGGTTCCACAGATTCACCGGGCTCAAAAACAAGCCGCCGGTGAGAATCTCAAAGGCTATCCAGACCACCACCAGCACACCCAGCATCAAAACCTGCCGAATGTCCAGCCCCAAGCTGGCAAAGCCTTGGCGGGGTTTTTGTGTGTCTTGCACAGTATTTTGCATTATTTTTCCCTCGAGATGCCCGTAAGACTCAAGCCCAAGGCTCCAGAACTATCCCCCAGACGTAAAAATAGAGGCGGACACACGGTTATCGCATGTCCGCCCACATCTCTTTAGAGCGGCTTCCCCCTGTATAGGTCGGGTGATAGTGGGAAGCGCGATATCACGAGGCTACTTGCAGACGGGAACCTTAGTAGCGTCAACGCCCTTGCACAGCACGTCTTTCTTGATCCAACCGGCATCCAGAACCAGGTTCAGATTGGCTTGAGTGATGCCAACGGGCTTGAGCAGGATGGAGTTCATCTTGACCTTGTTGGGGCCACCGTCGAAGATCGAGGCTTTCTCGCCGCCTGCTTGGATAGCCGTAGGAGCAACCCCCTTAGCCAATTCGATAGCGATTTCGCCTGCGGCCTTGCCCAAGGCCCTCGAGTCCTTCCAGACGCTTACGGTCTGCTGACCCAGGGCCACCCGGTTGAGTGCCGCGAAGTCGCCGTCCTGACCGGACATAGCTACCTTGCCCAAAAGCCCCACCGCATCCAGAGCAGCAGCAGCGCCTGTGGCCATACCGTCGTTGGAGGACATTACCGCGTCCACCTTGTTGCCGACGCGGGTCAACATTTGCTCGGTGTTGCGCTGGGCTACGTCGGGTGCCCAGTTGTCGGTGGCCTGCTCACCCACGATCTTGATTTTGCCTGCCTTGATGGAGGGGTCGAGGATTTCCCGCTGCCCGTCGTAGACGAACTGGGCGTTGGTATCCTTGGGGTCGCCCCGGACGAAGATATAGTTGCCGCTGGGGCGAACCTTGAGCACCTCGCGGCCCATGATGCGACCTACTTCAACGTTGTTGAAGGTCAGGTAGAAGGCGTAGGGGTTCTCGATCAGGCGGTCGTAGGCGATTACAGGAATCTTAGCAGCTTTGGCAGCGGCAATAGCCGGGGCGATGGCATCCTTATCCTGGGCCAGGATAATCAGCACATTGGCCCCCTTGGCGATCAGGTTAGTGACATCGTTGAGCTGCTTTTCCGATGAGCTTTGTGCGTCGGCGCTGACATACTCAGCACCCCCCGCCGCAAGGGCAGCCTTAATTGCAGCCTCGTCGGTCTTCCAACGCTCTTCCTGGAAGTTAGACCAACTCACTCCTACGATGATCTTCTTTTGCGCCAAGGCGGGCTGGAACAGACCCAGTCCGACCACAGCTACCGTAGCGGCCAGAGCCGCGGCTTTAAGGAATGGTTTCATGATGATATCCTCCTGATAGCAAAGAGCCGAAATCTCCGACCTGCAAGAATTAGGGTTGTTCGACTCGCCCATGAAAATACCGGAAACCCTGGCTTGCGTCAATGCCCCAGAAATATCTGATTCGGATGCCCTCGAGTCGAGTCTCAAGGTTGTTTTGCGGCCTCTATCTTGAAGGGCTGTATCCCCGACTCGCGGCTAATAACCACGTACTGGTCGGTTTTTAGGTCTTGCCAACCACTCCAAACTCCATCAGGCCACTGTACGCGCAGCTTGGTGGATTCGGCGCTCCCCAGGCCAAAGTGAACGAAGCCCAGACTGCCGCTGGCGTGGCCCCCTCCGATGGTGAGTTCACGGCGCAGGACACGCTTATCAAGCTGGACTTCAATCCAGGAGCCTATCGCATCGCGGTTGGCTCCGGCTTGTTGCAAACGTACTCCCAGCCAGTGCCCCATGGCTTGAGGATATTCGGCGCTGCCAGCCCCGACATTGCGCCAGACCTGGGCCTTATCCATACGGTTGATCACCACCACGTCGAGCAGGCCATCCCCATTGAGGTCTACTACGGCGGCCCCCCGCCCGCGCAGAAAGCTAGCTAGACCAGCCTTGTCGCCCACCTCGAGGAAACTCCCATTGGGCTGGCCCAACAGCAAGTCGTTGGGGTCTTTGCTGGCCGCGTCGCGCATGGAGCCCACGTTGCCTTTGGTGATGAATAAGTCTATCAGGCCATCGTTGTTCAAATCCTCGAACTGGGCGTGCCAGGCGGTGGAGATGTGTACGTCTCCGCCGGTATAAGGCCGATGGGCAGTGACCCCGTGCTTGAAGGCAATATCGCTATAAGTGGGTTCAGAAGGGCCACTTTGTAGGGTTTGCAGTTTGTTATCGCCCATGCTGCTGAGGAAGTAGGTGGGATAGCCACTGCCCATCAGGTCGTAGCTAGCAATGCCCATGCCCCAGATTTGCAGCCGTTTCCAACCTTGGGCCTCGGTGTAGAGGTGGGGTGGCTGACCCGGACTCACCTGCCAAAGTTGTTCTTCGCCGCCCCAGTAGTATTGCCGGTCGTTGCTGATGCGCAAACTCGGGGTTCCTGAGCGGTTCCAGTCGCTAAACAGCATCGAAAGAGCGCAGTAGCTAGGTTTGAGGGGGATAGGAGCGGCAAAGCCCTGGCCCCCCGCAGCGGGGCGGTAGAGCAGGTTGTCGGTGCAACTGCCCCAAGGAAAGCTGCTGCCGCGCTTGTAATAAGTGCCCACCGCCAGAGTGGGCCAGTTTTGCCCATGCTCCCAAGTAGCCGAAAAGGCTGTGCTCCAGTTTTTGCTACCCTGAAAGCCCCAGGTTTCGTTGGCCCGAACAAACTTGCAGTTGCCCAGACCACGCATGAGTACGGTTTCGCCCGCACGAAGCAGTATCAAGTCGGTGATGCCGTCGCCGTCTATATCTATCGGGTAGGCCCCGCTAACTTGGGTAAGCTCGAGGCCCGAGGTTTCCTCCTGAAAACGTATAGGGCCGCCGATGCTGCTGAGGTTGCGGTAGAACTTGGCCTTGTTGTCCCCGCCCGAGAGCAGCAGGTCGGGAAGGCCATTGCCACTACAATCAAAGGCCGCGACCCCACCCCCCACCACGTAGTCGCCATCGTAACGGCTGTTGAGGCCCGAACTGGCGGTTTCCTCGACGAAGTGGGGGATGGCCTGAGCCAGAGCTAGGCTGCCGAGCATTGCCAGCAGGCCCAAAGCAGAGCAGGATTTCCAGAGGGTGGTCATCAGCAAAATCATAGCGCAATCTTGTTTTTGGCTTCCAGCTTCTTATCCCGCCTGGCTGTAGGCTAGGGTTTGGGAGAGAATGGTTTTGAGTACACCTATAGACGAACTCATTCAGACCGGACGCTACGACCAAGCCCGCGCCCATTTGCTCAGGGGTGAGCAAGGGAATACCGATGCGCTGGCGGTATTGCTGGAGCTACGCGACTGGCTGCGGGCCAAGGAATATGGGCGCGTACGCAAGGTGCTGGCCCAGGAGGGCTCACTGCTCGAGCCCTACCTCGAACCGACTCGGGTGCAAGCGGCACTAGAGGCTTTCGAGGGAGAGACCGAGACCGCCCTCGAGCCCTACCTGCAAGACCCCCATCTGGGAGGCGAAGCCTGGTGTAGCCTGGGCCTGCTGCGCATTCGTGGGGGTAATCATGAGGGGGCCAACCAAGCCTTCGAGCGGGCTTTAGAACGGGATAAGGGACATTTTCGGGCCAAGACCAACCGGGCCAACTTGTTGCAAGAAGAGGGGAGGCTCGAGGAGGCCATAGCGGCCTATCAGGAAGTGCTCCAACTCAACCCTGACTATGCCCTGGCCCACCACAACCTGGGAGCGGCCTACCGCAAAAAGGGCGACCTGAGCAAGTCGGTATACCACGTTAAGCGGGCACAGCGCCTTCAGATGCGACCCCCATCCCGAACCCTCCGGGCTTCCGTAGCCGACCCCAACCCCTTGCCGCGCCCAGCCTGGGCTGGTCTGGGGAGCCGTTGGTGGGTATGGCTGATTGTGATTGCCATAGCTTATTTTTTGCTGCACCGCTAAGTACCCCCACAAATCTGACTAGCGCTATATCCGCAGTTCAATGACTTTGTAAAGGCCCGTTCCTGAAGGTACGAGCGTCAGATTCGGGGGAACCCCTAAAGCACAAATCTATCGTGGAGACACTTAATTTGGCTAGAGATCTTTACCAGTCAGCGATTGACCCCTTCAGCCCCCGGCCTTTGCGGCTGGGCGGCCTTGACCTTACCCAACACATTCAGCACCACCACTCCCACCAGGGCCACCGCGCCACCAACCAAGGCTAAGGCTGTGGGAACCTCACCACGCAGGAGATAAGCCAGGAGGTAGGCCAAAATCGGCGAGACATAAAGAAAGCTGGTTACGCGGCTGGCAGGCGCAATCGAGAGGGCATAGTTCCAGGTCATGTAGGCCACAGCACTGGGAAAAATCCCCAGATAGACGGCGCTCCACACCGAAGCCGCCGAGGCTTTGGTCAACTCACCGGATAACCCCGGCAAAAACACCAGCAGCGGCAGGGTTCCCGCCCAGATCGAATAAACCGTAAATTGCAAGGCGCTATATTTACGTACCAAGCTGCGCTGGAACACGAAGTAGACCGAGGTCGCTAGGGCTGCCAGCAGGATGAGCAAAGCTCCTGGTTCAAACCTAAAGCGACCCGGATGGTTGCCCACCGCAATTAGGGCCACGCCGAAAAAGGCGATGGCGATACCCAGCCAGCCCAGCGCCGAAAGCCGCTCACCCATGAAGAAGTAAGACATCAGTGCCACGAATACCGGGCCACAGGCAATCAGGATGGCTGCAGGCCCTGAGGCAACGCTCTGTAAGCCGGTGCTGAGTGAGGTGTGGTAGATGCTGATGCCCAGCAAGCTCAGGCCCAGCATAGGCCACCAGTCCTGTGGAGTGGGCAAGGGCATTCGGGTCGCGAGGGCATAGACCAACAGTGCAGCCGAAGCCACCAAAAAACGCAGCAGCACCAGATGCACCGGGCTGAAGTCTTGCAGGGCATTTTTGATAATCGGATACACCGAAGACCAGGGCAAAATGGTAATCAGTGTGGCCAGGAGGGCTCGAGAACTCATGGTCTGGATTGTAACAACGTTTCTCACGAGCACCCTCATTCAGTGAAATGACGGTACGGAGTGTTGCTCTCTCGAGGGATAAAAGGGGAAATGCTGGAAGTTAGCCAAACCCAAATTTTGATTCCGCGCGCCTTTACTTAGGGTAGCTCTAAACTATACTGAGCAGTGCATGAACACGCCTTACCAAACGGTATTTTTATTAGATGTGGATAACACCCTGCTGGACAATGACCATGTCGAGCGCGACCTGCGAGCCCACCTGAGCCACGAGTTTGGGACGAAGCAGGCCGAGGACTATTGGGGCATCTTTGAAAATCTGCGCCAGGAGATGGGCTATGCCGATTATCTGGGGGCCTTGCAGCGCTACCGCCTCGAGCATCCCCACCACCCTCATATTTTGCGAATGTCCTCCTTTTTGATTGGTTATCCTTTCCAAGAGCGGCTTTACCTGGGTGCCCTCGAGGTCATTCACCGCCTGCGCCAACTTGGGCCGTGCGTGATTCTCTCCGATGGTGACGTGGTATTCCAGCCCCACAAGATCGAGCGCTCGGGGATTCTTGAGGCTGTCGGTGGACACGCTCTGATCTACATCCACAAAGAGCAAGAGCTGGACGATGTGGAGCGGCGTTACCCCGCTCAGCACTATGTTTTAGTAGACGACAAGCTGCGTATCCTGACGGCGGTCAAGGCTATCTGGGGTGAGCGCCTGACCACGGTGTTTCCCCGCCAGGGTCACTACGCCCTCGACCTACAGGCCATTGCGGGCTATCCCAGTGCCGACTTGAGCATCGAGCGCATCGGCGACTTGCTCGAGATGAATCTGGAGGATCTGGGCCAAGCTTCAAAAAGCTAAACACCTGTAGCACAATCACGGCAGGCTCAGCGGCATAAGCTGTTTGATAAAGTTAGGTCTATATAGGGGAGGACACATGAAAGCAACCCAAACACTGCACGACCTGGGCCAGAGTTTGTGGCTCGATAACATCACCCGCTCCCTGTTGGACAAGGGTACGCTGGAACGCTATATCCGTGAACTCTCGGTGACCGGCCTCACCTCCAACCCCACCATCTTCGAGGCGGCGATCAAGGGCAGTGCCGACTACGATGCTTCGATTCAGGAGAAAACCAAAGCCGGGCTGAGCGGGGATGCCCTATTTTTTGAGGTGGCCCTCGAGGATTTGCGCCGCGCCGCCGACCTTTTCCGGCCCGTCTATGAAGCAACCGGCGGAGTAGATGGGTTTGTCTCCCTCGAGGTTTCTCCTCTTCTGGCTTATGACACGGCCCAAACCATCGCCCAGGCCCAAAAACTCCACGCCGAGGCGGGAAAACCCAACTTGTTTATCAAAATTCCTGGCACTCCCGAGGGGCTTCCGGCTATCGAGGAGGCCATTTTTCAGGGGGTGCCTATCAATGTCACCCTGCTGTTCTCGAGGGAACAATACCTGGCGGCTGCCGAAGCCTATTTACGCGGTCTGGAGCGGCGTGTGGCGGCAGGGCTAAAGCCCGACGGGGCCTCAGTGGCCTCGGTGTTTGTGAGCCGCTGGGATCGTGCGGTAGCCGATAAGGTGCCCGCCGAGCTACACAACCGCTTGGGCATCGCAATAATGCAACGCACCTATAAAGCCTATCGGGATTTGCTCGAGAGCCCGCGCTGGGCCAAGCTGGCTGCGGCAGGCGCGAAACCTCAGCGAGCCCTCTGGGCGAGCACCGGGACCAAAGACCCCAAGGCTTCCGATGTGATGTATATCGCTGCGCTGGCCGCTCCCGATACTGTGAACACCATGCCCGAAGCCACCCTGTTGGCCTTTGCCGACCACGGGCGAGTTGAAGGAACCATGCCCCAGGATGGCGGCGATGCCGAAGCGATCATCGGGCAATTCCGTCAGGCCGGAATAGATACCGATGCACTGGCTCTCGAGCTGCAAAAAGAGGGAGCCCAAGCCTTCGTGAAGTCCTGGTCGGGTCTGCTCGAGCAGATTGGCAACAAAAGTGCCAAGCTCGAGAAAGCAGGCTAGACCACAAGCCGAAGTGGGGCTTGCACTATTTCTGGGACTCGAAAAGCATAGCCTCGGTAGTTAAGCAAGGGGTCTCCTGGAGGATATTCTTTTGCAGGGGAATGGGGGTTGTGCTGCTATAGAGCGGTTTTCGGAAAGAATCCTGGGAGAGCCTGAGGGTATTCCCTGGGCCAATCTGATATTTTGCCGCAAAAATCCGGGAACCGCGATAGTTTTGCAGTCTTCAAAAGGCTAAACCAGCACCGGTGCATGATGTGGGAGCAATCCTGACACCACAGGGGTGAAATTCGTGTTCGCCTCTGCGGTTCCACCAAGGTCAAGACCGCTCTAAACTTAACTCTCTGGCAGGGCGGGGGATTCTCGAGCGTGATTTATCACTATACATTTGATATTTCAATAGTTTATGTGTAAACTAATACCATGAATGTCTTTTTTCCGCGTCCGCTCGAGGTTGAGGTTTGGAATACCCTTTCCCGGCTACACAACGTGGTCAGTCGGCAGCTTCAGCAACACCTGGAGCGCTTCAACCTGACCAGCCCGCAATACCACGTCCTGCGCCACCTGGGAGAGCAGGGGATGCTCAAATCCGGCAACCTGGCAACCCTGCTGGACGTGACTCCGGGCAACCTGACCGGTATCTTGGATCGCCTCGAGGCGGCTGGGTTAATCCAGCGCGAGCGCGACCTGCAAGACCGGCGTGGCTGGCAGCTTTCGCTGACTCCCGAGGGCCAGAAGCTCTACCGCAAGGCCGTACCTTCCACCCGCACCCAGGTCAAGGAGATGTTCGCTGAGCTAGCTCCTGAGGAAATCGCCACCCTGCACAACCTGGCCTCGAGGTTACTCTCGAGCCTGCGTGAACTCGAGGTGAGCGCATGAACCCTGAAGGCTCGGCCAACCGCTGGTGGATTCTCTCGGCTACGGGGTTGGGAGCCCTTACCGCCACCCTCAACTCTGGAACCCTGATTATTGCCCTGCCGGTGCTGCTGCGCGAGTTGCACACCAACTTGTTGAGCCTGATCTGGATTTTGCTGGCCTACAACCTCACCCAGACGGTACTGGTAATGAATGTGGGGCGGCTTTCGGATATGTTTGGGCGCAAGCAGCTTTACGTGGGGGGCTTTGTTTTGTTTACTCTGGCCTCCTTGCTGGCAGGCTTTACTCCCAACGCCGCGGCCTTGATTGCCGTTCGCATCCTGCAGGGGGTTGGTGGGGCCTTTATGATTGCCAACTCCGGGGCCATCGTAGCGGATGCCTTTCCCCGCCGCGAGTTGGGGCTGGCCCTAGGTACTAATCAGATGCTGGTGGCTTTGGGGCTGGTACTAGGGCCAGTGCTGGGCGGCTGGCTGGTGAACTTTGGCTGGCACTGGGTATTTTGGTTTAACGTACCGATTGGGGTGTTGGGAGTTTTCTGGGCCTGGCGGATGCTGCGCCAGGATGGTGGCCTGGATCGCCGCGACCCCATTGACTATCCCGGCAATCTTACCTACGGGGTGGGCTTGGCCTTGGCGGTGATTGGGCTTTCGATAGGGGGCATCGAGTCTTGGAGCCTGGGGCTTCCCTTGATTGGGATTGGCCTGGCCTTGCTGGCAGTGTTTGTGCTGCTTCAGACCCGCGTGAAGGCTCCCATGCTCGACCTCAAGCTGTTTCAATATGCCAGTTTTAGCCTGGGCAACCTGACCAACTTTCTGGGGGCGATTTCACGGCAGTCGCTAAACTTTTTGTTTGTTTTCTACTTCCAGGGAGCCAGAGGCATGGATCCCATCACGGCGGGTATCGCCCTAGCCCCCATAGCCGGAGGTCTACTGATTACGGCCCCCTTCGCCGGACGGTTGGCTGACCGCTACGGCAGCTATCACCTGAGCTGGCTAGGCAACGCCCTTTCCACTGTGGCCTCGCTGGGGCTGGCCCTCAGCCTCAACCTCAACACGCCCTATTGGCAGATTGCCCTGTGGATGCTCGTTTCGGGGATGGGTTCGGGCATCTTTAACTCCCCCAACTCGAGCCTGATTCTGGGCAGTGTTCCCCCCGATCGGCGGGGTATCGCCACCGGTATCCGCACTTTGCTGACCAGCGTGGGCAGCACCCTTTCTATCGTCTTTACCATCAGTCTGGTAGCGAGCTCACTACCCAAGGACGTGCTCTTCAAGATTTTTTCGGGTCTGGCCACCGGGCTCTCTCAGACAGCCCTCGAGCCCTTCAGCGCCAGCACCCGCCTGGCCCTGTGGATTATGACCCTGCTGGGGGCAACGGCTACCCTGGTGGCCCTTCTGAGCCATCCGCTGGCCCGTCCCACCCAGGCCAAGCTCGCCAGCGAGAAGCAGAGGGTTGAGGGCTGACACAGGGCCAGAAACTCAAAGGTAAAAACCCGTCTTAGGTTGCTGAAGGCTGATAGCTAGAGTGGCTTTTGCCATACCGGGCGGGCCGAGTTATTTGAGCGCCTCTCCCAGAAAATCTTCAGAGATAATTGAGGCTGATTCGTGAAAACCGCTCTAGAAGGCTGCTCGAGGGGCAAGCCGACTCCCTACCCATCCAATGCTCATCCTCTACAACCTTCCTGCAAGGTCATGGGCCTACCTTAGGGGTGTCCAGGGGAGATACCCTAGGCAAGGAGAGAAACCATGATCAAGTCAACTAAACCCCTCAAAGCCCTCGCGCTCGGTGCAGTTGCGGCTATCAGCTTAGGCGCGGCCATCAGCTTCGCTCAGCAGAGTGGCACCCAGAGCCCTAGCTATAAAGGCAGCATCCCCGTACAGGAAGGCCAGAACTATGCCTCCCTGGCCAAAGTCTCCATGCAGGATGCCGTCAAGGCGGCTCAGAGCGCCATCGGTAGCACCGCCAGCCCCACCACGGTCAAGCTGGGCAACGAGAATGGCTATCTGGTGTGGGAAGTGGTGATTGGTGGACAGGAAATCAAGGTAGATGCAGGCAACGCTCAGATTCTAGACAAGCAAGCCGCGAATGGCGCAGAGGAGAACGATGGTGAGAGTCAAGGCGAAGGCAACAGCGATGGGGAAAACAGCGGGAACTAGAGCGGCTTATTAAGCCTATACCGCACCTTCTACAATCACTCCCCACGAACTTGGGGAGTGATTTATGCAGTGTGGAAAGTGATTCTTGCAAACTGTGGGATGAAGCAGGCCCACAAACCACTATCCCAGACGCAGTTTATGGCTAAGGCAATTACGATGTCCTGGACGTAATAATATGGGGTTAGCCATTTAGCTCATCTTTACCCAACCCAAACCTTTCTCCCGCAGCCTTAGGTTATGAATCCGGGCTCCATGAAATACCTCTCAAGCGGCTTTCTTATAGAGGTCTAAAGTGCGAATTCTGCTCGTTGAAGACGATCCCGAGGTGGGGGAATTGGTGCTGGAAACCCTGCGGGCCGATGGGTATGCCACCGACTGGGCCCAAGACGGAGAAGAAGCCCTGGGCCTGCTCGAGGGTTTTCCCTACGATTTATTGGTACTGGATATAGTGCTGCCCCGTCGGGACGGCCTGAGCGTGCTGGCAGCCCTGCGCCTGGAGGGGAAGCGTTTGCCGGTGCTGATGCTGACGGCCCGCGATACCCTCGACGACCGGGTGCGGGGCCTCGAGGGCGGGGCCGACGATTATCTGGTCAAGCCCTTCCATCTGCGCGAGTTGCGGGCCAGGGTGCGGGCCTTGTTGCGCCGCTCCCATGGAGAAGCCAGCAACCAGTTCCAGGTGGGGCGACTACGGCTCGATGTGGGAGCCAAGCGGGCTTGGTGGGGCCAGGAGGAATTGCGCTTGTCTGGACGAGAATGGGGGATTCTCGAGTTTTTGGCCCTGCACGAGGGTAGCTACTTCCCCCGCGAGGCCCTCCTTGAACACATCTGGTCGGGCGAGGCCAGCATAGACCCGCGCAGCCTCGACCCTTACATCTCGCGCCTGCGCGGCAAACTGGCCGAAGATGCCATCGAGACGGTGCGTGGGCTGGGGTACCGCTTCCGGGGATGAACCCCAAAGCCTTTCGAGGGTAGATAGTGCATTCGCCGATGATCTACGCGAATTTGGTATAAAACATGGGCGTGGCTACTCAAAATTAGAGCAAATGCCCTGCAACCGCTTGGCCCAACCAGCCGACCCTTTCTTGTTATGAGCCTACGCCTACGTCTGACCCTCTTTTATGCCCTCCTGGTGGGGGTAGTGCTGGGGGTATCGGGGGT
>JADMIM010000083.1 GCA_015478585.1 Thermaceae bacterium | reverse complement strand
GTTGTAGGCTTCCTGGACGGCCCGGCGGCGGTTGGTCTCCTCTATTGCCACGCGCATCGCATCGGAGACGGTCTCGGCGTAGAGAAATACCTCGCCCCCCACGTTGCGTGCGGCCCGCCCGATGGTCTGGATCAATGAGCGCTCCGAGCGCAGGAAGCCGGTTTTGTCGGCATCGAGGATGGCGACCAGGGAAACCTCCGGCAAGTCTAGCCCCTCGCGCAAGAGGTTGATGCCCACCAGCGCGTCGAAGTGGCCTAGCCGCAGGTCGCGCAGCAGGGCCTGACGCTCGAAGGCATCGAGTTCGTGATGCATGTAGCGTGCGCGAAGCCCGTGTTCGACCAGATAAGCGGTGAGCTCCTCGGCCATCCGCACGGTTAGCACCGTAACCAGGGTGCGCTCCTGGCGGGCGGCCCTGGTGCGAATCGCGCCCATCAGGTCTTCGATCTGCCCCTGTGCCGGTTTGACCCCAACCTGGGGGTCTAAGAGGCCAGTGGGACGAATAATCTGCTCGATGATACGCCCGCTCACCTCACGCTCGTATGGCCCCGGCGTGGCCGAGACAAACACCACCTGACCGGTACGCTCGAGAAACTCGTTGAACTTGAGGGGGCGGTTGTCCAATGCTGAGGGCAGCCGGAAGCCGTAGTCCACCAGGGTGCGCTTTCGCATATAGTCGCCGTTGTACATCCCGCGAATCTGCGGGGCGGTAACGTGCGACTCGTCCAGCAGGGTGATGTAGTCCTCGGGAAAGTAGTCCAGCAAGGTGTAGGGGGCTTCTCCGGGGGCTTTGCCGGAGAAAAAACGGCTGTAGTTCTCGATGCCGGGGCAGGTTCCCATCACCTCGAGCATCTCTAGGTCGTAGTAGGTGCGCTCCTTGATACGCTGGGCTTCCAGAAGCTTGCCCTGTTCCTCGAACTCGCGCAGCCGGGCCTCGAGTTCCGAGCGAATCTGCGGGATGGCTTCCTTGAGCCGATATTCCGGGGTGGCGTAGTGGGTCGCACCCAGCAACACGAAGCCAGGCAAATCTTTCATCCGGTCGCCGGTGACGGGGTGGCTGACCGTAATGCGGTCAATGCTATCGCCCCACAGCTCGATACGGATGGGCTCTTGCTCGTAGGCGGGCCAGACTTCCAGGGTCTCGCCCTTGGCGCGAAACTTGCCGGGCTCGAGCTGCAAGTCGCCGCGTTCGTACTGAAGGTCTACCAGCCGCTCGATCAGGGCCTCGCGGGGGATGCTCTGCCCTACCTCCACCACCAGGCTCATGTTGCGGTAGTCTTCCGGGCTGCCCAAGCCGTAAATGGCCGATACCGAGGCCACCACGATGGTGTCGCGCCGGGTCAGCAGGCTGCGGGTGGTGGAGTGGCGCAACCGCTCGATCTCAGGGTTGACCGCGGCATCTTTCTCGATGAACAAATCGCGCCCCGGCACGTAGGCTTCGGGCTGGTAGTAATCGTAGTAGCTGATGAAATACTCCACCGCGCTCTCGGGGAACAGCTCGCGGAATTCCGAGGCCAGTTGGGCCGCCAGCACCTTGTTGGGGGCCATCACCAGGGCCGGGCGCTGGAGCCCCTCGATAACCTTCGCCATAGTCACCGTTTTGCCGGTTCCGGTAGCCCCCAGCAGGGTCACAAAGCGCTCGCCATCACGTATCGCCTCTTCCAGCCCGACAACGGCTTTGGGCTGGTCGCCTCGAGGGTCTGGGCCTTGGTAGCGAAACATAGATTCTCCAGTCTACCCGAAACCTCTGTATTCTGTCTATATCAGAATACACGTCGAGGAATATAAGCTGACATAAGCCCTATGAACCGGGCGACGATTTGTCTCGAGCCCGAGTTGGAATCCCCCTTACCCCCAAGGGGGCTAAAAAACCTCGCCAAGGTTATGATCCGAAGCCGGGTCGGACCGGATAGGGGGATTTCTAGACCTACCCCACCGGCTACAGGCTGAAGACTATCTACCTCAAGCTGCTCTCACTCGTAGCGAAGGGCCTGAATGGGATCCAGGCGGCTGGCTTTGAATGCCGGATACCAGCCAAAAAACACGCCCACTACTAGTGAGAAAAGAAAGGCGATGAATACTACTGCCGGGGAAATCACCGTTTGCCAGCCCGCAGTAGCCGAGAGCAACAAAGCAAACCCCGCCCCCAGGAGTATGCCTAGCACCCCTCCTAAGCTCGAGAGCAGAATCGCCTCGGCGATAAACTGAACCACAATCTCGCCGGGCAAAGCGCCCAAGGCCAGCCGGATACCGACCTCACGGGTGCGCTCGGTTACGCTGACCAGCATGATGTTCATGATGCCAATCCCGCCTACCACTAAGGAAATTGCGGCGATGCTGGAAAGCAGCGATGTCACCGTATTGAGGGTGCTGCGGGCGATAGAAAGCACTTCCGATTGGCTGCGCACGGTGAAGTCATACTGGCTGGGATTTTGAATCCCGTGCTGACTCGCCATGAGGTCGGTTACTTTTTTCTCGAGCTGGGGAATAGATGCTGCCAGCGGAGCCTGTACGTAGATGTGGTTCACCACGTCCGTGCCCAGAATCTGATTCTGGGTCATGAGAAAGGGCACGTATACAAACTTATCCACGTTCTGAAAGTTTTGAAACCCGGTTGGGGCCACCACCCCAATCACCCGGTAGCGATACTTGTTAATCAGAACATAGCGGTCAAGGGGTTCCAGGCGACCAAATAGCTCGTAGGCCACGTCGCTCCCCAGCACCACCACGTTCAAAGAGTTGCTGTCGGCGGCGAGCGGCAAAAACGTGCCTGCCGACATCTTCAGCCCTCGAGCCGCCGCCCAAGTAGACCAGGTTCCTATCACCTGGGCATTCACTTTGTTCGAGCCCAGGCTGACCGGAACTTGGGCACTTTGCTCGGGCACTACCAAAGCTGCACTGGCTAAACCATCCCGTAGGGCATTGGCATCGTCAGGGAACATCTGTGGTGGCCCGCCCTGGTTGTTGGGGTTGCTGGTTCCCCCGTTGGGGGGTATCTGGGTACTCACTACGATGGTATTGGAGCCTAGCCCCTGAATTTGCCGGGCAATCTGGGCTCCGGCCCCCTGCCCCAGACTTACCAAAGTCACCACCGAGCCGACCCCGATAATTACCCCCAGGGTGGTCAACACCGAGCGCAAGGGGTTGGCTTGAATGGCGTGGTAGGCGATATATAGATAATCTGCCGGTCTCATCTCAGGTCTCCTGGGGCATCTCTGCCAACAGACGCTCGGCTTGTAGAGGCTGGGTCACGGCCTCTTCCGAGCGAATTCGCCCGTCTCGCATGTGCACGATCCGCCGGGCGTGTTGGGCGATATCTGGGTCGTGAGTGACCATAATCAGGGTGTGATTTTCCCGGTTTAGCGCCTCGAAAAGGGCCATAATCTGCAAGCCTGTACGGGTATCAAGTGCTCCGGTAGGCTCGTCGGCTAACAAAATCTTGGCTCCGCCTGCCAGCGCCCTGGCAATCGCCACCCGCTGCTGCTGACCCCCCGAAAGCTGAGAGGGCAGATGTTTGGCACGGTTGTTCATGCCGACCCGCTCGAGGGCTTCCATAGCCCGGCGGTATCGCTCTCGTGAAGCCAAACCCTGATACATCAAGGGGGTTTCTACGTTAGCCAGGGCAGTTTCACGGGGAATCAAATTAAAGTTCTGAAAGACATACCCCAAAGCGCGGCTGCGCAGTCGTGCTCGCTGCTCCACAGAAAGTTGGCCCACCTCACGCTGATCCATCCGGTATTCTCCACTATTAGGACGATCCAGCAAGCCCAGAATATTCATCAGGGTGGTTTTGCCCGAGCCCGACGGCCCCATCAGGGCCACGAACTCTCCTTCTTGGATATTCAGGCTTATCCCTCGCAGAATGGGCAAGTCCTCTCCCTCGAGGCGAAAGCTCTTGGTAACTTCCTGAAGCTCTAGGTGCATACTATCTCCATATTAGATTTGTCCTTTGGGGGCTCCCCCGAATCTGACGGATGCAGCATGGAGGACGTGTATTTACCAAATCATTGAACTACGCCTACCGTCCTAGTCAGATTGGGGAGTTAAAACCCCAAAGCCTTACCCAGACCACTGGGAGCGGCCCCCGGTGTTCCCGGCGGTGGCGGAAGCACTACCTTGTCCCCTGGTTTGAGTCCGCTTTCGATGGCGGTGTTGGTGCCGTCGTCTATACCCGCTTTGACTTCCACGAACCGGGTCTGGCTTCCTACCAGCAGTTCGGCCATAGTTTTGCCTTTGATGGTTTGCAGGGCTTTGAGCGGGATAATCGGAACATTTTTAGCTTCTTGGGTGATGAAGTTGGCCGTAGCCGACATACCCGAGGCCAGGGCCGGGTCGGTCTTGGTGAGGCGGGAGATAACCTGGTAGTAATAGCTCGAGTTGGCTCTGTCGTACTGTTTGACCTGCCCGAGTTGAATCACCTTACCGCTCAAGCCTCCTTGCAAAGCACTCACCGAGACATTCACCTTCATGTCAATAGCGACATTGGGCAGGTCGTTCTCGGCGACCTTGGACTGCACCAGCCAGCTCGAGAGGTCAGCGACTTGGGCCAGCAGCGTGTCCGCAGGTATGGCCTGCCCCTGAGCCACTGGTAGGTTAATTAAGGTTCCGCTCATGGGAGCACGTATCTCGGTAGCCGTGAGCTGGTTTTGCAGTTGCTGAAGCTGGGCTTTGGCACTCTGGAGCTGGGCCAGGGTGTTGGTTCGCACCTGACGGGCCTGATCGGCCCGAACTACCGCGCTCTGCACGGCCAGTTGGGTCTGGGCGTAGCTAGTTCGGGCCTGGTCGAGTTGCTGGGCCGGGATAGCTCCCAGGGCGAAGTCGGCCTGGGCACGTTTGAGCTGGAGCTGGGCCGCGTCCAGGGCAATCTGGGCCTGACGCACCGCGTCCTGGGCCAGTTGCAAGTCGGGGCTCTGACCATCCCCCACGCTGGCCGCCAGCGAAGCAATCTGGGCTTCCTGGGCACTAATCTGGGCCTGCAAAGCCTGGTCGCTCAGGCGCAACAGCACTTGTCCAGTCTGAACTTTTGCACCCGGCTTGACCAGTATCTCCTTGATCAGACCGCCGGTCTTGGTATAGACCGAGATTTGTCGCTGGGGCACTGCCTCACCTGGCGCACTCACCGTCGAGGCCACATCTCCTAGTTTGACAGTTACGGTCTCGAGGCTAGGAGAAGCCGAGTGGGGTCTGAGTACCCACCAAGCTCCAGCAGCCACCAACACTGCCACAACAACCAACAAAATCCAGCGTTGCATCTACTTCACCCCCCCAGGGGCTACAAGCTCGAGGTTGAGTTGAGCCAGATAGCCTTGTTGTTGGGCCTGGAGCAGAGCCAGGCGGGCCTGCTCGAAGCTGACCGCCAGGGTACTGACCTGAATCCGCGATACTGTACCCACTTTTTCTTGAGATTGAGCGGTCTGATAGGCAGCTTGCTGGGCGGCAAGGGCAGCCTGAGCGGCCTCGAGCCGGGCCTTGGCATCGAGGGCGGCCACATAGGCGCTGTCTACGGCTTGCTGGGCCAGGGTGAGCTGGGCCTGGTAGTCCAGTTGGGCCGTGATTAGGGTCTGTTGGGCAGAGGTACGCTGAAGTTGCGGCACGTACTGCGACTGGGTTTGCTCCAAGCGCAGGCGTGCCAGCTCGAGGGCATTTTGGGCCTTCACTACCGCAGGAACCCCTCGAGCCGCCTGTCGCAAAACCGCCAGAGAAGGAACCGGCAGGGTGGTGGGGAGGGATTTTTCCAATGTCGGCAGATTTTGGGCCGCCAGCAAGTTACTCAGCAGGTCGCGCTGCACCCCCAGTTGTATGGCATCCACCTTGAGGTCTTGCTGAACCTGAACCAAGTTGGCTTTGGCCTGCTCGATTGCCAAAACATTTCCACTGCCTAGCTTGACCCGTTCCTGGGCCACTTTCAGCTCGGTCTGGGTTAGCTCGAGGCGGGTCTGGTCAAGTTGCTGTTTGGCCTCGGCAGCCACAGCATTGAGATAGGCTTGGGAAAGGGTAAACCGGGTTTGTGCAGCAATCTGGGCCAGACTGGCCTGGGCATAGGCCCCATTGCCCTCCGCTACCAGCAAATCCGCTTTGAGGGTAGTGGGGTCGGCCCGCAGTTGCTGTAAGACACTTTGGGCCGCCGCCAGGTTGTCCTGAGCCAGTTTTAGCTCGGGTCGGGGCAGGGGTTGGCTAATCAGGCTGGCCAAGGTTAGCGAGCTGGTGGATGCGTTCTGGGCAAAGCCTATCCAAACCACTATTGGGGCCAGGGCAAGCAGTCGAATTGGGTTCATTGGGTACCTCCTATGCCCAGCAGGGCATACAGCTTGTACAAGTCTTCGAGATAGGCCAGTTTGGCCTGGAGTAGGGCCTGTTGGGACAGGTTTTGTTGAAGCTGTGCAGCCAGCAAATCCAGAGGGGTAGCCGTACCCGCAGTCAGGCGCTGCTGGGCTGCGGTTAAGCCTTGCTCGGCTATCTGCACGGCCTCCTGTTGGGGGCCAATGGCTTGTGCGTCGAGTTGGGTCAGCCCCAAAGCGGCCTCGAGCTTTCGGGCGATATCTAGGCGGGTCTGCTCGAGGTTGGTCTGGGCCGCCCGCAAGCTGGCTTGAGCGCTGCGCTGGGCAGCGGCAGCACCCCCACCATCCCATATGGGGATACTGGCTCCCAAGGTGGCATAAGCCCCCAGGTTGGTGGTGCTGGGCAGGGCCCCCGAAAGCTGATAGCTGACATTGCCCCGCAAGTTATAGTCCTGGGTGCTGAAACTAAGGCCGCTTCCCAGTTGGTTACCTTGATACCCCACCCCCACATTGAGGCTGGGTATGCTTTGCAAGCTGGTGCTTTGCTGAACCAAGTCAGCTTGCAATACCTGTACCCTGGCTAGCCTCAGCGCCGGACTGTTGGGCACTGCCCCCTGGAGCAGTTCTGGGCTGGGCAAGGCAGGCAAGGCCGCCAGCACCAGGGGGGGAGTCTGCCTCAGGCCCAGCAGGACATTGAGACTGGCCTGGGCTTCTCTCTGGTTGTATTCAGCCTGATATAGGGCGTGTTGGGCAGTATCTTGGGCCAACCGCGCATTGAGCACCTGCAAGTTGGTAGCTGCTCCGGTCTGGGCCTGAATCTCCAGGGCCGCAGTTTGCTGCTGCGCTACCTTGAAACGCAGTTGGTCTACCTTGAGTTGCTTGTCCGAGCGCAGGGCCTGGGCATAGGCCTGCACCAGCTTGAGGCGCTCATCGGCCCTGGCTTGTTGCAGCCGGGCCTGGGCCGCCTCGAAATCTCCCCTGGCCTTGGCGACTCCACTGGTGGCTGGGCCCAGCGGCAGGCTCAGCCCCAGCCGAAAATTAGTGTCTAAGACGTTGGGAGAGCCGGGCACAGCAAACTGATACGTACCTTGACCTCCAGCATCGGCCCGCACTCCAGCTTGGGCCTGAGCCTGCTCGAGGGTGGCTTGGGCTTGGGCCAGTTGTTGCTGGGCTTGCTGGATGGGCAGGCTTTGCTCGAGCCCCACCAAGGCTTGGTCTAGCTGCAAAGGGGGGCTCTGGGCCAGGGCCAGGGTTGCCAGGCTACTCATACTTAGTAAGACACAAACTAATCGCCGTGGTGGTCTGAGCTTCATCGCCATTCTCCTCGAGCTGGAGGGTTTACTTCCAGTCTGTAAGCAGGATAGGAGACAAAGGTTGAGGTTCAGTAAAAGACGAAGATCCGACCACTACAAACAAAAACCCCGCCCGAAGGCGGGGTGGTTGAAGTTGGGCTTGGTTTAGAAGTTCACAGTGTAGGCGATTTTGAAAGCGCTACCCTGAGAAACACCGTTGCCGTTGGCATCGGTCACAGAGCCGACAAAGGCCGCAGTGGTCAGATTGCCGTAGGCCCACTCGACGTACAGACCCCCTACACCACCGGTGGTGGAGCCGGTACCTGTAACGGTAGCGTTCCAGGGGTACTGGACTTCACCAGGGTAGGAGAAGATACGGTCGGTGGTGGCGCTGAGCGGAGCATTGGTGTAGCCGCGCAGGGGTAGGGTTGCGGTCAGTGCGCCCAGAGGATTGCTGGCATTCAACACGTTGGTTGCGCTGTAGTTGGCGTAGCCAACCTTGAGGACGCTACCGGTAGCGAAGAACTCGTTGAGGTTGATGCCTGCTTTCCAGAAAGTTTCGCTGGCGTTGTTGAGGGGGGCCGGGCCGGAGGTGAAGTTGGTGCTGCGGGTGGAGTAGGTTCCGTCCAGACCGGGCTTCAAGAAGATACCCAGGGGGTCGGTGGTCACACCAACGCCAAACTTGAAGGTGCTATAGCTGTAGACAGGGATGACCGTTGCACCATCGTAATCGGTGTAGCTGTTAGGCCCGCTGGCCGAGAAGCTGTGGTAACGGATAATGGGGTTGACGGTGAGGAAGCCCAACAGCTTGCCGTTGTAGGCAGCAGCGGCGAGGATATCGCTACCGATGCTAGCTCCGGCGTTGGAGAACTGTTGATACCAGAGATTGAGGTCGAGCCCCTTGATCAGGGCATTGCTGGCCTTACCATCGTGAATCAGCTTCACGCCGAAGCCCGAGGAGTACCGGCTGTCCTGACCGTTGTAGGTGTAGATATCGAAGTTGCCGAAGTTGCCAATCGCGCCACCATTGCCGGGCAGAGTGTCAAAGCCCGCACCGGCGAACTGGTTGCCGTTGACGGTGAAGTTGTTGAAGAAGGCATTCAGTTTGAAGCCTGCGAACAGCCCGATGTCGCCACCCACTCCAAAGTAGGTAGTGGCGGTGTTAGCATCACCCGCCAGGTTGGTGGCGTTGTCGTAGTAGCCGCGCAGCTCGATACCGCTCAGGATGCCCAGGGTGACTTTGCCGTCCAAGCCAAAGCCCTTGCTATCGGCGGCGTAGGGTGCGGTGTCATAGCCACCCAGACCGAAGTAGTAGTTTGCGGAGTCGGAGGACATACCCGCTACACCGTTGGCGAAGCCAGGAGCGATGGCGCGGTAGTTACCGTTGAGGCTAAGAATGCCCAGGTTTACCCCGGCCTTGATGTAGAAGGCTTGAGGGTTGGTAGCGCTGTTGGTAAGGTCGAGAGTCTGGCCAATGGCCTTGGAGGCGACGTAGGCTCCCTCGAGGTTCAGGAAGTTGAAGAGGCTACCCTTCCAGTCCAAACCAAAGGCGGTTTGCCCAGACGCGCTGCTCGAGCCGGTAGCAGAACCATTTACCGCACCGCCCGTTCCACCAGCAGCAGGGTAGTGGTTATCTACATATGACAGGCCAAAGGTCAAGCCCGCCAGGGTGCCTTCAGCCCGGATACCGGCATAAGCCCCGTTCAGGATATTGTTGTTGCCGCCGTTGGAAACTATTGCCTGACCCACCACCACAGTGAACTTGGGGGTGAGTGGCGCACCTTTAGCATCCAAGGTAGCTACAATACCGCGCTTGGTTATTGCCCCGTTGTCATCGAAGTTGTTGGAGAACAAGTAGGGGTTGAAGATGAACTTGCTGGCATCGCTGTAGTTGATTTTGAAGTCGCTACCGGCCAGACGACCATTGACCACCGCACTGCTAAGCCGCAAGAAGTTGAAAATGTCAGTCTGCGCAGCAAAGGTGTCGAACTTGGTGCCAACGGTTACGTCGGTGATGCCAGTGTCGCCGGTGACGTTGTTGTACTTCAGACCGAAGTTCAGCGTAGCCGCAACCGGGCCGTTGTTGTTGGTGGTGGCGTAGTTCTGGTTGAAGTCACCGCGCCGTACGGCGGGACGGAAGAAGTTACCACCATCCTGCGGACCCGTACCAGAGGAAAGCTGATTGCCGGGGAACAGGCGGTCAATGTCGAAGTTAAAGCCACTGCTTACTGCATAGCCATAAACTGCCGACACGCTACCCGTAACCGTAAGGGTCACAGCCTCGAGCTTCTGTACGCGGGTGTCAATCCCGTTCACCTTGTCGGTGAGGTTCACCAAGTCGCCGCGCAGCGCGGTGGAGAACTCCTGCACTGCGTTTACGTCTTCCTTGGTGGCGAGGTCGTTGACATTCACGTTGCCCACGGTGGACTCGAGGGCGGTCACGCGGTCTTGCAGGCTCAGCACGTCTTGGTTGAGCAACACGGCCAGCTCGTTGAGAGCCTTGATGCTGTCGGCGTTGGCATCGGCTTCGGTCTTGACCGCAGCCAGATCCCCTTGGACGGTATCGAGGCGCTCACCCAAAACTTGCGACTGGGCCAGCGCGGTATCAGCAGCCACCGAAGCGGCTTCTACGCGGTCGGCCAAGTCCTTGAGGGCAGCCTGATCCATGCCCTGACCTTGGGCATTCTTGAGGTCTTGAATGGCCGCATCCAGACGGGCGATGTCATCCTTGGAAGCTGAGTTGTCTTCCAGGGCCGACACCCGCACCCCCAGCGCAGCCAACTCGGCTGCAAGTTCCTGTACGCCGTTGCGAATGGCGGTCAGGTCTTCGTTGGACAACTTGCCACCGTTCACGCACTGCCCGCCATTTTGCAGCTCGGTCAACAGGCGCTGGAAAATCAGGGCTGCCTGATAGCGGGTGAGGTTTTGGTTGCCCCGGAAGGTTCCGTCGGGGAAACCGATGATCAGACCGCAAGAGGTGATGCGATCTACGGCTTCTTTGGCCCAGTGTCCGGCGGGTACGTCGGAGAACTGTGCCTGACCGAAGCCTAGACCGACCACTGTTAGCAGTCCGGCTAGGTAAACTACCAGCTTTTGCTTCATTCCGCCTCCTCAAAAATCTCTCTTGCGAGAGTCCTGCTTCCTGGGCTAGAGGCATTTGCGGATGTTGGGGCGAGTTGCCGTGTTTCCTCTCCCGCTCCCGCGAATTGCGCTTCTAGACCGGATGCTCGGCAAGTGCGG
This sequence comes from Thermaceae bacterium, assembly GCA_015478585.1. Lineage (GTDB taxonomy): Bacteria > Deinococcota > Deinococci > Deinococcales > Thermaceae > Meiothermus. The sequence goes on along the minus strand of JADMIM010000083.1, from coordinate 5,900 downwards.
TGAGCCCTCATGGGGCTCAATATGCTCTCACCTTGCACATCCGTGGGCATCATACCGGCATATAAACATTAGTGTCAAGTGTGAAATGCCACACAGGACGAAAAAAATGTATGATGAGGGCGGGACATTAAGCCCCAGAGAGGAGGCTAAACCACAAAGCGAGGAGCGCAGGGGGTGAAATCGAAGCCGATAGCAAAGGCCGAAACCAGTTATCAGCTATGAGCTATAAGCTATCAGCGCCAAGCTCACCTTACGAGGTGGCGGTCTCTAACAGAGATAAGCAGCAACACTGCGAAAAATCGAGAGATTCCGCGGATGCCGCCAGGGAGAAACCCCTCCCTCTCCAGCGCGCCACACCCGGCGCGTGAAAGCCCCTACCGAAAAGCCAGCCGCGCGAGCGCTGGACAACCGATGGGCAGGGCCAAAACTCAAATTCCAAAAGTAACGAGAGGCGTTACAAAGGCGATACCCTGGCATCTTTAGCTGGTCTTAATGAGGCCAGGCTTGAGGGTCGGAGAATGTAACGCCAGGGCGTGCAAAAGTCGGCCTCCGGGTCGGGATTTCCTTTACTGTGGGATGCGAGCGAATGCTCGGCAACCCCAAACGAGGTTCAGCTATGTGTGGAATTGTGGGTTATGTAGGTTTTCGTGAAGCTACTGACGTGCTTTTGGAAGGGCTGCGCCGCCTCGAGTATCGAGGCTACGACTCAGCAGGGGTAGCGGTAAAAGTAAATGGGCATCTCGAGGTGATCAAGAAGGCCGGTAAGCTCCAGGTTTTGGCCGATGAACTCAAAGCTCACCCGCTCTCCGGCAAGTTTGGAGTGGGCCACACCCGCTGGGCTACCCACGGGGCTCCCACCGACCCCAACGCCCACCCCCATATGACCGAGCAGGGCGATATCGCCGTCATTCATAACGGCATTATCGAAAACTACCTGCCGCTCAAGGAGGGGCTGATTGCCAGGGGCCATATTTTCACCTCCGAGACCGATTCTGAGGTGCTGGCTCACTTGATCGAAGAAAAATATCAAGGAAATCTGGCCGAAGCGGTGCGGATGGCTCTCAGCGAAGCCTATGGGGCTTACGCGCTGGTGGTAGCCCACAAGGACAAAGAGGAAATCGTGGTGGCTCGCACCGTAAGTCCACTGGTGATCGGGCTGGGCGGCGGCGAAAACTTCGTGGCCTCGGATGTGCCAGCGCTACTTCCCTACACCCGCAAGGTTATCTTTTTGCACGACGGGGACATGGCTGTCATAACCCGCGAGGGGGTGACGGTCAGCGACCTGGCAGGCAACCCCGTAGAGCGCGAAGTGGTAACGGTGGAATGGGACTTGGAGGCCGCTGAAAAGAGCGGCTACCCGCACTACATGCTCAAGGAAATCTACGAGCAGCCCAGGGTGCTGGAAAATACCCTGGGAGGCCGTCTGCACCAGGAAGAAGCTACTGTCGAGCTGAACCTCAAGCTCGACCCCCGCCAATACCACAAGGTGCATATCGTGGCCTGTGGAACTGCCTATTATGCCGCTTGGGTAGGTAAATACCTGATCGAAAGCTTGGCCCGGATCCCAGTCGAGGTGGAGGTGGCTTCGGAGTATCGCTACCGCGACCCGGTGGTGGATAGCAAAACCCTGGCAATTGCCATCAGCCAGAGCGGCGAGACCATAGATACCCTCGAGGGTTTGCGCGAGGCCAAGCGCAAGGGGGCGGGCACACTGGGGGTCATCAACGCTAAAGGCTCGAGCATCACCCGCGAGGTGGATGACACCTTATACATCCACGCCGGGCCGGAAATTGGCGTAGCCTCAACCAAGGCCTACATGGCCATGCTGGCCGCGATGGGGCTGGTAGCAGTGTGGATGGGACGATCCAAGGGAACCCTCAAACCTGAAGTGGCCCAGGAGTTCTTGGGCGAGATGCGCAAGTTGCCGCGCCTGGTGGAAGAGGGGCTCGAGGCCAGAGCACACATCGCCAAAATTGCCGAAAAATACCACCAGGCCCAGGATTATTTGTTTCTAGGCCGCCACATACAAGCCCCCACGGCCTACGAGGGCGCACTCAAGCTCAAGGAAATCAGCTACATCCACGCCGAAGCCTACCCCGCCGGGGAGATGAAACACGGCCCCATCGCCCTGATTGACGAGCGCTTGCCAGTGGTAGTGCTCGCCACCGAGAGCCCCTTCTACGAAAAGACCATCTCCAACATTCAGGAGGTACGGGCTAGAGGCGGGCGGGTAATTGCTGTCGCTACCAAAGGTGACAACGAGGTAAAGCGGTTCGCCCAGGACGTTATATACGTGCCCAAAACCCATCACCTGCTGGCCCCAGTGGTGAGTGTGGTGCCCCTCCAGCTACTGGCTTACGAAACTGCGGTCTTTTTAGGACGCGATGTGGATCAGCCTCGCAATCTTGCCAAGTCGGTCACCGTCGAATAAGGCGGAAGTTTCAATTGCATTTTGCTAATAAAGTTGGTTTGCAAGCAATGAACTGATTTATCGCGTTTCCCACCCTTACGGCCCACGCGGAGTCAAGGGCCACAGGCCCCCCCGCAATGCGGGCACTGGAGTCAAGGGCCACAGGCCCCCGGCTCGCACGAGCCAAGCCCGCCCCGTTGGGGCTAGTGCGCTGCGGGTACTGGTGGGTTGTGTGGGCTGTAAGGTACCCCGAACAACAAAAACTTTGTTCGGGGTATTCCTGGGAACCGCTCTTACAAGTCAACCCGCTCGCGCTGCATGCTGGCAGGGTTTTGTACCGCTTAAGCCCAGCCCTTTTGCTGGCGTAGCTCGGTGATGTGGGCAACGTGGTGCGCACCGTGCCAGGCATACATTCCCAAAGCCCGCTCGAGACCGATTCGGCCTGCTTCGGGGTGCAGGTAGACTTTTTGCCAGTCGGCTTCCCCCAACGAGCGCAACAAAATAACCCAGCGCTCGTGTAGGGCTTCTAGCAAGGTCAGCGAGATTTCTATGGGGGTGGCGCTCGAGTCGGTCAGACGTGCCCAGGCTTGTTCGTTATAGGGTTTGATGGTGGGCTGGTCTTCGGTCAAGGCCAGCTTGAAGCGAACATAGGCGTTCATATGGCTGTCCGGCAGATGATGAATCACCTGCCGCACACTCCACCCCCCTTCGCGGTAGGGGGTATCGAGTTGGGGCTCGCCGAGGCCCTGAATGGCGCTGCGCAACCGGGCTGGGGTATGGGCGATGCTTTGAATCCAGTCTGCCCTCAACAAAGCCCCGCCCGTCTCGGGCATTTTGAAGGGGCCAATCGGATAACGGGGGTCACTCATGAAAGCAGTTTACCGTTCTCAGCGAAAGGCCGTCGCAAGTCGCAGGCCACAGACCTATGGCCAGGTGGTTGTGCTCAACGGTTGACGACAAACGTCTAGGGCACCCTCGAGCCCCGCAACATAAACTTCCAGTGGATAGGATATTCGGTGTCGGGGTCGGGATAGCTCTGATACACCCAGTGGGCCAGCTCTATCACCGACGGGCGGAACACTTCCTCGGGCACTTCCCAGGTGAAGGAGTAGATGCGCTCAGCAATCATCTCCAGGCTCACTCGTGGGCTGCGCGGCTCAACCCAATCGGCCACCATTTTGGTTTTGGGCTCGAGGCCATGCGCTATCAAGCGTTCTTCCACCTCGGCCAGCCGGGCCTGGTGGCGGCCCCGCACCAGAGGATAGCCCAGTCCCTGCAAAATCTCCTTCCACTGTTGCTGAATTTTCCAGTCCTCGTTGTCACCTTCGGTCTGATCCCAACCCTCGAACAAAAATCCCCCTGGGCGCAGCACCCGCAGTGACTCTAGCAGAGCCTTTTGCCAATTATCTAGCATGTGCCAAAAATGCACCGCGATCACCGCGTGCAAACTGTCTTTCTCCAGCGGAAGCTCGCGGGCATCTCCCTCGAGCAGCCGTACCTTGCGGGAAACCCCGGCCACCTTTTGACGCAACACCTCGAGCATGGCCGGGTTCTCGTCTAAGGCGATATAACGGTAGCCCCTGGCGATGATGGGTACTGATATGCGTCCCGTGCCTGCGCCAATTTCCAGGAATAAAGGGTCACGAAACAGTTTTTCTACCGGCGCGGTGAACGCGCTGGCAATGCGGCCTGAAACCTCGGGCGGGTGATACCGCGTACGGTCGTAGGTAAACGCCACTCGACTAAAATGAGAAGCCATGCTCTGGGGTTATGATAACAACATTCTGTTCATTCTCCAATCAAGCCGTTTATTCAGGAATTGCATGAAGACAGTCGTGCTCTCAAAGGTAAATCCCCAGAGCAGTCTTGGCCCAGTGGCAGCTCTTAGAGCGATTTGCAGAAAGAATAGGGCTCTCCACTCGGTTAGAAAGACCGTAGCCAGCTCCTTTTTGCCGCTAGGAGTGGCTAGCGGGAACCACGATAAGCAGAAGGTATATGCGAGGGTAAAAGCACGTTGACATATAGCTTTGAGCTTGTCGCTTGTGGCCATAGGCATTTTTTTAGAGGCGCTGAGGAACCCCTCATCATCATCGGGCAGTATAATCGTGAGCAATGACGGTTTTGGATGAAAAGTATTCCGTGCTCGAGGAAAGCCCCGCCGAGGGGTTTTTGCGGGTATACCGGGTGCGCCGGGAGGACGGCTCAGAAGGACGGCTGTACTGGTTCGAGGTACACACCCCCCAGGCCAGAACCGCCTTCCATCGCTATAAAAACGCCTTAAGACGGCTCGAGGGCAGCAGCTACCTGATTGCCGGGGTGCAGATTTCGACCAATCCAGGCCGCTACTATGTATTTTGGCCCAGTGCTCCCAAGGTCGCGGTCAAGGCCCGTAAGCTCAAGCCTATTTTGGACACTCTGGAACCTTTTGGCTATCTGGAAGAAGAGGTAAGCACCACCGAGGAAACAGGTCGCCCCCTGGTGTGTGACCTCAAACCTCAGATTGGCCCCACAGCCATACTGCCCACCGAGAATATCCCGGCCCTACCCGAGGTCAGGCCAAAGCCGGAAACCCGGCCCCTATCGCTACAGCCGGTGGGCAGTCCACCGCTGGAAGTCGCTCAACCACCCAGCCCGGCCCCACCTCAAGTAGGGGCTACGGCTAAAAACAACCCTGCCCCCAGGCCGCTCAAAGCACCGCGATCCCCTCGCCCAGTGCGGCATTATCGCCTGAACTGGCCGGGCTGGTTGCCGGGAGTGCTACTGATGGTGATCGGTGGGTTTGCGCTATGGCAGTCGGCGATGCGCTACCTCAACCCGCCCGAGTACGTGCTGCCAGACCTGGTGGGTCAAACACCTACACAAGCCTACGATGCCATCCGCAGCTTTGGCCTCAAAGTGGTGTTTAGTGAGGGCAGCGACCCGGCCCTACCCAAAGACCAGATTTTGGAGCAAACCCCCGACCCCGGCTCCAAGGTCAAACCGGGCCGACGGCTCGAGCTGCTGGTTAACAAGCCCAAGTTTGGCAGCATTCCCACCGTGAGCGGGCGCGCCCTGAACGATGCCCGGCAGACCCTCAGCAACGCTGGCTATAGCGTACAAAGCGTTACCCGCATCCCCTCGAGAGATACTCGAGATACCGTGCTGGCAAGCATTCCCCGCGAGGGCCAACCCCTCCAGACGGGGCAGGGGGTGCGCTTGCTGGTCGCCTCGGGCAGCCGTCCGGCACCCCGCGAGACCTTGCTTCCCGACCTGACTGGCCTGACCGAAGATCAAGCCCGCTACATTCTGAGCGTGGCCGAGCTAACCCCCTCGGTAACGCGGACAGCCTCTGGCGCACCGGATGGCACTGTGGTAGGGCAAAACCCCGGCCCCGGTGTAACCCTCAACCGCGATACCGTCGTGCGGTTGGTGGTTGCTGCCCAACCGGTGGCCTCCATACTCAAGGATTCGCCCTTCGAGCCCCCCCGTTTGGAAGCCCCTCCCCCACCGC
>JADMIM010000186.1 GCA_015478585.1 Thermaceae bacterium | reverse complement strand
GCTATGGCGTTGGCGAGATCTTCCTCATCCTCAATAACCAGGATCCTCATTCGAACCCCTTAATGAAACCTTGTTTCGTTGGCTTGTCGTCCGCCTCGCCGCAGCGAAGCGCAGGGCAATAATGGAGCAGCAGATAACATTGACTAAAGTATAGCAGGACGCGCGCGGTCTCCGCGAAAGAACCAAGATGTCCAGGCGCTTCGTAACATACCTAATATAGGGCTGCGGGCATAAAGCTGCTGTTAAGATTGGCGGGTGAGTATCATCCGAACCAACACGTACGCTAAGGATTGGGCACTTATCCCTAATGTAATAGCGGAGGACCTTGGCAGGCAGCTACTGCATGTCACATCGAATCTTTTCGAGTACATGCTACGTCCCCTGAGATTGTAAGATCAGGACCCACCGTAGGCCCAGTCCCGCATCAAGGGTAAGCGTCCCTTTACTTGCAGATGCGGAGGGATCCTCGACATACATCTTTACAAATGTCGTACCTGTTTGGTATATATGTGGTACATATTAGTGCCATATACTGCTGAACAATCGCTAAGCCACATGCTCCGGCCTCTGGCCCTTCAAGCTCTCTGGTTCGTCAATTCTGCAGCACCTTCCAGCAGGAGAGAGCGAAGTGATTGCTACCTCGGATCAGCACCGCTCGCCGGGCAGCGCCCCAACTGTTATCACCCGCATTGGCGCGCTCGTTGGCATCGTTGCCACCGCCCTGCTGGCAGTGCTTGTGCTCGCGCCCTCGTTCTCTAACGATCCGGCAGCTCTCACCACTTCTAGCTCTTCTGGCTCTTCCACTGCTTCCTACCCAAGCCCCCTCAGCGCAAAGGACCAATCCAACGCAGCATCGGCATCGGCAAGCCACCTCCCGCATGCACCCCTCGACTGTTCCGGCTGGAACGTAATATCCAGCCCAAACCCCGGCTCGGACGGCAACACGTTACGCGCGGTTGCTGCTTTGTCAGCCAACGACGTATGGGCGGCGGGTTGGTCCGCACTGATAGGAGGTACTTCTCATTCGCTCATACAACACTGGAACGGCACATCGTGGACGGTGGTGCCCAGCCCCAACCCCGGCTCCGCATACAACCGCCTCTACAGCGTGGCGGCCATCTCTCCCAACGACATCTGGGCCGTAGGCGACTCTGCTGACGGCTTCGGCCTCGGCTACGACACCCTCACGATGCACTGGGATGGCTCCTCCTGGTCTGTCGTACCAAGCCCTAGCCCTCCCGGCCCCGGTCAGCCTCACGATACCCACCTCTACGATCTGACCGCCATATCTCCCAACGACATCTGGGCCGTCGGTAGTTACCGGGTTACCGAGTTCGGCCAGTACGACCCGCTGATCCTGCATTGGGACGGCTCCTCATGGTTCGTCGTGCCAGCCCCTGGTGTAACCGAGTACCGCAACACCCTTCATGGGGTGGTGGCGGTCTCGGCCAACGACATCTGGGCCGTCGGCAACTACGACACAGGAACTGCAACCGAGACGCTGATTGAACATTGGAACGGCTCCTCCTGGGCCGTAATTCCCAGTCCCAACGTCGGCATAGCCTTCAATGCCCTTTCCAAGGTCACAGCCCTGTCTCCCAACGATATCTGGGCCGTCGGCTCCTACTATAACTCCGGCGGGCCGCTTCAAACGCTGATCCTGCACTGGAACGGCTCCTCGTGGTCTGTAGTGCCCAGCCTCAACCCCACTCCAGGTGAGGCTTCCCTCCAAGATATAACAGCCGACCCCTCCGGAGCTCTATGGGCCGTAGGTGACTACTACAACTCCACCTCCGGCATGTACGAAAGCCTCGTAGAGCGCTGGGATGGCATTGGGTGGACAATCATGGCCAGTCCCAACCCAGGTTCCGATGGCAACCATCTTTATGGGGTGTCGGCGCTCACCGGCACGGACGTTTGGGCCGTCGGCACGCGATTTGTAAATAGTTTTAGACCCAGCACTCTCACAATGCGATATTCCGAACAGTGCGGCAGCCCCACTCCCACCCCTACCCCTACCCCCACGCCGGGCTGTTCGCTCGCCTACAACATCGTGCCGAGCGCCAATACCGATCCGCGGGCAAACCACTTTGTCATGGCGGTGTCCGCCCGTGCTTCCAATGATATCTGGGCGGTCGGCTACTATCACGCCCTAGCCGAGTACAACGAACACACCCTCAC
>JADMIM010000082.1 GCA_015478585.1 Thermaceae bacterium | reverse complement strand
CGGGCGATGCTTCGACTCTATCTTTTGCATCATTCTGGCTGAGATTTGGTATGAGAAGAGTTTTCCCATGATCCCAACTCCAACTCTGCACCAGAAATTGAACTGACGTGCTCTGGGGTGTGGCGGCACCTGCGGGAGAGCGGTTGTTCACTTGGTTGGGGGTGAACTGTGCTTCGTAGTAGTTTTGGACTACTTGAAAATAGGACTTCCAGGGTGGAGTTGGGCTTGGGGCAGTAGACCCTCGAGAGCCGATCCAATACCCAGGCAAAAAGCATCGGTGTGGGGTTTGGTAATGATCTGCATACCCACTGGTAGGTTATTAGCAAAACCAACGTTGACTGAGAGTGCGGGCAAACCTGTCAGGTTGTGGGGCACGGTACGGTGTCCCTCGAGCGTACCTTCGTCGCCGGTAAATACGGGGTCTTCTTGGGGAGCTGCCCAGGGCACGGTGGGGGAGAGGAGGGCATCTACTTTGTCCAGCACCGACAAAAACTGTCGGGTCAGGTAGCGACGGAACTGCTGTGCCCGCACATAGGTCACTGCCGGTATGGCAAAACCCATTTCGATTTGAGTACGGGTAAGGGGGGCGTAGTCTTCGGGTTGATTATTGATCCATCGGGCGTGAAGGGCACTGACTTCGGGCAACAGTACTCCAAATAGGGCAGTGTCGGCCTGTCCTAAGTCGGGGATTTGCACTTCTTCTACCTTGGCCCCAGCCGCTAGCAAGGCTGCACAGGCAGCATCGAACTGGGCTGTGACTTCGGGCTGTATTCCCTTGCCCTCGCGCTGGATCACCCCAAAATGCATCCCGCTCAGTTGCGTAGGCCATAGCTGGGACTGACCGGTCATAGCTTGCAATAACAACCCGGCATCCCCGCTCGAGCGGGCTAACGGCCCGGCGTGGTCAAGTGACCAGGCCAGTGGGAAAACCCCCTCGAGGTTGATCAGCCCGTAGGTAGGCTTGAGCCCGGCCACCCCGCAGTAGCTCGCGGGAATGCGAATGGAACCACCGGTGTCGGTTCCTACGGCGGCAAAGCACATTCCTGCTGCCACGGCTGCCGCCGAACCGCCACTTGAGGCCCCTGAGGTGTGGCTGGGGTTCCAGGGGTTATGGGTTGGCCCGTAATCGGGGTGAGCGATACCCATGGCGAACTCCGAGAGATTGGTTTTGCCCAGGCTTACCCCGCCCGCTACCTCGAGTCTTTGTACTAGCTGAGCATCCCGATTCGCAACGTGATCTTTGAGAATCCTCGAGGCGCAGGTAGTGCGAATTCCGGCAGTATCAATAAGGTCTTTGAGGGCAATAGGAATGCCGTGTAGCAGCCCCCGGTCGTGGCCGGAGCGGAGTTCGTGTTCGGCCTGCTTGGCCTGAAGGAGGGCTTTCTCAGCCGTCACGGTGATGAAGGCATTGAGAACGGGGTCGAGTTCCTCGATGCGCTTCAGGCAGAGCCTAGTTAATTCTAGTGGGGAGAGTTGCTTCGAGCGATACAAAGCTCCGATCTCGGGGATGCTTTGGTAAAGCAGCTTGAGGTCACCCATGCTCATCCCCTGGCCAGGCAGTGCCGATTGGGCTCAGGCTACCAAGTTCAAGGCGGGCGATCTCAGCATCGCCTTTGAAGATGGGCTCGAGCCCCGCTATAAGCTCCAGGGCTCGTTCTAGGGATAGCTCCAGACCGGCCAGGCTCGAGACCTGCCGTACCAGTTCGGCGGATAATAGGGGAATCATCATCAGCGGTTGAACAACGGTTTAAGAAACTCCACGATAAGCTTATCAAAAATATAGACCAACAAACTCATGGCAGAGCCCTCCTGCTCTGGCATACTCGCTTTGTGAGGATTGCTCAGGGGGATTTGGACGGAATCCGTTCCGAGTCTTTTAATCCCGTATACGCAGCCGGGCTGTGACTGCGTGTCCGGCTAGACCTTCGGCATCCGCCATGGCCGCTGCGAAGGGGGCTACCCCTAGGTTTCCAGTATCGGTGACGGTCTGCCAGGTTACGGTCTTGATGAACTTGCCTACCCATAGCCCACCGGTGTAGCGAGCTGCACGGCTGGTGGGTAGCACGTGGTTGGTGCCGATACCCTTGTCGCCGTAAACCACCGTGGCGTTGTGGCCTAGAAACAACGAGCCGTAGTTGGTCAGGCGGGCTAGATACCAGTTGGGGTCACGGGTCTGTACCTCGAGGTGCTCCGAGGCGATTTGGTCAGAAACCTGTACCATCTCTTCGTCCGATTCCACGATGATGATCTCACCCAAATCGCGCCAAGACTGTCCTGCTACCGCCGCTGTGGGCAAGGTCTGGAGCTGACGATCTATCTCTTTGGCAGTGGCCTGGGCTAAAGCCCTGGAGGTGGTAACCAGCACTGACTGGGAATTGGTTCCGTGCTCGGCCTGACCCAAAAGGTCGGCGGCCGCCACCGCTGGATCGGCAGAGTCATCAGCCAGGACGCAAATCTCGGTGGGGCCAGCCAGCAGGTCAATTCCCACCACGCCGAAGAGTTGCCGTTTGGCTTCAGCTACATAGGCGTTGCCTGCGCCCACGATCATGTCTACCGCTTTCAGGGGGGGGCTGTCCTCGAGGCCAAAGGCCATCGCCGCCAGCGCCTGCGCCCCACCGATAGAGAATATTTCGTCGGCCCCGCTTTTCACTATGGCATAGAGTTGCGCCGGATTAACCCGGTTAGTGCCGCGCTGAACTGGAACGGAAGCTACCACGCGCTTGACCCCGGCCACCTTGGGTACGCAGATCGTCATCACTGCTGAAGCCATAAGGGGGTAGCGACCACCGGGTATATACGAGCCCACGGCGTTCACTGGAATCTGTTTTTGCCCAAGGGTAACACCCGGCAAGGTCTCGGCCTCGAAATCGGTGAGGGTGGCTCGCTGTAGCTGGGCGAATTTTCTGACCTGTTCGATAGCGAAGTCAATGGGGTGGGCGGTATGAGCATCCACTGCGCTCAAGCCTTTTTCAATATCGTGCTCTGACAGGCGGAAGGAGGGCGGGTTCCAGCCGTCGAACTTCTCGCTGTAGCGCCGCACGGCGACAATCCCCTCGTGCTCCACCTCGGAGATGATTCGGGAGACGGTATCGCGTATCTCCTGGGAGACGGAAGAGGGTTGGGGAGGGGCTTTTTTGAAGTATTCCATATAGCTCCTTTCAGTCGCGCGAATAGCTTAATAGCGGCTAAGGGCTAAACACGCTTTGAGCGGGTAATCAGCATTCACTGAGCCGTCCAGCCCCCGTCCACTAGCAGACTGGCTCCGGTGATCATGCTGGCGGCGGGTGAGACCAAGAACACCACTGCGCTCGCCACGTCTTGGGGTTGGCCGAGGTGTCCCAGGGGGATTTTAGAAAGAACCGACTGCTCAAACTGAGTTTCGGCCAGCATAGGGCGGGTCAGGTCGGTCTCGATGAAAGTAGGGGCTACGCTATTGACCCGGATGTGCGGGGCTAGTTCGATGGCTAGGGCTTTGGTGAGTCCCTCGAGGGCGTGCTTGCTGGCACAGTACACGGTGCGCTGGGATGCCCCCACATGGCCCATCTGTGAGGTTAGGTTGATGACCACCCCCCCTTTATCTGCTTCTAGCATCTTTTTGACCGCCGTTTGAGCCATGAAAAAAGCCGCCCGCAGGTTGAGGTTGATAATTTGGTCAAAATGGGCTTCGCTGACCTCGAGGAAAGGCTCGGGGAGGTTGGTTCCGGCATTGTTGACCAGAATGTCCAGCCGGGGCAGGGCGGCCACAACTCGTGTTACTTCTTGCACCTTACTCACGTCACACGGGGCAATATCGACCAGACCGCCTCCAGCCCTCAGTTCGGCAGCCAGGGCCTCTAAACGGCCTTGATCGCGGCTCATCAACACCACTTCTGCCCCAGCTTCCACCAGACCCACCGCGATGGCCTTGCCAATGCCCCGGCTGGCCCCGGTCACAAGCGCTAGTTTTCCACTCAGGTCAATTCGCATATAGCTCTCAGCAGCGTTTACCCGTCACTTGGCCAGTGGATTTGCTTGAGCAGGGCGAACTCGTCCCAAACCATGTACTCACGCACGATTTGTCCCCCATGTACCTCAAAGTGGCTGATACCCATCACCCTGACCTGCTTGTCGGTGGGTGGGCCGTAGCGGCTTGGGCCCTGGTGGGTGCCCTGGAAAGTCCAGCGGGCTGCGATCTTGTAGCCCTTGGCTTCGCTACCCACCCAGGCCACATGCTCGAGGCTCATTGCCCCGTCGGGAAAGGCTCCCAGCAGCCCCAAGACGTAGGCGGTGAGGTCGAGGTGGCCCTCCAGCCTCCGGTTTCCCGGAACCCAGACCACGGTGTTTGGCGCGTAATAGTCTTTCAGGTAATTGAGCATCCGGGCATTCCAGACCAGGCTGTAGAGCAGGCCAGGGAGTTGGTCAGGATTGGTGGGGTCGCCTTCGAGCACGAGGGGCGGGTGGAGCTGACCGCTCAGGCGGGGAACTTCTCCCAGGCCGCTGGCGTAAGGCTGGATGCCCTTGGCGGCTTCTGCTACTGCGAGCCGCTTCGCCAACTCGACCTCATCGAAGCCGAGTTGTTGGATTAGCGCAGTCTCATCATGGACGATCCACTCCTCCAGGATGCGGTTGTGCCGCACCAAGCAGTGGGCGATCTCACGGCGTTGCACCCGCTGCCCGGTGGGTGGACCGTAGAGGCTGTGGCCTAAGTTATGCCCGCTCCAGGTGACGCGGTGAGAGGAGTGGAAACCGTCCTGGTCGTTGCCGCACCAGATGACCTCGTCACCAAAAAGCCTTAAGTCGGGGAAGGCCGCCAGCGTGCGCACAGTGTTTTCCACCACCTGGTCGCGCCCGTAGTACTCGGCATCGGTCAGGTGGACGGGGGTGTTGTGGGCGTAGTGGGTGTAGATCAGCCCGATGCTTTTGTCCTCCCAAATCTTGTGGGTACAGCGAAGGATGTAGTCCACGAAATCGGTGTAGTCGGGGTCGAAGCCCTCGAGGCTCTGCCTGCGCCCCGTGCCCGCCTGGGCCATGAAATAGCCGATGTCCTTGCAGTCTACCAGCAGTTCGGCGCGCTCCTCTTGTTCAGACACCGTTACCTCCTTTGCGGGCGAAAAGCTGCTTGAGCAGGACGAATTCGTCGAAGAGCAGCCACTCCTGGGTGATTTTTCCGTTCTTGATGACGTGGTGATTGAAACCAATCAAGAAAATCCGCCTACCTGTGGGAGGGCCGTAAGGCCCGTAGCCTTGGTGAGTTCCCTGCAAGGTGAAGCGGGTGGCGACGCGGTAGCCACGCTCGGCACTGCCTAGCACACATTGATGGTCTACGGTCAACACCAGGTCGGGGAAGGAGGCCATCAGGGCGATCACGAAATTCTCGTAGTCGCCGTATCCATAGAGTTTTCGACCACCAGGCAGGAAGGCCACATGGCCGGGTGTATAGTGAGCGCGCACCATGTTAACTAGGCGGGCGTTCCACATGTTGAGCAATATGGCCTTGATGAAACCTCGAGGGTCGTCGGCATCAGGCACGGTATGGAATTCGGGCGCTTGCTGGCCGGTGGGTAGCCGGTCAATCTCGCCGTAGGGGTAAGGCAAATCCGGCAGCGTGGACTTGTGCGCCAGCTCTACGGGGTCATAACCGATTTGCCGCATACTCGCGGTGGAGTCGTAGGCCAGCCACTCCTCCACGATGCGGTTATTCAGGCTAAAGCAGTCGGCGATCACCCAGCGGTTCATCTTGCGGCCCGTAGGCGGGCCGAACTCCGAGTAGCCGGTGTGGGCGCTGGTATCGAAGACCCGGTGCGAGGTGTAGAAGCCGTCCTGGTCGTTGCCGCTCCAGATCACGTCGTCGGCGTAGGCCCGAATGTCAGCACTGAAAGCCAGGCTGCCTAGGGTGTTTTTTACCACCTGCTCAGCACCGTAATAGGTTCCGCCGGAGTGATGCACAATCGCGTTGTGCGAGTAATGGGTATAAATCAGCCCGATGCCTTTGCCTTCCCAGATTTTGTGGGTACAGCGAACGATGTAATCCACAATATCCACATAATCCGGGTCAAAGCCCGCCAGCGGCTGTCTACGGTTCGTACCGGCGGCATCCATAAACTGCTGGATGTCGGGGCGATCGGCAAAGTCGAAGATCTCGGGCGTTTTGGCATCCGCTGCCATAGTTATCCTTCCAGACGGGCATAAAGCTGTTTGAGCAAAGCGAACTCATCGAACACCGCCCACTCCTGCACGATCTTGCCGTTTTTGATGATGTGGTGAAAGGCTCCGATCAGGAAGATTCGTCGGCCGGTGGGGGCTCCATACGGCCCGTAACCTTGGTGGGTTCCCTGAAGTGTAAAGCGCGTAGCCACCCGGTAGCCACGCTGGGTATCGCCCAGGTGGCATTGATGGTCAATACCCATCGCCAGGTCGGGGAAGGAAGCCATCAGGGTGATCACGAAGTTCTCGTAGTCACCATAGCCGTAGAGCTTGCGGTTATTGGGCACGAAAGCTACATGACCCGGAGCGTAATGGGCACGTACCATGTTGACCAAGCGGGCGTTCCAGGTGTTTTGCAGGATGGCCTCTACGAAGCCCTGCGGGTCGCCCTCCCAGGAGGGCACGGTGCGGAACTCGGGCACTTGCTGGCCGGTGGGCAGCCGGTCAATCTCGCCGTAGGTGTAGGGCAGCTTGGGTAGCACCGACTTATGCGCTAGCTCGAGCGGGTCGTAGCCCATCTGCCGCAGCTCGGTTACGCCGTCGCTCATCAGCCACTCCTCCACAATGCGGTTGTTGAGGCTGAAGCAGTCGGCGATCCCCCAGCGAAATATCTTGCGTCCCGTAGGCGGGCCGAACTCGGTGTAGCCGGTATTGGTGCCCATGCTGCCTACCCGGTGCGAGGTGTAGAAGCCGTCCTGGTCGTTGCCGCTCCAGATCACGTCATCGGCGTAGGCTCGGCGATCGGCGTAGGCGGCCTGGCGCATGATGGTGTTGTCCACCATCCCTTCACGGCCATACATGACCCCACTGGAGTAGTGCACGATGACGTTATGAGCGTAATGGGTGTAGATTAGCCCGATGCCTTTCTCCTCCCAAATTTTGTGAGTACAGCGAACGATGTAATCCACAATATCCACATAATCTGGGTCGAAGCCCGCCAGGGGTTGCCTGCGCCCGGTGTTGGCCGCCTCTTCAAAGACCTTGATGTCAGGACGGTCGGCAAAGTCGAAGACCGGCAGGGCAGACTTTTGTACTTCTTCGCTCATGTTTTTCCTTTTGGCTCTAGCCTCGAGAGCTAGGGTTTCTGCTACTTTGGGCTTACCGCGCTTGCGGGTTGATTCGACTCGCTTCACTTAAATGCTCCCACCGTAATTCCCTGCACGAAATAGCGACGGATGAACAGGGACATCACCAGTATCGGTATCATCACGATCATCCCGCCAGCCGCCAGTTGCTCCCACATGGGACCGCGCACTCCGGTGATGGTCATGATGCCCACCGGCAGGGTCAAAGAGTTCGAGCGGGTGAGAATCAGGGCAAAGAAAAACTCGTTCCAAGCGGATATAAAGGCAAAGACTGCGGAGACCAGGATACCCGGCATCACCAGCGGAACGGTCACGTAGCGCAGGATTTGCAGTTCGTTGCAGCCATCGATATAAGCTGCCTCCTCGACCTCCACGGGCAATGCGTCGAAGAAGCCGCGCAGCATCCAGATGGCATAGGGTAGGGTAAAAGAGAGATAGACAATTACCAAGGCCCAAGGGGTGTCAATCAGCCCGATGTTACGAAATAAGGTAAAGAAAGGAATTGCTACCACCACTGCCGGAACAAACTGGGTCACCAAAATTGCCACGAACAGGGTGTCACGGCCCCGGAACTGGTGTCTCGAGATCACATAGGCGGCCGCAGCAGCCAGTGGGATAGTGACAGCTACGGTGGTAAACGATACCAGGGCACTCACCCAGACTTTGGAGCCTAGCAAGATGGGATCAGAGAAGATGATCCGAAAATTGTCCAGCGTTGGCTGAAAAAACAGCCGGGTGGAGTAGACATCTACCTGGTTTTTGAGCGAGGCCAGAGTGATCCACACCAGAGGGAACAACACGAAGAAAATCACCGCCAGTGTGGCCAGGATCTCTGCTCCCTGCCCCAGCCGCTTTCGCAGAATGGGGTTTAGCATTAGCTCCTCCCCCTGAGCAGTGTTCGCACGTATAAGAAGGCAAACAGCCCCATCACCACCACCAGAAGGTAGGAAACTGCCGAGGCATAACCCATATCCAAGTTGCGGAAGGCGAGCTGATAGATGTAGTAGTAGAGGGTTTGGGTGGCGTTACCGGGGCCACCGCCAGTCATAATCACTACCTGGTCGAACATCTTGAGCGCGGAGATGATTTTGAGTAGGGCCACGATGTAGACAACTGGGGCCAATAAGGGCAAGGTAATGCGCCAGAAAATGTGCCACCCAGTGGCCCCATCCACTCTTGCGGCCTCAGTAATCTCGCTGGGTATAGAACCCAGCGCACCAATGAACATCAAGGCGAAGAGAGGTGCCCAGCCCCATACCTCCGACATCGCCAGCGTCAGCAGTGCGCTGAAGTCGTGACCGAGCCACAAATAGCCTTTGAGCGGAGGGATTACCGTACCGACCATCTTGGCATACACTCCGTACTCGGGGTTGAGCATAAAGCGCCAGCTAAACCCTTTGAGAACCGGAGCCACAGCAAAAGGGAAAATCAGTAAGGCCCGTGCGAAGGTGTTGAGGCGGGTCGGCTTGGATAACAGCAGTGCAATGCCTAGGCCCAGTATCAGCGAAAGTGAGACTGAGACCAGCACGTAAAGAGCGCTCACCTTCAGGCTGTTGAGGAAACCTTCGTCAGTGAAAGCGCGGGTGTAGTTGTCAAGTCCTACAAAACCACCAGGACTGGGTGAGTTAATTAGCTGCCAGTTGCGAAAGGAGGTGACGAAGGAGGAGAGCAGCGGGTAGATCACCGTTAGCCCGATCACCAGCAGGGCCGGGGTCAGCAGTGCCCACCGCAGTGGATTACTGCCGGTTCTCCGAGGTTTTCCCACCGAGCGGGCAGAGGATTTTTGGGGTAGATCCATATGGCTCACCTCAGCGGTAAACGCTCGACGGGAAGGGCGACGGCCACACGAACTCTCGAGCAATTTAAGGGGGTAGGGCTTGATGGCCCTACCCCGCCGAACTCATTTGTAGTAACCCGCACGCTTTTGGATGGCATCCACGTCCTTAGCCATTCGGTTGAGGGTCTCGCGCACATCGGCCCCATTAGCCATCTGGTTGATGCCCACCTCGAGTACGCTTTGAATCTCGGCCCAGGTACGCACCAGCGGCAGGGTGCGGGCGGTGCGCAGCACTTCTGCTCCTACCTTGGGGATGCCCCCGTTGGCCTCGTTGACTTTGGGATCTTCCATCCCCGAGAAGGTCACGATGGTGTTGTCGGCCACAGCGGGGTCGCTACGGTTGGAGGCCACTTTCTTTTGCACATCGGTGTTGGTCACGTACTTGATGAATTCCCAGGCTGCATCGGCCTTTTTGGAGTTCTTGAAAATGCCGATAGGCCAGACCAAGGCGTAAGTTTGGGGGGGATTGTTACCCCATCCCGGCGCAGGTGCGAAACCCACCTTACCCAGCACTTGAGGAACTACGGTCTTGGGGTCGGAGAAGCGTGCCCAGTACCACCACCAGCCAACCCACATCGCCGCCCTTCCCTGGAACATCTCGGTGGAGGACTCGGTTTCGGCGTAGGTTGTGGCGGCTGGGGAAGTGACTTTGTACTTCCGCAGGAGGTCAATGTAGGCTTGGGTGGCCTGCACTCCCCGCTCGTCGTTGAAGATGGGATGATAGTTTTTATCCAAAATATCCCCACCGTTGCCCCATAGGTGGCTCACCCACAAGAATAAGTTTTGCCCGGCGTTGACCTTATAGTACATGGCGATGCCCATCATGCCGGGCTTCTTTTCTTGAATGGTTTGGGCGGCCCGAATGACTTCCTGCCAGGTCTTGGGCACCGAAAGCTTGAGTTCGTCAAAAATATCCTTGCGATAGAACAAAATCAGCGGGTGACCCCGCAGCGGCAGCCCGACAATGTTTCCTTGAGCGTCGCTACCTGCTTGGATATAAGCACTCGGATAGTCTTTGAGATCGATTTTGTCGGCCTTGATGCGGTCGTTGAGCGGCAACAAGTAGGGCTTGATGGCCTCACCCCAGGCATCTACCCAAGCCACCGCATCGTAGGTATTGCCGGTAGTGGCTTCGACCAGAATCTTTTGCTGTAAAGACTCGTAGGGAGTATTTTCCCACTCCACTGTGATACCAGTAAGTTGCTGGAACTCACTTCCCTCACCGGTAAGCTTGCTGAGCTGAGCAAACTGTCCTGCGGCGAGGCAGCAAATCAAAAACTTGATCTTGGTGCCGTTGTAGGGTTTGCCGGGTTTGAGCTCATAAGGAATAGAGCCTTGAGCGTTTACGCTCACCAGCCCCAAAGCCAGCACCAGGATTAGACCAAGGGCCAATCCCAACCGCTTCCAGAATGCCTTCCCTACCTTGTTCATACGTATGCCTCCTTTACATCAGAACACTTCCCAGCACCCAACACAGAACTTTATGGTTGTAAGCGCGCTGAGCCGCGCCTCACCAGGGTTCCCGGAAGAAACTTGAGCACCGAACCCAAGTTGATGTTGTTTACGCGCTCCAAAAGCAGCTCTACGCTGGCTTCGATCATTTCCTCTACAGGTTGGCGTACCGTGGTCAGGTCATAAGCCGTCCACTGAGCCATAGGGATATCATCAAAACCGATCACCGAGAGTTCGTCGGGAACCCTCACCCCCAGCTTTCGGGCCGCATCCAAAGCCCCCAGGGCGGTGATATCGTTAGCACAGAAAATTGCATCCGGGCGCTTTTTAGACTTGAGCAGTCGCAGAGCGGCATCAAAGCCCCCGGCATAGGTAAAGTTGCCGAGTTCTATCTTGCAGTGGGATTTGCGTTCGGCAAGACGTTCTAGAAAGCCTCGCTGACGGTCTACATTGGTTGAGGTATCCGCGCGCCCGGTAATGTATGCCAGCCGTTTATGTCCTGCGTCAAGCAACACCTCGGCCACCAGTCGCCCTCCTTCGTAGTTGGCGCAGGACACTGCGCTAGCTCCTGAACCTGGCGCGTAGCGGTTGAACAACACCACCGGCGTACCTCGCTGCAGGACTTCTCGAGTCATCTGGGAGCTGAGTGAGGCAGTGACGATAATTAGCCCATCCACTTGATACGCCAGCACCTCAGGAAGGAGTTCATCCACATCTTCGCTGGTTCCTGCCGTAAACAACAGCACCCGCCAACCCAGCTCGTGTAGGCGTTGAGTGAAGGCTTGCAGTACTACCGGGAAGAAGGGGTTGGTCATATAGCTCGCTACCAAACCGATGATTTTGGTACGCCGGGTGATCAGGCTGCGGGCGATGGCGTTGGGTTTGTAACCAAGGTCGCGGGCAATGCCCAGAACCCGTTCGCGGGTAGCTTCTGACAAGCGCTCATCCCCGCTGAACACCCTCGAGACCGTAGACTGGGAAACCCCAGCCCTGAGGGCCACCTCATGCGAAGTAATCCGCCTTAGACTGTTGGAAGACTTTTGCTGTGGCATCTCAGTACCCTTGGGTTTGACCTGCCACACTGCCTTTGAGGGCGGCTACTAAAGACCTGGCTCCTTCGGAGAGCAGACGGGCATCGCTGGAAACCGCTATAAAGCGATAGCCTAGAGTTACCATGCGCTGGGCATATTTTGCCGAGCCACAATAGATTCCCGGCATTACCCCGTGATTGTGAGCGGCTTGGGCAATACGTCCTAAAATCTCGAGGAAATCAGCCTGCTCCCGGTCTAGACCTGCGCCGCGCCCTGTAGCCAGACCTAAATCGTTGGGGCCTACGAAGATGCCGTCCAGGCCGGGTGTATCCAGGATAGATTCCAGGGCCTCGAGACCCTGGGCAGTTTCAATCATCGCTAGGGTCAGGATAGTCTGGTTTGCTTTAGCGCCGTAGTCACTGCCCCACACCAGCGAGGCTCGGGTCGGGCCATAGCTACGGTAGCCCTGCGGAGGATAACGGCAGGCTGATACGAACGCTTCGGCCTCGGCTTGAGAGTTGATCATCGGGCAGATGATGCCAGCTGCTCCCGCGTCCAGCAGCTTCATGATCAGGCCAGGTTCGTTCCAGGGAACGCGAGCCAGAGGTGAAAGGTTCTCCAGCGAAATGGCCTGAAGCATTTGCAAGCTCGAGCCAAAATCCAATAAACCGTGTTGTAAATCTAGGGTCAAGGCATCAAACCCCGCCTGAGCCATCAGTTCGGCGCTAAAGGCGCTGGGGATAGATAGCCAGCCGCTATAAGCCACCCCACCCTGCTGCCAGATTTGCTGAACCCGGTTGATTCGCATAGTTCAGTCCACCAGTCGTTGTTTCTCCCAATCTGCGAGCACTTCCGTCAGGTGCTGCATCATCTGGGCTTTGAGTCCGGGGTAATTTTCTGGCTTGACCATCTTGCCGCTCGGATCGCTCTTGAAGCCATATTCGGCGGCTTTGCGTTCGACCTCGGGATCCCAGTAGGGGTCTTTAGAGTGAAACACTTCGTGCGGATCGAGCACCGCAAAAAACCAGCCTACCTCGGTGCCTACTACTTCAAAGCCCCGGTACAGCCCTGGGGGTAATGAAATAAAGTCCCATTTCTTGAGGATGGCTTCGCCCTCGACTTGACCCGGTTCGTTACCCCAGTAAAAGCGCCACTGACCCTCGAGCACCAAAAACGCCTCCACATAGTCGTGGGTGTGGTAGGCCGGGCCATTACCTGGTAAGGCGAACCCCATCCCAATCTGGAATTTATGGGGAGCAGCAATGGCTGGCTTAAACTCCGCATTCTCACTGGCAGTATCACCAATTACGGCATAGTTCATACGTTGGTGACCGGGCAGGATGCTGTCAATAAACATCAGTGGGATGCCTTGGTTTTTGAGCTGGTTAAAGCGAACGATGCGCTGCTGCATCTCCTCACTGGATATTGCCGGGTGTGCCATCTAAACCCCCCTGTTTTTCATAATCATGCAAACGTATGCACAGAGTAAGTTGTGGGTTAGAATTTGTCAAGCAAGGAGGTTGTTATAACCAACCACAATGGTCTTGCCTCAGTCAATAATACCCATCTGTATTACGAAATCTGGGGCCAGGGAAAACCTTTGCTGCTCGTTCATGGTCATAGTCTCGACACCCGCATGTGGGAGCCGCAGATTCCGATTTTAAGCCAGTATTTCCAGGTAATTAGCCTCGATCTGCGTGGATATGGGCGCTCAGATTTACCGACGATGGCCCCTTTTCGATACGCAGAAGATATTAAGGGGCTGCTCGAGCAACTCGGGATAGACAAAGCCCACTGTGTTGGGCTTTCATTAGGGGGGAACGTCGCGCTGGATTTTGCCCTAAGCTACCCGCAAAAGATAGATCACCTGGTTCTGGCAGACAGCAGCCTATCGGGCTTTCCGCCTTTCCCTGGGGTTGCTGAATCCTTGCAGGCGGTTTTTGATAAGGCCACAGAGGTGGGAATCCAAGCGGCTAAATCCCTGTGGCTGGCCCACCCTTTATTTGTCCCCGCCTTAGAGCAGCCCACCGTGGCCCGACTACTCCGCGCGATGGTACAGGGATATTCGGGCTGGCACTGGATAAACCGCTATTCACCCTCTCGCCCGATTGACCCTACGCTGATTGAGCGTTTAGAGAAAGTTGGTATTCCTACTTTAGTGCTGACTGGCGAGCGAGACACCCCGCAAAATCAGGCCATGGCCGCGCTATTGACCCGGTGGATTCCCAAAGCGCAGCAAGAGGTGATTCCTGGCGCTGGGCACATGGTAAACCTCGAGGCCCCCGAAACTTTCAATCGAGTGGTACTGGCCTCACTGCTGGGGCAATAGCGTTTTGTGCGAGTAGTCGGGGAGGTCGCCCAGGCGCAGAATCACAACGTTTCTCGCAATTACCCCACAGGGTAGCCCGCATAGTTGAACCAAGAAGGTGATCTCGAGTTGCTAGCGTTGAACAAACTGGCCAGGGATTTGGTTTGGGCAAGGTTCAGGTCAGTAAACAGGAGCGCCTGAGGTCTGAACTTGCCTCTAGAGCGGTTCCCACGAATACTGCCTGGGGCAGTATTTGCCGTAGGGAGTCAATCACTCTGCATCGGTGCCCGCGTTGCATTAGCTCCATCGTCCGCAGAATTGGGCTTGCTGTTGGCTTGCCTCGCACGAGTATGGCCCCACCGGCAGAACTTTCCCCTGATGCCAAATCGGCTTTGAAAACAGCCGTGAAGAAGTATTGAAGCACCGCTCAAAACAGAGCGAAGTGGCGGGCTGCCGCTGCCGGGTAGGACTGATCCAGGCTCCCCTCATGCCCATGCCTTGCTCTTCCCGCCGTACATATTCCCAGCAGCATTTTCTAAACTGTCCCCTTGATACTGCAGAAATTTGCGCATATGCACCGGGAGTGTTAGGCTTTTGGAAAACGTTTACATCACGTGCTCAAGACTATCTGCCGAGGATCTTCGCTGATGTCTATTTCATCTAACTCCCTCCCTAACGACATCCGCCGAGTGGCTGCGGAGGCTGGGGTTTCGATTGCCACGGTTTCTAGGGTGTTTAATAATCCTAACCGGGTTAGTGCAAAGACCCGCAGGCGTGTCCTCGAGACTGCTGCCCGTTTAGACTATCGTCCTAACCTGATGGGTCAGAACCTACGCAAAGGACGTGCACAAGCGGTCGGAGTAGTTATTCCCACCCCCCAGGGACGCTTTTCTGACCCCTTTTTTCTTGAACTCTTAACTGGATTGGGTGAGGGATTAGCCGAGGCGGAGCTGGATTTGCTGGTCACTACCTGCCCACCAGGGCCGCAAGAGTTGGCCTGTTATCAGCGACTGGTGGAAAGCAAAAGAGTAGATGCTTTGGTGATCGCTCGTACCCGCCGACATGATGAACGCATTCGTTATCTACTTCAAAGACAAACTCCCTTCGTGGCTCACGGGCGTAGCGACCAGATCAGCCAACCCTATGCTTATTTGGATATGGATGGTAGATATGGTTTTTACCTGGCCTGTAAACATCTGCTGGGTTTAGGGCATCGGCGTATCGCTTTTATCGGTGTTTCCAGTGAACTTAACTTTGCCCACTACCGCCTCGAGGGCTATCAGCAAGCCTTGGCTGAAGTTGGCTTGATCCCTGATCCGGGATGGATACTCGAAGGTGACCTCAGCGAAGAGAGCGGATATCGGCTAACCCAGACCTTGCTGGCTACGACTTTACCCCCCACAGCGATCCTCTGCGCCAACGATCTGATGGCGCTGGGAGCCCTGCAAGCCCTGCGCGAACTGGACTTCAAAGCTGGGCAAGAGGTGTCGGTGATTGGCTATGATGACATTCCTCTATCGCAATACACTGATCCTCCGCTTTCTACCGTGCACCAGCCTATCCGCAAGATGGGGCAGCGCCTGGTGGAAATGTTGTTGGCCCGGCTAAATGGGGTTGCAGTTGCAGAGCTACAAGAGGTCTGGGTTCCTGAGTTGGTTCTGCGGAGATCGGATGGTGCACCACCGGTCTAGAAGCATCGAGGAGGCAGGTATGAAAAAAAAGCAAGTGTGGTTTGGTTTGATCGGTGCGGTACTGGTTGTGCTGACTGGGGTGCTGGCCCAGACAACGTCGCTGCTATTTGTCTCCACGCAGTTCACTCCCATCGAAGAGGCCCAGCGTATGCGTCAGGTGATTCTCAAGGATTTTCCCGGCCAAGTGGAGTTTGTTTCCGAAGATAATGCGCCTTTTACCAACCGGATTCTTTCCGAGGCTAAGGCTGGCAAGGTCAACGCAAGCCTGGTAGGCGGCCTGCATGGCGACTTCCCTCCGTTGCTTGCCGCAGGTGCTATGGACACTGTGGACGATGTGCTGGCTCAGCTCAAAGATCGCAAGTTCTCGCAAACATTCCTGAACCTGGGCAAGATGGGAACCGCGAATCAGGTTTATATCCCCTGGATGCAAGCCACCTACATCATGGTAGCCAACAAACAGGCCTTGCAGTATCTGCCCCCTAAAGCGGATGTCAATACCCTCACTTACTCCCAACTCAAAGAATGGGCTGCCAACGTTCAGAAGGCCACTGGAAAGAGGCTGCTGGGCTTTCCAGCAGGGCCTCGAGGCTTGATGCACCGTTTTGTTCAGGGTTACTTGTATCCCTCCTACACTAAGAGTGCGGTGACCAAGTTTAGAAGCGCCGAGGCTGAAAGCATGTGGGCCGAGTTTCGGAGCCTCTGGCAGTATGTAAATCCCCAGTCCACCTCCTATGATTTCATGCAAGAACCCTTGTTATCGGGTGAGGTCTGGCTGGCTTGGGATCACATTGCCCGTCTGCGCGATGCGCTCAACCAAAAGCCTAACGATTTCGTGGCCTTTCCCGCTCCCATCGGTCCTTATGGTCGTGGTTTTATGCCTGTACTGGCTGGGCTAGGCATTCCCAAAGGTGCTCCGAACCGCGCTGCAGCGGTATCTGCTATTGAATATCTGACCCGCCCCGAGGTGCAGGTTACTACCCTGGTACAAAATGGGTTCTTCCCCGTCATTCAGACCAAGCTGCCAAATAACCTGCCTCAAGGCATTCGTATGGGGGCAGATGCTATCGCCCGGCAGGCTCAGAGTCACGTAGCCCTGCCCAGTCTCCTACCCATGGGGCTGGGGGCTAAGGGTGGGGAGTACAATAAGGTTTTCCAGGACACCTTCACTCGCATCATTCTGCGCAATGAGGATATTCGCCGGGTGTTGGACAACGAGGCTGCTGAACTACGGCAAATTATGAGCGATACCAAAGCCCCCTGCTGGTCACCCGATCTTCCCAGCACCGGAGCCTGCCCGGTGAACTAAGGTGGCTATCTGCGGTTTTGCCGCAAAGAAAATTACGGTGGAGAAACCGAAAACCGTGTGTCGGATTGAAGTTGGCTTCCTGGAGAGAGGGCTATAGAGAGCTGCTATGCGTAGCGAACGGTATATCCCTTACGTGCTAATCTTGCCCAGCGTGTTGTTTTTGCTTTTTTTGTTTGCCTGGCCGCTGGTAGAGGCCTTTTTGCTCTCGGTGCAAGGCAGTGGGGGACAGTGGACGCTGGAAAATTTTCAGCGTATGGCGGCAGACCTTTATTTCAAGGATGCTGTCAAGTACACGCTGCTCCTGGCTTTTGTGGTAGTTCCATTACAGGTGGTACTGGCACTGGGTATGGCAATGCTGCTGGGGGGAATCTCCAAGGGCCGCGATGTGTTTTTGTATATTTGGACAATCCCCCTGGGTATCTCCGACTTAGCTGCAGGAATCGTTTGGTTTGCCATTTTTACCGAGCGAGGCTATCTAAACAGCTTTCTCCTAAGTATTGGGGC
>JADMIM010000185.1 GCA_015478585.1 Thermaceae bacterium | reverse complement strand
TGGGAAGGCGAGCGCGCCAAGCTTTAGGGGGTGTCGGGTGGATGCCTAGGGGCCAGGAGCCGAAGAAGGACGCGGAGAGCGGCGAAACGTGGACGGGGAGCTGCATGCAAGCGAAGAGCCGTCCGATTCCGAATGGGGCAACCCGCTGGCACGGAAGTGTCGGCAGCGGTCGCTGAATGCATAGGCGGCACGCGGGGCACCGCGGGAACTGAAACATCTCAGTACCGCGAGGAAGAGAAATCA
This sequence comes from Thermaceae bacterium, assembly GCA_015478585.1. Lineage (GTDB taxonomy): Bacteria > Deinococcota > Deinococci > Deinococcales > Thermaceae > Meiothermus. The sequence goes on along the minus strand of JADMIM010000185.1, from coordinate 1,957 downwards.
ACAGCAGAGATTCCCGGAGTAGTGGCGAGCGAAACGGGAGCAGCCCAAACCGCGTGGGGTTCGCCCCGCGCGGGGTTGTAGGCCAGCGGCCAGGATACGCGAGTGTCCACTGGGGCCAGAGGCGCGATTGGCGAGCCGAAGGGGTCTGGAAAGCCCCACCAGAGCGGGTGAGAGTCCCGTAGGCCAAGCCCGCGCGACGCCCTGGGGTTGGCGGCTGAGCCTGAGTACCACGGGCCACGTGGAAGCCTGTGGGAAGCAGGGGGGACCACCCTCCAAGGCTAAATACTGCCTGGCCACCGATAGTGCACGAGTACCGTGAGGGAAAGGTGAAAAGCACCCCGAGAGGGGGATGAAAGAGACCCTGAACCCCGGCACCCACAAGCCGTCGGAGGGCGACGGCCGATCCAGGTGACTGGATCGGCGGCCTAACGGCGTGCCTTTTGTAGAATGATCCGGCGAGTTCATGTCGGCAGCGCGCGCGGGGGCCGCAAGCGGTCCTCGCGAGAGGTTAAGCGGCCGGGGGCGCATGCTGCGCATGCGTGCCCGACTAGAGAGCCGTGGAGCCGCAGCGAAAGCGAGTCTGAAGCGGGCGTTCCCGTCCACAAGCGAGGACCGCGTTGCCGGGATGAGACCCGAAACCGGGTGAGCTATCCATGGGCAGGGTGAAGCGGAGGTAAGACTCGGTCGAGGCCCGAACCCACCGGTGTTGCAAAACCGGGGGATGACCTGTGGATAGGGGAGAAATTCCAATCGAACCCGGAGATAGCTGGTTCTCCCCGAAATGTATGGAGGTACAGCCGGTGGCGGGTGCTCCGTGGGAGGTAGGGCGCTGGATGGGCTCGGGGCCGTTTGCCGGTTACCAACCCCAACCAAACCATGAATGCCCACGGCAGAAGCGTCACCGAGTGAGGCGGCGGGGGCTAACCTTCGTCGCCGAGAGGGAAACAACCCAGACCGCCAGCTAAGGGCCCCAAGTACGGGCTGAGTGGCAAAGGTAGTGGGGGTGCCCAGACAGCCAGGAGGTTGGCTTAGAAGCAGCCATCCTTGAAAGAGTGCGTAATAGCTCACTGGTCGAGTGTCCCCGCGCCGAGAATGTATCGGGGCTCAAGCCCGTCCCCGAAGCCGCGGATATGCGTCATACCGCCCGCGCCGCTTGTTGGTTTGGATGCGCGGGCGCGCATGTGGTAGGGGAGCGTTCGGGAGTAGCGGAGAAGCCTGAGCGGGAGCCCAGGTGGAGCGAACCGAAGCGAGAATGCCGGAATGAGTAGCGTCATTGGGCGTGAGAACCGCCCACACCGAAAGCCTGAGGGTTCCTGGGCAACGGCAGTCGTCCCAGGGTCAGTCGGGACCTAAGCCGAGGCTGGAACCAAGCCAGCGTAGGCGATGGCGAGCAGGTGGATATTCCTGCACCGATGCCACGCAAGGTGAAGGGGGGACGCAGTAGGGAACGTCAGCCGGCCAAATGGACAGGGCCGGTCGGCCGCGCGGGGGGGCGGTTTCCAGGGAAATCCGGAGACCATGAACGCTCGCCGGCGGACGCGAGCCTCCGTGGAGGAGGTGGAAGTGACGTCGTGCCCAGGCTGCCTAGAAAAGCCTCTAGCCGTTGGAGGGTGGCATGGCCCGTACCGCACACCGACACTGGTGGGCAGGGGTAAGCACCCCAAGGTGGACGAGCGATCCTCCGTTAAGGAACTCGGCAAATTAACCCCGTAACTTCGGGAGAAGGGGTGCCCCGGCAGCGTGACGGGCGTGAAGCCTGGAGCGTGAGGGGGCCGCAGGAAGCAGGCTCAAGCGACTGTTTACCAAAAACACAGGTCTCTGCCACGGCGTAAGCCGACGTATAGGGGCTGATGCCTGCCCAGTGCCGGAAGGTGAAACGGAGAGGTGTGTGTAGCCTTGAAGTGAAGCCCCGGTGAACGGCGGCCGTAACTATAACGGTCCTAAGGTAGCGAAATTC
>JADMIM010000081.1 GCA_015478585.1 Thermaceae bacterium | reverse complement strand
CGGAATGGTCGGTCACTTTAATGACCTCGACCAGCCGGTTGAGCTGCTTCTCGACCTGCTCTAAGACCCCCTCGTCGCCCGAAACCGCCAGCGAGAGCCGCGAAAGCCCCTCCTGGTGGGTGCGCCCGACCGCGAGGGATTCGATGTTGAAGCCCCGGCGGGCAATCAGACCGGCGATTCTTTGCAGGACACCGGGTTGGTCTTGGACCAACACTGAAACGACGTGCCTCATACGTAATCCACCTTGGCGGTCAGCTCGCCGCCCACGTCTGCGGTATTCACTACCCCGGTTGGCTCCACCAGCATGATTCTGCACTCCTGCTCAGCATAAGGTTTGTGCTCGAGGTTCTTGGGGACTACGAAGAGTTCACCGGCCTTCAGGTGTACCGGCCCGTCCCGAAAGTCAATGTGCATCTGGCCCTCGAGCACGATAAAAACTTCGTCGGTGTCGTCGTGTTTGTGCCAGACAAAATCCCCTTGAATCTTGACCAGCTTGAACTCGTAATCGTTCATCCGGGCCACGATTTTGGGCGACCAGTGCTGGGAGAACAGCCCAAACTTTTCGGCCAAGTTGACCTTGGCCTTCGACCTTTGACCTTCGACATCTTCAATCCCCCGCCTCGACGGTCTCTCGTGGATTCTCGATAATCATGTCCTCGGCAGCCCCGCCGGTGGGAATCATGGGGAAAACGCCCTCCTCGTGGTAGACGCGGGCATCGAGCAGCACCGGGCCATCGTGCCCCAACACCTCTCGCACCGTGTCTTGCAGCTTGGCTTTATCGGTTAGGGTGATGCCTTTGATGCCATAGGCCTCGGCCAGCTTGGCGAAATCCGGGTTGGAATCAGCCAGATAGACCTCGCTGTAGCGCTTGGCGTGGAAGAGGTCTTGCCACTGCCGCACCATGCCCAAAAAGCCGTTATTGAGGATCACGATTTTGACGTTCAGGCTGTTCTTCTTGAGGGTTGCCAGCTCTTGCAGGGTCATCTGGAAGCTGCCGTCACCGTCGAAGTCTATGACGATTTCGTCGGGCCGGGCCAGCGCCGCCCCGATGGCGAAGGGCAGCCCCACTCCCATCGTCCCCAGGCCGCCGGAGTTAATCCAGGAGCGCGGCTTGTCGAACTTGAAGAACTGCGCGGTGAACATTTGGTGCTGGCCCACGCCGCTTGTCACCACTGCCTTGCCGCCGGTAGCCTCCCAGAAGGCTTGAATCACTTCCTGGCTTTGCAGGTGGGTCTTGGGCTTCCAGGCGAAGGGGTGCTTGGAGCGCCATTCATCCACCTGCTTCCACCACGGCTTGATGTCGAGTTTCTTGGCCCCCTTGGCGAACTCGCCGGCGACCCACTTGGCATCGCCCACCACCGGAATGGCGGTCTTGACCAGCTTGCCAATCTCGGCGGGGTCAATGTCTACGTGGATGATGGTATGGGCGTTGGGGGCGAACCGGCTGACCTTGCCCGTCACTCGGTCGTCAAAGCGCAAACCAATCGCCAACACCACGTCGGCATTATGAATGGCTCGATTGGCCGCCACCGAGCCGTGCATTCCCGGCATTCCCAAGAACAAAGGGTGTGTGCCGGGGAAAGCTCCCAGGCCCATCAGGGTGGGGATGGTGGGAATCCCGGCTTTCTCGGCGAAGGCGATGACCTCGGCGGAGGCGTTCTGTGCCCCCCCACCTACCATCAGGATAGGCTTCTGGGCCTTCTCGAGGGCTTCCAAGGCCCGCTCGATCTGGCGCGGGTGGCCCTTGTAGGTGGGCTTGTAGCCGGGCAAATCCACCTCCACATCGAAAGTGCCGCTGAACTCGGCCTGCTGGATGTCCTTGGGGAAGTCCACCAGCACCGGGCCAGGCCGCCCCGTAGAAGCGATAAAGAAAGCCTCGGCCAGAATACGGGGGATATCGTTTACGTCATGAACCTGGAAGTTGTGCTTGGTGACAGCCTGGGTCACACCGCAGACATCGGCCTCCTGGAAGGCATCGGTGCCAATCAGGCTCTGGGCCACATTTCCGGTGATGGCGACAACTGGGGTCGAATCCATTAGCGCGTCTTGCAGGCCGGTAACGAGGTTCAAAGCTCCCGGCCCGGAGGTCGCCATGCACACCCCCACCCGCCCGGAGGCCCTGGCATAAGCGGTAGCCGCGTGAACCCCGCCCTGCTCGTGGCGCACCAAGATGTGGCGGATGGGCGAGTCGTAGAGGGCATCGTAGGTGGGCATGATGGTTCCGCCGGGATGCCCGAAAATCAAATCCACCCCCTGCTTCTCTAACGCTTTCAGGATTGCAGCCGCTCCATTCATAGCATCTCCCCTTCCAAAACATCGCCCCCCGTTTTCCGGGGGGCTTTAGGATGCGCTTCTAAGTCTCTCAGCTACACCAAATCCCCCGTAGACCTAATGACTAGGACTACTACGGCTAGGGATAGGCTAAGCTCAGAGTGCATCTTGCTCTGAAGTCTAACGGGATTTGGTATACCGTGTCAACCCTCAAATATATCGCAGCCCGTTTTGCATCTCGTCAGCAGTGACGTTGTTCAGGATAACCAGTAGTCGCCTGAGTATTTCATACAGCGGGCCGTGCCCGGCGATGATGATGCCGAAGTGGGGTTTACCGGACTCCAAACTAGTTCCGGGCCAAAGCCTCGAAGTCCGCCCGGTTACGGGTGAAAAAGGCACATTGGTTGGTGACGGCGAAGGCAAGTTGGTCGCTGTCACTCAGGCCGCGATTTCCTGCATCCCTGGTGGTCTGAACTACAAAACCTCGAGCCCTGAGCAACTCTGCTAGCAAAACATCTACGTCTTCATCGAGATAAAGTTCGATTAAAATCCGGCTCACAGGTCGCGCACCAACGGGTCAATCAGATCGTCGGGAACGCGGTTGCGCTCGACATAGCCGTTGATTTCCTTGTGGTGACCGCTGTAATAGCTCAGTGCATCGAACACTTGGGCCAAACTAAGGTCAGGTAGAGCATTGGGAATTTGCTCCGGCACGGTTCCCAACCGCCAAATTTCCACGACCGCCCGAACCGGAGTGCGGGTCTCCCCGATAATGGGTTCTCCACCTAAAATTTCATCATCCCGGACAATATAGCGGTGGGCCGTTGGGTGAAGCATGGCTACAGTTTAGCAGGGCTAGCTTGAAGAAGCCTCGAGCCTCGAGAAGCTTTTTTGGGGGGTGGCCTCGAGCCCCTTTCTAGGCCAACTCGTCTTCGCACTTCTCATAGCACGCCTACCGCTTCCATCAGCGACGCGAGCGGGTGCGCCTCGTCAATCCATGAGTCCAAACAACCGAACGAGGCTGTCATATTTGGCGCTTTGCATCATTTACCAGGAAAAGGTGTCGCCGAGACCGGAGAAATTTGCTCGAGGCTAAAGGCCATTGGTTTCGACGGGGCGTGCTCGATAGAGTTGTTCCGCCCGGAGTATTGGGAATGGAATCCGCTCGATTTAGCAAAAATAGCCCGCAATGCGGCCCTCGAGGTGCTATCTCCGTATTTCGAGGTGTACTAGGGTGTGTTGACATTTAGCGAAGGTAGATCATCGTAGAGACGAAGTGAACGAAGGCCAGGAAGTTTTTTGCGGTCTGCTCAAAGCGCGAGACCGGCCTCCGAACGGTGTTCCGCCACCATATCGGAACCTGGGTCGAAACCCCCCAAGAGACTGCGCGGCTGCTCGAGCTGACCGACCCCACAGTGCTAGGGCTATGCTTTGATACCGGACACTATCGCTTTGCTGGGGGCGACCCTCTCGAGGGCCTACGCCATCACCTGGATCGCATTTGGCACGTGCATTTCAAAGATCACCTGCCCGAAGTGGCAGCCCGTTCCCGCCAGGAAGGCTGGGATGCTCTACGGTCGGTGGGAAACGGAGTGCTCTGCGAACTCGGCCAGGGGGACATTGATTTCGCCAATCTTCTGGTCGAAATTGGAGAACGCTGGCTATGTGGGTTGGATTGTGGTTAAACAAGACGTGTTGCCCGGCATGGGCCGCCCCAAGGATAGTGCCCGGCGTAACCGCAGCTTTTCGCGATCTCTAGGAGTGTGATAGGTTTGAGATGTTGTGAGGCGTAAGCGGGTCAACCACAAAGATGTGGCTGAGCGAGCGGGGGTCTCGGTAGCTACGGTTTCTTACGTGGTCAACAATGGCCCCAGACCAGTTTCTACCAAAGCCAGAGAGCAAGTCGAGAAGGCCATTTGGGAACTGGGATATTACCCCAACGAGCTAGCTCGGAGCCTGCGGCGGCAACAAAGTTCAACCATTGGAGTCATCATCCCTAGGATGACCAACCCGGTGTATGCCGAGGTAGTTCGGGGTTTGGAGGGTATCTGCACCCAGGAAGGCTTTTTGGTTCTGCTATGCAACACCGAGCGCCAGCCCGAGCTCGAGCGGCGCTTTGTGCAAATGTTGCGAGCCAAGCATGTAGACGGCGTGGTTATCACCCCCCACGCCGAGCCACAGAAACTTATCGAGCCATTGCTGCAAGCCCGTATCCCGGTGATCGTGCTAGAGCACGATTTACCCGGTGTACATTGCATCGGAATTAATGAACTGCATGGAGGCCTTCTTGCCACCGAACATCTGTTAGGTTTGGGGCATCGTCGCATCGCCTTACTCAAACACAAACCCACCAGCGCTCTTAGCACCCGTCGATCGCTAGGCTACCAGCAAGCTTTAGAAAAAGCAGGGTTGGGCCTGGAGGCCCAACTGATCCTCGAGTGCGACGGAACCCACGAGGCAGGCTATATCGCCATGGGACAACTGTTACGCCTGAGTCAGCCGCCTACCGCTGTGGTAGCCCACGACGATGTCATCGCCATCGGGGCCATGCACGCTATTTATTCTCAAGGGCTGTCCATCCCCACAGACATCTCGGTAGTAGGCTACGACGATATTGCCAGTGCGGCTTACCTCGAGCCTCCCCTGACCACCGTGCGCTCTCCCAAGGCACACATGGGCACTTTGGCAGGCCAGACGCTCCTAAAAATCATCCGCAGTACCGAATTGATCCCGACTGCTACGATTACGCTTCCAGTTGAGCTGATCGTAAGGGCATCTACTGGACGAGTTAAAAACAGCTGATATGGATTGCAGCTAAGTACACGACAAAACTCTGAGTAGGCAAAAGAAGGCCGCCCCTGTAGGGTGTTTTTTGCTTAGGAACACCGGAAAGGAGCGGTTGCCTTGGATGATACAACGCTGGTAGATTTCTTGTCCCCACACTGGCGAATACACCGACAGGGATTGGCCTTCGTGGCGTAGTTGGTGGTGAGCTTGGAGCTGGCGCGGACGGTGAGTTGGCCGAGGCTAGCGAATGGGGCGGATGGCTCGAGAGCGGGGGCGTGGGTTCGGCGACGTGCTGAAGAATACAGCGGTTGTTTGGCTGGGTAGGTTTTAGCCAGGAGAGCTACTGTCAGCTGGTTCTGAGTTTTTTGGAGAAAGAATTTCTCCATCAAGACAAGCATGCTGGGCCTTGGCGAGTTGGGTATATATTGCAATATTTATTTATTTGAATATTATAATCTATATGAACTCACCGCTACATCGTTTCAAAGCTGAGTTTTTCAAAGCCCTGGGCCACCCCCTGCGGCTGGCGATTCTCGATGCTCTACGCGAAGGCGAGCGTAGCGTAGGCAGCTTAAGTGAGATTTTGGCAGCGGATCAGTCCAGCCTTTCTCAGCAGCTTGCAGTCTTGCGCCAACGTAATTTCGTGGAAACCCGCAAGGAAGGCACCACGGTGTTTTACCGGGTGAGCGACAATGAGGTTTATATCTTCCTGGACTTAGGACGGGCCATCTTCCAGCGCCAACTGGCCCAGTCTGGGGCTTTGCTCGAGCAAATACGCGCAGATGAGGTGGTTTCTTGAGAGCGGCTAACCGTTCTTCCCTGGACTGGTTGAGCCAACTCAACCCGGTTCCTGTATGGCGCAAAGAATTTCACGACTATACGCCAGCCCGCTTGCAACAAGACCTCCTGGCTGGAATCAGCGTGGGTATCGTGGCCTTGCCACTGGCGCTGGCGTTTGGCGTAACCAGTGGGGCCGGAGCGGCAGCGGGGATATTCACCGCGATTGTGGCGGGCTTTATCGGCTCGCTGTTTGGCAGTTCGCGGTACAACATCACTGGCCCCACCGGAGCCATGACAGTGGTATTGCTGCCCATCATCGCTCAGTACGGTGTGGACAAGGTATATCTGGTGGGCTTGTTGGCAGGGGTAATCCTGGTAGTGTTGGGCCTGCTGCGGCTGGGCAGGCTGATCAATCTAATTCCCTACCCGGTAGTAACCGGCTTTACCAACGGCATCGCCATAATTATCTTCTTGCAGCAGGTTCCAGCCTTTTTGGGAGTGGCTCCTTCTAAGGGGGCCAGCATCGTGCCCACCACCTTCACGGCAATTCGCAGCTACCTCGAGGCTCCTCACCTGGGCACGGTCTTCCTGGGCCTGCTGACGGTCGCCGTGATCCTGGGGTGGCAGCGTTGGGTCAAGAGGGTACCAGGGAGCATCGTGGCGCTGGTGGCGGTCACGCTGGTGAGCGTGGTATTTCACATGGATGTCCCTCGAATTGGGTTGATTCCCTCGAGCCTGCCCACCCCACACCTGCCTCAGTGGAGCCTGAACGACCTCAGCTATCTATTTAGCCCGGCCCTGGCTGTGGCTCTGCTGGCAGGCATCGAAACCCTGCTCTCGGCAGTGGTTGCCGATAGCCTGACCATCCGGGAAAAACACGACCCCGATAGGGAAATCCTGGGTTCGGGTATCGCTAACTTGATCACCCCATTCTTCGGCGGCATACCGGCCACCGGAGCCATCGTGCGTACACTCACCGGGGTGCGCTCCGGCTCGCAAACTCGAATCACTGGCCTCACCCACGCGGTTTTCTTGTTACTAATTGTGGCGGTGCTGGGATCGCTAGCTAAGCTAATCCCCCTGGCGGTGCTGGCGGGAATCCTGATGGTCACGGCGGTGCGGATGGTGGAGTGGGAGGCGGTACAAGCCATCGTGCGGTCGACCAAGAGCGACCTCTCGACTTTGCTGATCACCATGCTGACCACCGTGGCCTTCAACCTGGTGCTGGCTATCGAGGTGGGGCTGGTGCTGGCAGGCATTCTTTTCATCCAGCGCATGAAGAACACCCTCAGCGTGGAGCCCATGAACCTGACTCCGGCCCTACCGGAGATAGACCACGAGCTGCTACGCGAGCGGGTGGTGGCGTTCCGGGTAGACGGGCCGCTTTTCTTCGCCGTAGCCGGCGAGTTTATCCAGAGCCTGACCCAAATATCCAGCGTGGATGCGATAATTTTGCGGATGCGACGGGTCAAGGTGATAGATGCCAGTGGGGCCAACGCGCTCAAGTTCATGAAGGAGGCCCTCGAGCGCAAGGGCATCAAGTTTCTGCTCTCCGGGCTGCAACCCCAACCCACCGAGGTGCTGCAGCGCATGGATTTGTTGGACGAGATTACCCAGCATGGACACCACCTCTTCGAAACCACCGACCAGGCTATTGCCCACGCCTGGAGCCACGTCCAGCGCAATCGTTCGCCGGGCCAGGGGGTTCAGTCTTGAACCGTGACCAACCCCTTTGACCTCCCCTTGGCGTAGGGCGGTCTATTCCGGCTGAAGCGGATAACCCGGTATGCTATGGCCCATGCGCCGGACGACGTATTGTGGCAAGGTAAGCGAGGAAAATATCGGGCAGCGGGTAGTGCTCGAGGGCTGGGTCAACCGTAGGCGGGATTTGGGCGGACTGATTTTCATAGACCTGCGCGACCGCGAGGGCATCCTGCAGGTGGTGATAAATCCCGGCAGCGTGCCCTTTGCCGAGGCCGACCGGGTGCGCTCGGAGTGGGTGGTTAGAGTCGAGGGCACGGTGCGGGCACGGCCTGCCGAGCAGGCCAATAGCAGGATCGCCACGGGGAAAGTGGAGGTCGTGGCCGAAGCTCTGCAAACCCTCAGTGAAGCCCGCACACTCCCCTTCCAGATTGATGCTGGTTGGCGTGGCGAGGACGACCAGAACGTCAGCGAGGACGTACGGCTGCGCCAGCGGGTGGTGGACTTGAGGCGCAAGCGCCTACACCAAAACCTGCGCCTACGCCACAAGTTCATCACGGCGATTTACCGCTTTCTGGACAGCGAAGGGTTTATCAGTGTCGAAACCCCCTTCCTGACCCGCAGCACGCCGGAGGGGGCTCGAGACTTCCTGGTGCCCAGCCGCCTCGAGCCCGGCAGCTTCTACGCCCTACCCCAGTCGCCACAACTGTTCAAGCAGATGCTGATGGTCGCGGGCTACGACCGTTATTTTCAGATTGCCCGCTGCTTCCGCGACGAGGACTTGCGGGCCGACCGCCAGCCGGATTTCACCCAGCTCGACCTCGAGATGTCCTTCGTCACCCAGGAGGACGTGCTCGACCTGAACGAGCGCCTAGCCGCATATGTGGTGAAAGAAACCCTGGGCCTCGAGATTCCTCTGCCCTTTCCCCGCCTGACCTACGCCCAGGCCATGAACCGCTTCGGCTCCGACAAACCGGATTTGCGCTTTGGCCTGGAGTTCACCGATGTCACCGAGGTCTTCAAAGGCGGGGAGTTTCGCGCCTTCGCCTCGGCCCAGGCGGTCAAGGCGCTCTTGGTGCCCGCCAACCTGCCGCGCAAGGAGATAGACGCGCTGGAGGCCGTCGCCAAGAGCAAAGGGGCGGCGGGGCTAGCCTGGGTCAAACGCGAGAACGGGGCGCTGACTGGGGGAATCGCCAAGTTTATACCCCCCAGCCTGCATCAACACCTCGAGATCGCTGAGGGTCAGACGGCTTTGTTCGTGGCTGGGCCGTGGCGGAGGAGCGTGGAGAGTCTGGGCGCGGTGCGGCTCGAGCTGGGCAAGCGGCTGAACCTGATCGAATCCGGCTACAATTTCGCCTGGGTGATAGACTTCCCACTCCTGGATTGGGACGAGGATAACCAGCGCTGGACTTATATGCACCACCCCTTCACCAGCCCCAACCTAGACGACCTCGAGCACCTCCAGAGCGACCCTGGGCGGGTGCGGGCCTATGCCTACGATTTGGTCTTGAATGGCAGCGAGGCCGGAGGAGGTTCGATTCGTATTCACCGCCGTGACCTGCAAGAGCGGATGTTCGCCCAGCTTGGCATCGGGGCCGAAGAAGCCCAGGAGAAGTTTGGCTTTTTGCTTGAGGCGCTCTCCTACGGAGCCCCACCCCACGGCGGCATCGCCTGGGGCCTGGATCGCTGGGTAGCCAACCTAGCAGGCGAAGAGAGCATCCGCGAAGTGATCGCCTTCCCCAAAAACAAAGAGGGCAAGGAAACCCTCACCGGAGCCCCCAGCACCGTAGACTCAGACCAGTTGGCGATGCTTGGCATCGCCGTGAAGGAGTAATCAGCCCTCATGTTCGTCGTCCACTACTGCCCCTCACCCCAGCCCCTCTCCCGAGGGGAGAAGGGCTTTTCTAGCATTTGGCGTTTGGCGTTTGGCGTTTGGCACTCGTTCGAGGTTCCCCGTGGCTAAAATCCCCTATCTTCTGGTGGATGCCTTCACCGAGACTCCTGGCGGAGGCAACCGGGTGGCCCTGGTGCTCGATGCCAGGGGCATGAGCAGCGAGGAGATGCAGCGCGTAGCCAGCAGGCTCAACCAGTCTCAGGCCGCTTTCGTAACCGATTGGGATGGCAGTGGCTTTAGCGTGCGCTACTTCACTGCCACCAGCGAGGTGGAGTTTTCTGGTCACGCCTCGGTAGCTCTGGCCCTGACCCTGGCCAGAGAGGGCCATATTCCAGCGCATAGCAAAAAACTCTACCTGCGTACCATTGGCGAGGCGCTCTCAGTAGAGCTACTCGAGGCCGAGGGCCTCCCCTTTAAGGCCATCGTGCGCGGCCCAGCCCCGCGCTTCCGCGACCCACCCAGTTGGAAAATCTTGCAGGAGTTTATGGACACCCTGGGGGCCAACGAACGCTACCTGCACCGGGGTCTGCCCTACGGAATCGCTTTTACCGGCCTGTGGTCGCTTTTTATGCCGGTAGTTGCTCCAGGGCTGGTAGACGACCTCGAGCCGGATATGGCTCGGCTCTCTGAGCGGATGGCCGGGCTCGAGGTAGACACCGTGCATCTGTATGCCCCGCTGGGCCCCCGCAGTTTTTATGCCCGCACCTTTGCTCCTTTGCTGGGCATCCCCGAAGACCCCGTGACTGGCTCGGCTAATGCTGCGCTGGGAGCACTCCTGGCTCGAGCCGGAGTGGTGCCGCGCTGGGAGGAGGCCGTCACCTTGACCATGCTCCAGGGCCACAAGATGGGGATGCCGGGCCTGGTGGAAGTGCGGGTGGAATACGGGCCATCGGGGGTTATTTTGGGCGTGTTTATTGGGGGCCAGGCGGTTTTGGCAGATAAGGGAATCCTCGAGCTGTGATGGGTGGGGAAACCTAGAGCGGTCTTCAGAAAGAATAGGACAGTCCATTGAGCTAGAAAGACCGTATCCAGCTCCTTTTTGCCGCCACTCCTGGCGGCAAAAATAGCGGAAACCGCGATAGAGCACCCGAAGTGGAAGCTGACAGCAACTAGCAGAAAGCTACCCAAACATTCGACTTCTTTCAGAAGTCGCGGATAGCTCCTAGCAGATAGCCAATAGCTACGTCCGAGACGACCGCTCGAGCTAATTTTATAATTTCGTAAGAGGTATATTACCTTGTTATGCTGACAGCGCAGCGAAGGTTGTTCTTTTGGAGTAATGGCCTTGCAAGGAAGCCTTATATTGGAGGGCTACGCTTGTAGGCATAGCTTAACCCTACTTTAAAAAACACGATAGGATAAACCTGTGATTCGGCTGGTGCTCGTAGATATTGACGGAACTTTGTTTGGCCCCAAAGGCGTGCCTGAATGCGCTTGGGAAGGGGCCGAGGCCACCCGCGCGGCGGGTCTGCATCTGGGTATCTGCACCGGGCGACCGGGGCGTAGCTTTGCCCTGGAATACGCCCAGCGCCTGGATCCCCAGGGCTTGCATATCTTCGAGTCTGGGGCGGTGGTGCTGGGCGGCGACGGTGGCGTGCGCAAGGCCGAGCGGATGAGCTTCAAGAGCTACGAGCAACTGGTGTCCCTGGCCAGGCGATACAATTTAGACCTGGAAGCCTATACCCCCGAGGGGGGATTTTTTGTCGAGGCCGACACCCCCGAGATTCGCCAGCACGAGCAGATGATCGGCCTCGAGGCCCAGCGCCACGACCTGATGGAGATTCCCGGCCAGCCGGTGCGGGCACAGTTTTTGGTGCGCGAGGGGCCAGTCTGGGACACTGTTCGGGCTCAGGTAGCCCTGGTCAGTGGGGTGGAGATTCACCAGGCGACTAGCCCCGGTATGCCGGGGGTAATTTTTGCCTCCGTCACCAACTGGCACACCTCCAAGCGCTCCTCGGCCAAATGGGTGGCAGCCCAATACGGGCTCTCTCTCTCACAAGTCGCTATGGTGGGGGACGGAGAAAACGACCTCGAGCTGATTCGCGCTGCTGGGCTGGGCATCGCTATGGGCAACGCCCCCGACTCGGTCAAGCAGGCCGCTTATTACGTGGTGGACAGTGTGGAAAACTGTGGTCTGGCCGAGGCTTTCAAGCTGGCGCGGGAGTTTTCCAAAACCTTAGAGGGTGGCGCATCCAGCCTAGAGAACCCCACGCCGAGCGGCCCCGAGGATCAGGTGTGATCAAGCTGGTGGCCCTTGACCTGGATGGAACTTTTTACGCAGGTCGAACCCTGGGCGTACCCGATTCAGCTTGGGCGGCCATCGAGCGGGGGAAAAGGGCTGGGCTGAAATTCGCGGTCTGCACCGGCAGACCGCAAGGTGGGTTTGGCCTGGAGTACGCCCAGCGCCTGGAGCTAGGTGGCCCCCATGTTTTCAACGACGGAGCTTCGATCTGCACGGCAGAGGGTCGTCCGCTTTTGGCCGAGCCCCTGCCCAATACTAGGGCGCTGGTCGAGATTGCTCGCAGCAACGGTCTGAGCTTCGACCTCAACACCAGCACCGGCGGACGCTACTACGAGCCCGAGCTGATGCCACCGGGCATCCTCGAGCACGTGGCGATGACCGGAATCGAAGCTTGCTCGAGGCGGCTGGAGGAGATTGACCCAGCCCAAGAACCACCGGTGCGAATGTGGTTCGTAGTGCCGGATTACAGCCTGTGGGAAAGCGCCCGGCCCGAAATCGCTGCGCTCGCCGACCTGGATTTAGCCGAGTATCTTTCGCCTCGAGAGGTAATTACTGGGGTCATCAAAAAAGGCATCTCCAAAGCTACCGGGTTGCGCTGGCTGGCCGAGCATTACAGGATTGGCTTGGGCGAAATCGCCATGATCGGTGACAGCGACAACGACGTGTTAGCCATCCGCGAGGCGGGCCTTGGGGTAGCCATGGGCAACGCTATCGAGGCCGTCAGAGCAGTGGCCGACCACATCGTAGGACACGTGCGGGAGGGTGGTTTTGCCCAAGCCATTGACGCTATCTTGGAGAGAAATCAATGAGTCTGAAGCAGGAAATTCAGGCGCTTATCCAAGGCTTTGTTGGTGAGGTCGGGGTCTATCTGGAGAACCTCGCCACCGGCGAAACCTTCAGCCACCTGCGTGAGCGTCAATTTATGGCGGCCAGTACCATCAAACTGCCGATGCTGTGCTATGCGCTTTCCAGCCAGGCCGACCTTGCTCAAAACCTGCTGGTCAAGCCAGAAACCGTCGCCCAGGGCTCGGGAATCCTCAAAGACCTCTCGCCGGGCCTGTCTCTACCCTTGCTCGACATTTTGACCCTGATGATCGTGGTCAGCGATAACACCGCGACCAATGTGGCCCTCGAGTTTTTCGGGCATAAAGAGCCGTTCAACACCTACTACCGGGCCAGGGGCTGGACACAGACCCACAGCGCCGGGATGCTCTCCCTGCCTGCAGAGCGGCCCGACCCTCGGCGCGAACCAGGCGATGTTTCCAAGATTTCCGCGCAGGACTTGGGCCTTCTGCTGCGGTCACTGTGGCAAGGGGAGCTGCTCTCCCCTGTCGCCACCAAAACCGCACTGGACATTCTCAGCAGACAGCAGTTCACCTCGTTTTTGCGCTACCTACCCGCCGATTTGGATGACTTGGAAGAAGGAACTACCGCGCTCAAGCTTTACTCGAAGTCGGGAGAAATTCGCTGCTGCCGCCACGACACCGGAATTCTGGCTCGAGGCCACAGGGCTTTTGCAATTACTGTCCTGAGCGAAACCGAGACCGACCTGAAGTTCTATCCTGACCATCCCGGCATCGTCCTCATCGGGAAAATCGCCGAGGTAGCATATCGTCACTGGCTGGCCTGATGGGGACTGGAGGGCCGATTTATGGGCAATCGTGTAGAAATCCCTTTCAAAATCACCGCTTGGGATCAGACTGCTTTCGACGAGACCCCTGGCGCTCCATCGCTGGCGAGGGCCACGGTGAAAAAGACCTGCAGCGGCTTAATCGAAGGCAAGGGCACGGCGGAATTGCTGATGTATGTTGCCGAAGACGGCGCTGCGACCTATGTAGCCCTCGAGCGTATCACCGGAAAACTTAGCGGCAAATCGGGCAGTTTCGTAGTGCAGCACGGCGCGACCCGTGACAGTGCGGGGAACTCGAGGCTATACGGTTTGGTCGAACCAGGCTCAGCTACCGGCGAACTGCGGGGGTTACGGGGCCAGGCCGAGTTCCAGCATGAGTTGATGACCTTTGAATACGATTTCGGGTAAAAAAACTCCTGTCGGATACGCCACGTTTGCAGGCCAGATAAGTATCCCCACATTAGATTTGGGTTCTAAGGGGTTCCCCGAATCTGACGGCTGCACTGTCAGGGACAAGTATTTACAGAGCTACCGAGTTGCTGATGTGGCTCTAGTCAGATTTGGGGATACTTAGCTCGCATAGATCTGGTGGGTTTAGGGCGATTTTCAGAAAGAATAGGGTGGTTCATCCGCTTAGAAAGATTGTTCCAAGCTCATTTTTTGCCGCTAGGAGTTGCGGCAAAAATAACGAAAGCCGCGATAGCTCTGCCAGACCTACTTCAGGCCAAAGCCTAGCGTGGGTTTGGAATCAGGGCCGCAATCTGTACCAGCACTGGATTGCGAAACCCCAGTTCGCAGCGCTTTTTGCTATCAAAGTTGGTCATTACCTTTACGCTAAAGCCCGTCACCTCTCCTGGACGCAGCCTGCGGTTGTTGACCAGCGCCGAGTTGGAAGCTACCCGTAAACCCTTGCCCATAACTCTGGCATTGACCCGCAGATTAGATAAGCTGCTGGGGCCGATGTTTTTGACAGTTCCCCGCACGATGGTCGCATTTTCAAAAACAAAACAGCTCCAGGACAGCACTCTGAGCTGATAACCGCTCTGCGCAGCTAGCCCGGCTGAAGCCATTGCCATTAGGCCCATCCAAAAGTATTTTTTCATAGCGGCCAACCCCAGTTCTGCTGCGGTTTTTCCGATTGAGGAAATGGGTTTTCTCGAGGCAGTCTACCTCAAATAGAAGCTTCCCCTAAGGTTATTTGAAGGCCGTGAGAGTCAGAACCGCTCGCTTCTCACCTGATTTATAGGCCTGGCAATAACTCAACCGTAATTCCAGCCTATCCCAGATTCTTTCCAAAAACTGCCCTAGACGGCATTTTCCAATCGCCTTTGGGTAGTTTACTGGCGTTGACATATGGATAGTACCGAGAGGATACTAATGAAAACGACTGGCCTGAAAACTTTTACCTCGAGGAGGTAAGTATGCAGATTCGCTGGGTGGTTTTAGCGGTACTCGGGCTACTCCTGGTGGCTTGTTCTTCGCAGTCTACCCCAACCCCTACCCCCCCACCGGCCACCAATAATGCCACCGGTAGCGTGGCGGTGATTTCTCAGGGTGGAAAAACCTTTGCCTTCGTGCCAACGCCCACCGGATTCTCCAAGATTCAGCTCGCCGACAGCACCGGACTGACCCCTTCCTCAGTACACACCTCGAGCCTCTCACCTGCGACCGTAACCCTCAATCCGGTTCCCGATGCCTGTGCCGCCGACTACAACAACGCTGTCATAGTCTGTACTTCTTTTCAGTCCAGCAAGGTCAGCCTGATTAACGCCAGCGACTTATCGGTACAGACTGTAGATACTGGCCTAACCGATTCGGAATCCTTTAGCGGGGGAAGCTGCATTATTTGTGGCGCACTCTATGACCCCAAAGATAATCGCATGATCTTCTCCACCAAGGGCGGATACCGCCTGTTTGACCATACCGGCAGCAAAACCTTTAGCAAAACCATCGCCGTACCAATTGCCGAAAACTTTGGCTATAACCCCACCACCAACCAGATATTCTCACCTCGCTATGGCAGCGGTGGCGAACCAGACTCGCTGGACTTGGTTGACCTCAGCAGTGCCAAACGCTACATCCTCTCGCCCACCCCGACCGGGCTGGCCGAACCCGACCACGGTGCAATAGATACCAACACCAACCTCGCCGTAACCGCTAACGAATATAACCCTACGCTATACCTGATTAACCTCAACTCGCCGGTGCTCGACCAGCCTGCCGTGGGCCAATTCCAAGGTGGGGCTCAGTCCACCGTGCTCAAATACGGTGGCTCCTGCGCGTACCCTCTCACCGATATCGCCGTAGACTCTAGCTCCCACATCGCGCTATTTATGGCTGAGTTTTGTAGTGGCAGCAGCAAAGGTTCGATGGGGGTTTTGCGAATGCCTACCAGCTCTACTGCCACGCTGGTACCAGGGGATTATGTTTTCTCTACCATTCCAGCTCCCTCGAGTGTCTCCTGGACGAACCCCGGCGATCCCCACGGTTTAGGGGTATTCACGCTCTCGAGCAGCAGCAAACACTACGGCCTCTTGCTCAATGGGGACAAAACCTCTCTGGCCGTGGTTGACCTCGAGGCCCTTTTAGCCGCACCGCGCGACCCCAGCGATGCCAATGCCGTCAATCCCAGCTACGACTTAGTGGCAAATAAGGTCATGGCTTTCTATTCCATTAAGTAATCGCTTTTCCCCTTAACCCCTGCCGCACTACCGGCGCAGCACCAGTTGCAAGGCGACCACCAATAGCAAAACCGCCAGACCCCGGCGCAGGGCAATCTCGGGCAGGTTGAGGGCCAGTCTGGCTCCAAAATAGGTTCCTATCACCAAACCCAGCGCCAATAAAGCGGCGATAGGCCAGCGCACGGCCCCCAAGCGGGCATAGGCCAAAACCCCCAGAATACCTACCGGCAGCAGCAAGGCTGCTAGGGAGGTTCCGGTGGCCTCGCGGATAGTCAGGCCCACCAGAAAAATAAGCGCGGGCACCACCACAATTCCCCCCCCGATGCCAAAAAGTCCCGAGAGTATACCTGCCGCCAAACCAATTACCCCTGCGAGTAGTAGTCCCATTGCGTCCTCGAGCCTAACCTAGCATACCCAAGTCGGGAAGACCTCGAGCGACAAGCTCGAGACACAAAGCAAGGCGCGGAGAGCATAGAGCTAAAGATCGTCAAACGCCAAAAGTCGAACGACTAACCCCAAGGGCAAAAACTTAAAGTCAAAAAACTAAAAACACGGATTGCGTCCTGGACAGCGTTTTTGACATGACAATTATGCTGTCCTGGTGTAGCGCTAAGGCCCTTTGTATTTAGCCTTTAGCTTTTGGCGTTCGACGTTTTGCGTTTAGCTCTGTGCCCTCGAGCCCACCACACTTCACTAAAGTTTCACTTTTCCCCTTTAGCTTAGGAGTAGATGTGCGAAAGTTCTGCAACCCTCGTCCATTCTGACTCTCGAGCGGGGTGGGCTGGAGTATCCATAGGAGGTTTATGCCGCTATCGGAGATGTTGAAAGCCGCAGGCCCGGTTTTCTGGCTTTTGCTGTTGTTATCGGTGTACGTGCTGTACTTGCTAATCTGGCGATTTATGGCTCTTTCTCGGGCCGGGGGCGACCCCACTTTGCTGCTCACCCGTGTCCATGCCGCCCTGATGCAGCACGACCTGCCCGGAGCCTTGCGGCTGACCCAGCAACCCACCTCCGTTGCCAACGTGGTGCGGGCAGGTTTGCAGCGCACCCCGACTGGGCGGGAGTCGGTGGCCCAGGCCATGAGCGAAGCGGCGGTACTCGAGGAGTCGCGCCTGACTCAGTCGCTGCCCATGCTGGCTACCATGGCTCAGATTTCGCCCATGCTGGGCCTCTTGGGAACGGTGCTAGGCATGATCCACGCCTTCCAGGTCTTCTCTGCTACGGGCTCGCCCGGCCCTACCCAACTGGCCGGGGGCATCAGCGAGGCCCTGGTCAACACCGCTGCGGGCCTGGTAGTCGCCATTGCCGCCTACTTCGGGCGCAACCTCCTCAAGACCAAAGCCGAGGCCATTCTGCTTCAGGTTGACCGCGTGCGTGAAGCACTCCCAGCCTGGGTGACCGAGGCCGAGATGCGTCACAAGGGAAGCCTGGCCGGGGTTCCCATCCCCTTCTACGAGCCCCAGATGGCCTGGCGGGAGAAAGCCCAGTGAAGCCCTTGGCGGTAGATTTATGAGGCCCAGCCGCTTCCGCCGGGAGAGCGAAGCCGACTCCGGTCGCTTCGATTTCGCTCCTA